>JAHBYH010000003.1:77500-337560 GCA_019636055.1 Candidatus Paracaedibacteraceae bacterium
AAGGGGTAATTATTATGGATGGAATGACGATTCAAAATATATTAATATTTGCAACTTTGATTGCAACTATTTTTTTCGCTTCGCGTGCGCAACAGCAGAGTACTAGAGTACTTAATGTAGATATAAATTTTAGAGCATTAGATAGAAGAAAGGCATTATTTCAGAAATTGCAATCTGAATTAAGATTTTTTACTCATGAGCTATCTAGTGATGGTAATTATTATCCTGAACTAAGTGTATCAGAGGAATATGATAGAATTAGTCTTTATGAAGAAGAAAACTTCTCTTCCGTTGATTATTTTGACTTACTTCGTGAGAACGAGAAAATCGACTTATTATTAGTTGAAGCTAGCCTAATTTTTCCTAGTGCAAAAAATGAATTTTACGCTATAAGAAAGCATATTCCTACTATCATAAATTTAACTAATGCAACTTCTTCATCAGAAGCAAAAGAAAATGCAATAATCTTTAAACAACTTCAAAGAAAATGTGACAAAACTGCAAAGCAAGCCTTCCATAAAATGGAGAAATATATGGATATCAGTCAATTTGGAAAGTTAAACTATTATTAGAATCAGTGAGAGGTAATCTTGCCAAGATCAGCACCTACCCTAAAATGATATGGGGTATCTCTAATGGATACTCTCAAGTATTTTTTCATAAGTATTTATTAGCTTCAATTCAAGTTGTGAAGTCTCCTGTAAGTATATAAGATAGGTCAGGTATCACCCTAGGATGAGTTTAAATCACCAAATAGGGAAAGAATATGTTGTTAAGCCTATCCTTACTTCTATATCTGTTTTAGGTCTGCACCTTCTTTAAGCTCCCTGAATAATATTGTCTGGTAATACTAATTTTATTGCAGTGGATCTTAAATTATCTGAATGACCTTCGGAATTCTTACAAAAACTATCGAATTTCATGAATCTATTCTAAGGTAGACTGACTTAGTATCTTTGTGCTCTCTCAACATAGTTAATTTAAATCAGATCTTAATAAAAATACATTTGCTTACATCCTGTCTAGATATGCCTGCTACGTAGATTTCGCTTTTATTTTTATGTTCTAACTTAGATCTCAGCGCGTTATATAGTAATTGAGATTCAGATCTATTTATAATGCCGTCACTAAAGGCAATTAAAAGAATATTGTATGTTTTTTCCTTCTCTTGCTTTTTTGAAATTGTCGATACTATTAGATCGCTTATGCTGTCAATTATATATTTAATATCTTTTGCTATTGTTCGTTCTTGATACATTTCACGGCCATCATGTAGTCTAATTTTTTTATAATACTCGTTGATAAGGGCTTCTTCTTTGCTCAGTCCAAATGCCTGAGCATACTTAAAATCTTCTTCTCGAGATGTCTTTTTAAGTTCAGGATGTTTGTTATGTAAATCTTTTTTCATATGTTTTTCTTCACTAAACATTTTGCCTATTGCTGACATAGCAACTTGGTTTGATCCTTTTAACGCTGTGTATAGTAGATGTTCTTGCTGACCCTCTGTAGCATAGCTAATTTGAATAGATATACCCACCTCATCTAAGATTGTATTGTAAACTATTGCATCAATACCCTTGGAATCATCTTCACTATGTTTAGAAGAAACTTTTATTTTTGCGTAGTCAGTGTTATATAAAAACGCTTTTAATGGTAACAATGTTTTGCCTAACTCAGGAAAATTATGTTTTGGATTTTCCCATCTCAGTTTTGTGACTAGATCTAGATATGAATCTATCAAAGCAATAAATTTGGGAATTTCGTGTTCATCATCATAGATAGTTTCATCTAGTGTTTCGATAGACTGCTTGAGAAATTTTTGGTAATTCTCTTTCTCAACTAACCCAACCAACCGTATGGGGGCCTCTGTGCCATCTTGTATTTTAATAGGAAGTGCCATAACATAACAACCTGTTGGGGGGACCTGGTCTAAATTGGCGACATTTTCAATCAGGATTTTCCCTGCACCTAAAAAGGCTTGATGCACCTTAAAACTATCCTCTGGGCGATCGGATGACAGTGTGTCGATTCCTAACGCATTGACGCCTCGGTCCAGTAGTAATTTTGCGGCTTCTTCAGAAATAGATGGAAACATATAGTTATTATGATACTTTGACGGCTCGTCCCAAAATCTGCTCCATCCAGTATGAATCATCACACACGAACCTTTTGTAATAGATCCATACGTACCTTCAAAATCCATCACGTCTTGTATACTCAGGCTATAACGTTCATGGCATTTATCGGAAATATCAATCATGACACAGGGAAAAACTAAATCATTGACATCAAAGTCATGAATGTTCAGTCCGCCAGAAATACAGTGGCTCGGTGCGTCCATATGGGTGCCAATCCCTGCGTGCATACTTAGTTTCATGACGCGAAATTTATCGTCGCCTTTGCAATCGGCATAATCGAGGTGTAGATCATGATTAAACCCACAATGGCCATTCCAAGTGGGGATGTTACTATTGAGTGTATGTGTTAAATCTATAAGTTTATATGGGAATACCATTTTAAAAAGGAGTCTAGGTGATTTAGGGATTATTTTTATGATTGTAACATGGCTATACCTTGAGTACTATAATTTTTACCCCTTGCGTTTCTAGCAAAATAACCTTCAATAATTATCATGGGGATAAACATGAATTACTCGTTACCTAAAACACTCTTTTCATTTATATGGCATTTTCTAAAGCCACATAAATTTATTGTTGCCATTAGTGTATTGTGTAGTATAGCCGCCGGTTTTTGGGGCCCATTTAATAACATACTTATCAAAGAAGTAATTAATTTACTTCCGTCTGTAACAAACGGGGATATTTCAATCTTAATCATCCCTACAAGCTTAGTCGTTTTGAATTTTGTCATTTTTGATAATGTGACTTGGCGAAGCATTAACTATGTTTGGGCAAAATTTGTTCCGGTCATACAGAATAAAATTATCGCGCAAATGTTGGATCATGCGTTATCGCATTCTCATGAGTTCTATCAAACTCGATTGTCCGGTAAACTTTCCAAGCAAATTACCAATTTAGTTGATGGGATTACTCAAATTATAACATTTAGTTCAGCAAATTTCTTGCGTGGAACCTCTTTGTTAGTTATGGCCTTTATTGCTGCTTATTTTGTTAATCCAATATTTTGCCTTATACTTGTTGCTTGGTTTATGTTTTTTGCGGTGTTTAGCATATTTATGTCCAAAAGACTGGTCATATTGTCTGATAAACTATCTGAGAATGAATCCGTCGTTGTCGGTGAACTGGTTGATTCACTCTCGAACCATAATAATGTTCGGATTTTTTCACGCAAATCTTTTGAGAATGTGCGACTACTCCCTTTTTTGGGGCGACAGCAACAAGCCTATACGCAGACTTATTTATACTCGATGGTTCTTGCCTGTATTCAAGGCGGTCTCATTGCCGTTATGATGGGTTTTTCAACCTTCTTCTTAGTTCGTTTTTATGGAAAAGGGCTGATCACAGTCGGTGATTTTGCCTTGATCTTAGGGCTTTCGATGGAAACAGGCCATATGATGTGGTTTACGATGTCGCAAGTTGATGAATTTAATCAGGCTGTCGGTCGGTGTAAACAGAGCTTACTGTCTCTCATGCTGCCGCTGGAGATACAGGATAAACCAAACGCCAGAGATTTAATTTGTACTGAGGGCAGAATTACTTTCGATAAGGTCAAATTTCATTACAAACCGTCTTCGCACGAGGCTTCGGCGTGTTCCGGAACGGATCCGCTTTTTCAAAACAAATCTATTGAGATCCCGGCAGGACAAAAAGTAGGTCTGGTTGGCTATTCAGGCGGTGGGAAATCCACATTCGTCAATTTAATCCTGCGGCTTTACGATGTGACAGATGGGGCTATTTTGATTGATGGTCAGGATATTCGTGATGTTACTCAAGATAGTTTGAGAGAGAATATCGGTATGATTCCGCAAGACCCATCGCTATTTCATAGAAGTTTGATGGAAAACATACGGTATGGCCGTATTGATGCAACAGATGAGGACGTTATTGACGCGGCTAAAAAAGCCCATGCCCATGAATTTATCGAAAAATTGCCGCAAGGTTATGGTTCACTGGTTGGAGAACGAGGGGTTAAACTTTCGGGTGGACAACGCCAACGGATTGCTATTGCTCGTGCTATTTTAAAAAATGCGCCCATTCTTATCCTGGATGAGGCAACATCACAGCTAGATTCAGTTACGGAAAATCTAATCCAGCGGTCTTTATTGCAATTAATGAATAGTCATAACAAGGCTTTAGGTAAGGACGGAAAAACGACGCTCGTCATTGCCCACCGGTTGTCGACTCTTTTACATATGGATCGTATTTTGGTTTTTGATAAAGGAAAGATTGTGGAAGATGGCACTCACACCGAACTTCTTGGCCATGGCGGGCTTTATAGAAACCTGTGGGATGCACAAGTTGGTGGTTTTTTGGGGGATAAATTATGAAAACTTTACTTGATGTCCAATTTACATCATCTCCAGACATGGCAGATATTGATTTTCTAACAGAAAAAATCAACCAAGAAACACCTGACTTTGATGATGCTTTTGGTTTTGCATTCTTTATGCGGGATGATCAGAATCAAATTATTGCTGGTTGTAATGGGAGTGTGATTTTTGGCAGCATTTACACGGATCAATTATGGGTAGATCCTGATTTTCGGAAAAAAGGACTCGGTCAAAAATTGATGAAAGCCGTTCATGATTATGGGCAGAAATTGAAGTGTAATAGCGCAACTGTCTCAACAATGAGTTTTCAAGATGCTGTAATTTTTTATGAGAAGTTAGGATATATCATTGATTTTGAAAGACAGGGTTATACCAAAAACTCAAGCTGTTTATTTTTAAGGAAAAGCTTATGAAAAAGAAAATCGAGGTTGTTCCTTATAACCCCACTTGGTCTAAGGCTTTTGAAGAAGAGACATCTCTTTTAAAACAAGTTCTGGGCGATAATTGTTTGGCCGTTCATCATGTTGGTTCAACATCTGTGCCAGCGTTGAGCGCTAAACCTAAGATTGATATTATTGCTGTCGTTAAAGATGGTGATGTATCGATCAAACCTCTTGAACAGCATGGTTATACTTATAAGGGAGAGTGGAATATCCCGTGCCAGTATGGCTTTACAAAACGCAGTGATTATAGTGTCAATTTGCATGTTTTTGAAGAGAACCACGCAGAGATTGATTTAAATCTGATGTTTAGGGATTATCTGCGATCCCATCCTCAAACACGTGATGATTATGCTCGTCTCAAGCAAGATCTTTTACAAGATGAGACATCATTTATCCGAGAGAATTCTCGTTTTCCCAACTATACGTTGCGTAAAGGGGATTTTATTCGGGATGTTTTAAAGAAAGCAGGTTTTAATCGATTGCGGATTATAAAATGTAATGACCAGATAGAGTGGGGAGCTGCTCAATATTTCCGTGATACTTACTTCTTTGGCCCTCATGGGATAGATGATCCTTATACGTGGACGTTTAATCATGAAGAACATGGGCATGTTGTCTTATATCAAGGGACAGAGATTATAGGATATGCGCATATCCAGTTTTGGCAAGAATCGCGGGCTGCCATAAGGATCATTGCTGTTGACGAGGCGTATCAGAACAAAGGTATAGGGAGCCATTTTTTAATATTAATTGAGAAATGGTTGAAAAAACTTGGTATTAAGAGTGTTCATGCCGAATCTCGAGCAACAAGCTTAGGACTTTACCTTAAAAACGGTTATACAGAAATGCCATTTGCTGATCCTGATGGATATGAATCTGATTCTCATGATATTCCTGTCGGTAAAATGTTGTGAATCCTTTCATCCGATGATTCTCTTTCAGTCAGCCTAGAATCACAATCGACAATCCTGTGCAATCTTGTTGCCAACATTTCGACTGTATTAGTTTGTTTGGGGATAGAATAGATAGGATTTATTGTGGTAAATAATATCTATATAGTCACGATGGTTTTATAGTTAGCTTTAATTAATGTCTCAATTTTTATTTTTTTGTGTCGTATTGTTCTTTCAGATTACTTTTTCTTATGAGGGGGAATCTGCTCCATCGAGACTCAAAAGAATAGCGATTATTGATACAGGTTTTGCAGTTAATCACCCGAAATTAGATGCTGTTATTGATCGGAGTGCGGGATTCTATGCAGTTGCTCCCTATGACAGTCATCAAAACTATGCCGATCGTTTAGATGAACCTTTAATCGCATCAACAGGTCGGTCTAACTTTCATGGGACCCATGTTTCTGGAATTGCCGCTCAATATTTCGGTAAATTTCAGGGGGGTGTTGTACGATCTATTGTTCCTGTAAAAGTTAGCAATGAGTCTGATCGTCGATTGGATTTTATGTATGCCTTAAATTATGTACGTAGTCTTTCAGATATCGCTGTTGTGAATTTGTCATGGGGTTTTGGGGGCAGGCAACATAGGAAGCCTATCCATAAACTCATTGAAAAAGCAATGTTAGACGTGATGGCTTCTGGTAAGATTATTGTATTGTCTTCTGGGAATACCGGGAACTGTTACTCGAGTGATTCCTATACAAAGAGTGTTATTAGCTTAGCAAAAAAAGCAAAGGGTAGGCTGATTGTCGTCGGGGCTTATAGTGTGCATTGTGAATATGGTACAAGTTTAGCACCATTTTCCGCGTATGCAGATGAAAAGATTGCTCCATACTTTATTACGGCTCCTGGAGATGATATTTCATCCTATGTCCCAACATCGCTGCAACCAGATGGGGATGGTATATGTTCGGGGACATCTATGGCGGCTCCGGCTGTATCTGGTCTTATCGCGAGAATTGCAACTGATTTTCCATTGCTAACTGTTGATGAAATTTCCCAACTCGTCAGGGAATCTTGTGATAAAATTGTGGGCCTCAATGGAGACGTTCTGATTAAATATGGATGCGGTATCTTAGACACGGATTTTACCTATCGAGTTTGTGCTTATCGATATTTACAAAAATGGTTTCATCATAAACATGAGGCTGAATATCTAAGGTTTGTCAGGTTTCGTGATCATATTGGTTTTGTCTTGTCCGGTATGGCGTCAAATCTTCAGAAAAATCAGTGGGGAATTGGTTGCTATTTAACTATGAGATATTTAAATTGGCTTGTGGCGTATAGTTATTATTTGATGTCTTATAATCAAGATTTAGAAAATAAAAAGGTGTATTTACTCAAGGGTTTTTATTATTCAGCAGAATGATGGAGGTTTTTACTTAGATCGTTTGTCTCAAATCTATGTATAGCCTCAAATAAATATCATTTAAGTATTGGTATTAATCTATTTTGATCTCTATATACTATAGTGCGATGTTAGTTTATAAACAATAAGATGGTAAAAATGTTTAATCATTATTTCAGTTTTTTCTTAATTCTATGTATATTGACCACAACTGCTTTTTCTGCGGATCATGACTACGAAATTCCTGAGAAAAATGCTTTAGTTACTCGTCTTTTGGGGCATAGGCGTATGCCGACAGAGGTCAGGGAACAAATTCAACAAGATTCAAAGAATCTTGCTTCCAAACAAATAACAGAGATACAAGCTCGGGTTGATGATGTTATCAGTAGAGCTATAGATTTAAAACATAACTTAGATGAAATGAGGGATGATCAATTAAATCTTGAAAACTTGTATCCCTATGATGAAACAATTCATGCTTTAACAGCATGCTATATTGCTTTAGTTGATGTTATGCAGCTCAATAATCAATCTCAAGATAAGAGAAAGATATCTACTATTCTGAATTTAATTGCGCAATATACCTATTTAAGCCAAGAACATGAGTATAGACTATTTGATGCTTTTTTTATGACGGATAACGGTTTAGATCATGAAAAATGTCGACAGGTATGGCTTGATCATAATCCGAGTGCAATTTCTATTTTGTTTGAGGGAGCTGAGTCATATGACGAATTTACGAAAAGGCTTTTTGGTGTACCAATTGATAATTTTGTTGCTTTAATTCGAAAGAAGAGTGACCCAGATAAAGAGCCAACCCTTCAGCAAGGGTGGAAGTTGCACGTTTCCGCAAAATCAGATTCAGCCTTAAAAGTGGCAACTATCGTTTTACCGTTATTAGCACAACATAACTTTGCGCATAAAATTATTGGTTCTAACGCATTCCTAGAGCGTTTAAATAAGGATGTAACGCAACAGGGAAAATTTATAACTATTTATCCTGAAAGCGATGTGCAGGCATTACAGATCGCCATTCTTCTTGATGAGAAATTATCTTCCCCTGATTTAACGCCAGAGCATTTTATTCGTGTGCCTGGTGAACTTCAGCTTGGAAAAACAGGAGGATTGAGTGCTCGATATGGTGCTTTTGCCGGGCATTTAATTGCTGTATTGGATGATAATGGTGAGCCTATTATGGAAAATGGTCAAACAAAAATGACCCTAGATGAACGGGGGGCTGCTTATAAACCAGATTTTATTAAACAGCATCCTTTTGGTAAGTTGGTTGAACCACGTTTGGTGCGTCGTGATGCTCAGAGGCAAATTGTATCACCGAGCTCATCAAAAAACAGCTAGATTTGTTGCTGTGTTTATGGTTGCATGGGGTAAAAAGGGTTAGTTTAAATGTTTCTTGCATTTTATCAGAGTCTTGCCACTTTAGCGACTGTCAACCTGATTGCTTTAATCAGTCCTGGGCCTGATTTTGCTGTCGTGCTAAAAAATAGTCTTTTATACTCTCGCCGAACTGCGCTATTCACAGCGGTTGGCATCGCCTTTGGTGCTATTATTCATGTCATCTATACGTTATTGGGGCTGGGAGTTGTTCTTGATGACTACCCCTGGGTTCTTGATGTTATAAAATATTTAGGGGCGGCCTATTTGATTTATTTAGGAGTCAAAGGGCTTATGGCTAAAAAGGAGGGACTTGAGCTGGGAAGCTTGCGCCACCGTAAAGATATTGGGGGGCGCCAAGGGTTTTCTAACGGTGTTTTGACAAACCTCTTAAATCCAAAATGTGCCATGTTTTTTATCAGTTTATTTGCTGTGGCAATATCTTCTGATGTGCCTGTTCCTATTATGATATCGTATATTGCAATTGTTTTTGTTGAAACTGTGCTGTGGTTTAGTATCGTGGCGTTTGTTCTTACAGCAAAATCAACGCGCGAAAAGTTTGCCTCTCAAGCCCATTGGATTAGTCGATTATGTGGTCTCATTCTTTTGGGATTAGGGGTGAGATTTATCTTTATGTAATCCCGTTTATTCATACTTTTTTAATCTAAACAAAAGAATTTATTAAATATTTTCGTATTATTTTAGTAATCATGTATTCTATAAATAAGAACGAGAGGTATGATATGAAAGTTGCTGTTGTTACAGGTGGAACTAGGGGGATTGGTGCTGCAATTTCCATTGCTTTGAAAGAAAGCGGATATACTGTTGTTGCAAACTATGGTGGTAACGATGATGTTGCTAATAAATTTGCTGCTGACCACTCTATTGACGTTATGAAATGGGATGTGGGGAGTTATGAGGTCTGTCAGAAAAATATTGCAGACATCGAAAAAAAATATGGTCGCATTGATGTTTTGGTCAATAATGCCGGAATTACCCGTGATAGCTTTTTGCATAAGTCCACACCTGATATGTGGAATGCTGTGATTGCCACCAACCTGACGTCCTGTTATAATATGGCGCATTGTGTGATTAACGGGATGCGGGACCGTGGATTTGGGCGAATCATTAGCATTTCATCCATTAATGGCCAAAAAGGGCAGATCGGCCAAGTTAATTATTCAGCGGCAAAAGCGGGTGTTATTGGATTTACTAAAGCGCTTGCTCTTGAATGTGCCAATAAAGGAATAACAGTTAATGCTATTGCCCCGGGATATATCGATACTGATATGGTGCGTGCCGTTCCTGAAAATGTCCTTGAAAGTATTATTGCTCAGATCCCTGTGCGCCGTCTTGGTAAGGCCGAGGAGATTGCTAATGCTGTGGTTTTTCTTGCCTGTGAGAAATCCGGGTTTATCACTGGAACAACCTTATCTGCCAATGGTGGTCAGTATATGGCCTAGATTGGTTTTTTATAGCCATTCTAATTGGAATGGCTATAGTTGTTCTAAGATTTCATCGGATAAAAATGTGCGTCTTTTATCTTCAGATTTTAATCCTAGTATAGATGATCTGAGAGCCGTAGAGTAAAATTGACGTTTTCCCCTTACTAATTCATCATGAGGCGTTTGCAGAATAGTCATTTGCATTTTAAGTGCAATGAACGATTTTAATTGGGGCGTCATCCACGAGCTGTTTATGAGCTGAATGAATTGAGTCAATTTATCCGGAGTTGTGGCGAGTTGTGACAGACTGCGAATAAAACTGACACGCAGATGCGGAGCTATATCTGCTATTGTTGATATTAATTGATCCCTGACAGTTGTCTTGTTTTTTGAATACTTCAAGAGTGTCTTTATTTGTTCGAATAGATCCCACTCTCTAAAGGAGAGGATATCATTTCCTAAAATCATTTTCATGATTTTGAGTCGTGATTTAAGCATAATGTCTGTGCGTTCAACACAGGGTGCCGTCACCATCATCAGGATGTAGTCTATATCATCTGGGTTTGGGTGAGTTTTGCCCAGCCCGATGAGACGCCATGCTTTAGTCGCTGCGAGATCTAGGGTTAATGCTGTTTCTAGTAAGATGTCCGATGGAATTGTCCGGAATCGAGATAGGGTTGATTGAAGGCCGTTTTGGAAGAGTAATACTGTTAATCGTGCAATCGGAAAAGGAAGTATGTTTGCAAAAGAAAATCCTGTGGTTTCGACCATTATATCATTTTCAACAATTGAAACCGATGGCTCTAATTGCCATGGGGTTTGTATATAGAGATATTCTATATTAGGGAAATGGGGGAAGATTTGTGACGGATTGAACGATTGGCTTGTTGTGGTAATCGATAAGCTATGAATGCTTGGGTATTCTCCCCATGATTCTAGAGTTTGAGGAAGAGTGTCTCCGATAATTTGAACAGCCTGATAAACGGATGGTATAATAAGATTGCCATTGGTTGGTCTGATTGATATGGGGGTGACCGGCCCGAGCAATAACGTATCAGAGGCGATGATGTGAAAGGTTTTGCATACGGTTTTTAGTCCGACTTGATCTCCTTTATCAAGATAGCTAAAAATTTTGACAAAGAGCTCGCTTGGAATAATATCAGTACAATTAAGCTGATAGGTATTTTGATGTTCTTGGGACGATAAAGGGCTAAGAGTAGCAGCTAAGATTATTAAAGAAAGTAGATGTTTCATTATAATAATCTCATTTGTTATTTATAATATAATTATAAATATTTTTGTAATAAACTTACAAGCATTTAACTTAAATTTTTTCTGTTTGCTATTCAGTAAGAGACCAGAATTAGAATGTTATCCTCATTCTATTTGACTCTCCGATAGCGTTACTGTGGTGCTCATGTACTAAGTATACACTTCGCTTTTTGTGTTAATCAGTTTATTTTTTTTTGTCGTCATAAGGGTTTTTACCACCGCGAACAAAAATACGAATTGGTACGCCATCTAACTTAAAATCTTTTCGTAAATTATTGATCAGATAACGAGAATAACTGTCTGGTAATTGACTAGCCTGAGATGCAAAAACAGCAAAAGTTGGTGGGCGTGTTTTTGCTTGAGTCATGTATTTCAGACGGATTCGGCGACCGTTAACAGCAGGGGCAGGGTGGTTTTCAACAACAAAGCTCAGCCACTTATTAAGCTGTCCTGTAGAGATGCGTCGATTCCAGTTTGAATACATCAACATGACTGCTTCCATTAATTTATCTAACCCTCGGCCATGTTGAGCTGAAATTGGGATACATGGGATACCCCGTACCTGAGTCAGTTGATTGTCTAGTTTTTCTTGAATAGACTTTAATAGTCCTGATTTATCCTCAACTTTATCCCATTTGTTAAGGGCTAAGACTAAGGCACGACCTTCGTTGACAATGTCGTAAGCAATGGTGAGGTCTTGTTTTTCAAAAGGACATGTTGAGTCAACAACAAGAACGACAACTTCAGCAAAATTAATCGATCGTTGTGTATCCATAACGGCAAGTTTTTCTGATGAGTGGTCAACTCTACTGCGACGACGCATGCCGGCTGTATCAATCAAATCGATGGGAGTATCCTTATAGGACCATTGGATTGTAATTGCATCGCGTGTTACGCCTGGCATGTCTGCTGTTAAAAGGCGGTCTTCACCAATCAAGCGGTTGATTAATGTTGATTTTCCGGCGTTAGGGCGACCTGCAATCGCTAATTTCATAGGACGATCTGTAGCAGCAACGTCGTCTCCAGTTTTATCAAAGTCAGAAAAATACGGTGCCATTGTTTCGTACAGATCATAAAGACCTTCGCCATGTTCTGCAGAGATCGCAATAACCTCACCAAGGGCTAGTCCCATGGCTTCGGCGTATCCTGCTTCTCCGTTGCGTCCTTCACATTTATTGGCAAGCACGATAATTGGTTTTTCTTGGCGGCGCAACATTCCTGCTAGTTCTTGGTCAAATGGAGTGATCCCTTCACGAGCATCAATCACAAAGAGAACGAGATCTGATTCAGCAATCGCTATTTTTGTTTGATCAAACATCCGTTTGGTGAGTTCTGAAGAATCCGGGTCTGCTAATCCAGCTGTATCAACAATTTTGAATTTCAGGTCATACAACTTACCGTCTGTTTCCTTGCGATCTCGAGTCATGCCGGGCATGTCGTGAACAAGGGCTAGGCGTTTTCCTGCAAAACGATTGAAAAGTGTTGATTTTCCAACATTAGGGCGGCCGATGATTGCGATCTTCATGATAATATTAGTGTCTTAATTTGTTTATATTTAAGTGGGGGCAAAAGGTTGAAAGTTCAACCTTTTTATCTTAGCTGTAAGCTGTAACTGTGGCATTTTCGGATAAAACAATTAACTTCCCATCCACAACAATAGGCGAGAGTGCTAACGAATCCCCGTGGTTGATTTTGGATGATTCAGTGCCGTCAGTTGGGTTAAAGAAGACGATATCACCTTTGGTGTTCGTTAAAATTAATTTGCCATTTGCCAGTATAGGGCCTGCCCAAACGGTTTTTTCTTCGCCTGCAGGAGAGGTAAGAGCCTTTGCCCAAATAATTTTACTTGTTGTGCTGTCAAGGCAAACAAGGTCATTTTCATTGGTGACCATAAACATGTATCCGCCGTAGACTGCTGGTGTTCTAACACCGCCAATGTCCTTTTGCCATAGTTTGGATCCCGTATTCAAATCAAAGGCTGCCATGCGGCCACCATGGCTAATGGCATAAACTTTGCCATTCAAGATAACTGGTCTTGCTCGAATGTGACTGATGCTTGATAGGGGATCAAAAGCGGTTGCCGGATTTAAAGCCTCAACCCAAAGAAGTTGGCCTGTAGACAAATCAAGGGCATAGAGTTCACCCGTTGAATACGGGATTACAATTTTATTCCCAGAAATAGCGGGAACACCACCACCCAATAATCCTGTTGCTTCAGGCAAGCCGATATGTGTCCACTTAATATTTCCATTCGATGTGTCAACGGCAAGTGCTTCGTTGGCAACGTTTACAGCAATTGCTGTGCTGCCTGTAACTGTTGGGGCAATGCGGAATGGCGTCTGAGGCGATTGTTTCCACAATTCTTTGCCAGTTTTAGCATCAAGTGCAAGGATGTCACCAAAGGATGTTGTGACTATTATTTTTGATCCGTTAATCGCAATACCCCCGCCGAGTGTTTCTGATTCTGACCCTGCCGGTGAGGTATTTGTTGACCATAATTTTTGTCCATCGTTTAGGGATAAAGCGGTTACTTGGCCATGGGTGTCCATGCCAAAAATAACGCCATTGTCGACAACGAGGTTTGAAACTAGTTTTTGACTTGATGAATTCCCTGATCCGATAGAGGACGACCAAATTTTCTTTGGATGGGCGCTTAATGCTAAATTACTTAGCGTATGGTCAAGAGAACCACCGGGGACAGACCAGCTGTTGTTTTTATGAGGCGTTCCCAGCGTAAGTAATGCTTTACCGACTGTACTTTCTGATTTGACAGTTGATTCTTGCGTGAAGATGCTTTCCCGTTTCCCTTCAAGCGGTGGTTTTGACGAAAAAGTATCGCATGATGTTAAAATTGTTGTTGCTGTTAAAAGTAAAAAAATACGGTTCATCATGGTGTGATATCCTGAAGTTAACTTACCTTCAGTTATACCTAATTGAAGAACCGATGTCGAGGTTAATCCTCGTAGTAATAAACTCGTTTTCGACCACGCCTGTCATAGTCGTCATCGTAACGGTCGTCTCGATAGTAACGGCGATTGGCTTCATCTTGTTGATCCATCGATTTACCTATTTCAGATCCGGCAAGTGCACCGAGAACGCCGCCAACGCCGGCTCCGACAACGCGTCCTGATCCATGGCCAAACTGCGACCCGATTAAGGCACCGGTCGCACCACCGATAACTGTGCCGCCTTGCTGCTTGGTAATGCCACCACCCTGATTGGCACATCCCGACAATAAAGCAATGATTGCAACGGGTATTATGTAATATTTCATGGATATTTCTCCGAAAATATAGTCTATCTTCCAAGTATTTTAGGTCACATAGATTAATATAGTCTTAATTTTAAAATTCTATTTGACTTATGGTGTTATTATTCAGAAAACTGAGTTAGGCAACTATAGTTTGTTGTTGATTTCTTTGGGCAAATAGCGTAGATATAGTCAAAAAACTGGAGGAATATAAGATGTCAAACAATACAATAACACGGGCGGATTTGGTAGCCAATCTTGTTGATCGTTTTGATTTGGATAAAATCGTTGCCGTTAAAATGTTAGAGTCTGTTCTTAATGTTATCACAACGACTCTTGCAACAGGTGATTCAGTCAAGATTTCTGGTTTTGGTTCTTTTAATATTCGTGAAAAAAATGAACGTGTAGGTCGTAACCCAAGAACTGGTGTTGAGGCAAAGATTACGGCGCGCAATGTCATTAGCTTTAAGGCTTCCCCAATCTTTAAAAGTGTTGTTATGCCTGTCGTAAATAAAAAAGCAGCTTAAGGATCTAAGGCCCCTAGACTCACCCCATGGGGCTATATTACACTTTAAATTAAAGAGTTATATTTTTGGGTTAAGTTTTGTGAAGCCAGACGTCATATCCCGATTTCAACATGTTGTTGGTCCAGTTGTTTCTGTTTGTTTACTGGTGTACTTTGTTTACCATATTATTCAAGGGGATAGGGGAATTTTGGCGTGGCGTCGCCTTCAACAACAGATTAGTGTTGCTGAAACAAAACTTAATACCGTTAGACAAGAACAAGATAGCCTAGAGCGGAACGTACGGTTGATGCGTCCCGATAGTCTGGATTCTGATATGCTTGAAGAACAAGCCAAAGAAAAATTAAATTTTGTGCATAAAGATGAAGTGATTATCCGTGATGATGAATTAGGGTAAATTTTTTGTGTAAATTATAGTCAAAACAAAATAAAAAGGCTATAATTTTAGAAAAAGGTTTGAGTAATTTTCTAAATGACGTATTCAATAGATTTTCGTATAAAAGTATTTGAGGTAAAAGCAAGAGAAGGTTTTACCTACGAGGAAACAGCAAAATATTTTGGGATAGGAAAAACGACATTAGTAAGATGGCATCGAAGGCTATCCCCCTTACTGAGTCGTAATAAACCTGCCACAGCCATTAACATGGATCTCTTGAAACAAGATGTGGAGAAGTATCCAGATTCGTACCAATATGAGCGAGCAGAACGATTCAAGGTTAGTCAAATGTGCATTCACTATGCCCTTAAACGATTAGGTGTTTCCTATAAAAAAAACTCTAAACCACCCAAGGGCGAATCCCGAAAAGCGGTCTATGTTTTGTCAAACAATTGAGGAGTTAAGAAAGGATGAACTTCCTTTAGTCTTCATAGATGAAAGTGGGTTTGCCCATGATATGCCTCGCACACATGGATATTCATCGAAAGGACAGAAATGTTATGGTCTGCAGGATTGGGGAGCAAAAGGAAGAACGAATGTAATCGGGGCTTTGTGTAAAGGGGTTTTGCTAACAGTCACTTTACTGAACGGCAGTGTGAATACAGAAGTTTTTAATGCGTGGGTGGATCAAGATTTGATCCCAAAATTACCACCTAAAAGCGTTGTAATTATGGATAATGCCACATTTCATAAAAGTCCGCTTATATATGAAATGCTAGAAAATGCAGGGCATAAGTTATTATATTTGCCACCCTATTCCCCAGATCTCAATCCTATCGAGAAAAAATGGGCTCAAGCAAAAAAATTAAGACGTAAAACAGGACTTTCATTAGAACAACTCTTTTTAACGACTTATTTATAACCGGTTTATTTTGTTCTGACTATATATATTAAGATATATATTATTATGCTAAATATATGTTTTTCTATATAATTTTGGGGGTTTGAGCTATCCCCTGTTACGAGGATGTTATGTCTGAATATTCTTTGCCAACAGTTATCAGAGAATCTTTGACACAGCATATCCAAGTTATTTCAAAAAACCTTATCCCTTAAATCTTGAAAAAACTTGGTGCATAGCGATGGCTGCGGCATTTGAAACATTTAATGTTGAAAATTGATCTGCTGTTTCTAGGCGAATTAAGAAATCGCAGTTTTTCTTGGTTAGATCACGCATTCCTGAGCCTTCTGCTCCCATAATAAGAGCAATTTTCCCAGAGAATTTAGCTTCATTCAGTGTTTCTGCACCACTTTCAGCAAAACCGTACATCCAGAAACCAATTTCTTTTAATTCTTTGATGGCATTTGCTAGGTTGGCATAGCGCATGATAGGGACGAGTTCAAGGGCTCCTGATGCTGATTTTGCTAAAACACCGGATTCATCGGGGGCATGGCGATCAGTCATGACCAGTGCTTTTGCCCCAAAGGCGGCGGCAGTTCGGATAATCGCACCCACATTATGGGGGTCGCTTACTTGATCAAGGACAATAACCATTTGGTTTACTTCGGGTTCATTAGCTAGCTCATCAATACCAAGAGAATCTCGTGCACTGATGCGCAGGGCAATTCCTTGATGGACAGCATCGATACCTAATGTTTTATCAAACCAGTTTTTATCGGCCTTTCTGGTTTTCATGGTTTTGGGAAGCGTAGGGAGCTTATCCAAAATCTTATCATTAATATAAATAACCTCATCTATTTGACGCTCAGGGTTTGTTAGTGCTGCTGTACATGGATGGGCGCCATACATATAATATTTAGAAGAATGATGTTTCATTGGGATTTAACTTTCATTGTTTTCAACAAAATAACATTCTGTAAAGTGAGTTGCAACAAATAGCATTTGGCACAGCTCAGAATATAGGCTATAAAGAAGGAAATGCACCCGTAGCTCAGCTGGATAGAGTGTTGCCCTCCGAAGGCAAAGGTCGGACGTTCGAATCGTCTCGGGTGCGCCATTTTCCTATTTAAAGTGACAGCCTCTAATATTTTTTTGCTCCGTGGTGCTTTGCTCGATCAATGAGCTGTCCATCCCCCATCAATGGGTAAACATGTCCCTGTCATTGATGATGCTGAATCCGAACATAGGAAAAAAACCAGATCGGCAATCTCTTCAACGGCAACGAATTTTTTTGTTGGTTGTTCACCCAGCATAACATCCTTGATAACTTGTTCACGCGTAATGCCACGAGCTTTTGCCGTTGCATCAATTTGCCCGTCTACGAGGGGGGTGTGAACATAACCCGGACAAATCGCATTACACGTGATATTATTCTCTGCAACCTCCATGGCGACGGTTTTTGTTAATCCGGCGATACCGTGTTTTGCTGCAACATAGGCTGA
This sequence comes from Candidatus Paracaedibacteraceae bacterium, assembly GCA_019636055.1. Lineage (NCBI taxonomy): Bacteria > Pseudomonadati > Pseudomonadota > Alphaproteobacteria > Holosporales > Candidatus Paracaedibacteraceae > Candidatus Paracaedibacteraceae bacterium. The sequence goes on from JAHBYH010000003.1 coordinate 95,378, forward strand.
TTTAAAAGGCGAGGCAACAAGGGCGTGAGCTGATGCAATATTAACAATGCGTCCCCATCCATTTTTCTTCATCATAGGAATAGCAAGTCGAATAATATGAAATGCTGAAGATAGATTGATAGCAAGGATTTTATCCCATTTAGCAACGGGGAATTCTTCAATTGGTGAGACAAATTGAATGCCGGCATTGTTCACGACGATATCAATTTGACCAAACTTATTCTCAATCATGTGCATCATATTTTCGATCTGATTGGGATTAGACATGTCTGCATCACTGAATAAAACTTTGCCTGTTCCCAGGTTGTCGACATCTTTGACAACATCTGGAACGTCAGGGGTGTTTAATCCGTTAAGTATAATATGACAGCCTTCTGATGCTAATTTTTTGGCGATTCCAAGGCCGATACCACTGGTTGATCCTGTAATTAATGCAACTTTTGTCATGATAAAACTCCTTTTTATAAAAGGATAGAGGATTTATCTTAAGAATCCACTAAAGAGTTGGGGGAAGTTTCACAGTCGCCCGACGAACTGTTGTTAATGGCATGATGATGCGCTTTGAATTTAGGGATGTATTGGCGCGATAGATTTTTGCGCCACCTGATGTTGTCATGCTTGTATTAATTAAGCTTCCTGGTGTGCGTGCAACGACAGTCGGTTCTTTTGGTTCGGGGTGTTTAATCCCTGTATAGTGATTAAATTTGATGTTAACAGGCATTCTGCGACCATTTGATCCAATAAAATGGGTGTTGACAACTTTTGGTTTATTGATAGCAAATAAGGTGTTTAGAGGTTGGGCTGCCATTGGTGCGATGCTGTTGCCAAACTCTTGCCAAACAGCCATAACCTTGTTCTTATAGGGTTGGTTGTGTGCGGTTGAGGCTGAGTGATAATGAGCAACTGCATTTTGCCAATTGCCTTGCGCTTCCATTTTTTCTTTTAAAAATTGAGCTGCATACGCGATGTTCTTCTGGGGATCAAAGGCTTCTTCAAGGGATGCAAAGGCTCCCGGGTGGTGGCGTAAGTTGATTTGCATGCAACCGACATCAATGCTGGTAATTCCTTTGGCACGGAGTTCTCGAACTTTGGCGATGGCTTCGGCTTTTGTATTGAGAACATACGGTTTACCGTTTGCGTTGATCGTCCATGGCCAAGCAACTGTACCTTGGCCTGCAATGTTTCGACCTGATTCAATCCGAGAAATAGCACGCAGCAAATTATGAGGGATGCCATGTTGGCGTTCATGATGGTGGATATAAGCTTCACATAAAGCCTGAGCAAAAGATGTACAGAACAATAAGATGAAAAGGTGTCTTATGATTTTCATATCAATTTGCGTAAAATTTAACCTTAATTATTTCTAGCATGGTAAGTGTTAATGTTGAATTAAGAAAGTAAAATTAGCTATAATCAAGAAAATATACAGCCTCCCGGACAGAAAAACTAAATGAAAACATATCTCGTTCACGGATTAGCACGGTCAGGAATGGCGTGCGTTGACTTTTTGCTAAAATCAAATCATCGTGTGTATGTTCTCGATTCTGATTCAGTAAAAATAGATCAGGCATGCCAAAAGGGAGCGTATATTTGGGATAATCAAGATATGTCAGGTCTGACGGCTGTTATCCAAAGCCCTGGAATTCCGCTAAACCATCCGATTGCCAAGCAAGCCATCGACATGAACATCCGCTTAATGGGAGATGTGGATTTGTTTCGTGAAACTTATCCCAATACAACAATTATTGGTATTACGGGGACAAACGGTAAGTCGACCACGACAACCCTGATCGGACATATTTTTAAAGAATGTCAAGTTCCTGTGGCTGTGGGAGGGAATGTCGGTGTGCCGGTCATGTCTTTGCCGGCCCTGCCGGATGAAGGAGTTTATGTTTTAGAGCTTTCTTCGTATCAGCTTGATCTCTCGAATTGTTTGGCCTTGGACTATGCGGTATGGACAAATATTACCCCTGATCATCTTGAACGACATGGCAGTATGGAAGATTACGTTTATGCAAAAATGAAGATCTTTGCCAGTAAAGGAAATCCCCCGAAATCCATGGTATCTATTGATGATGCGTATTCGTTACAGGTCTATGATGAAATGAATGAGGTTCATCCGGGGTATTTAGTTCCGGTGAGTGTTAATCGTCCCTTGTTGGGCGGTATTTTTGTTCTCGATGGCTTGTTGGTTGATGCAACAGGGGATGACCGACTGGTTGTTGGGGATTTGTCTAAGTTAGATCGCCTAAAAGGCCAGCACAACTATCAGAATATAGCGATGGCTTATGGAATTTGTCGTGCCTATGGTTTGATGCCGGATGCTATTATGCGTGGTATTGAGACATTTCCGGGCCTTGCTCACCGCCAAGAGGTTGTTCGGGTTATCGATAGAGTTACTTTTGTCAATGATTCCAAAGCAACAAATGCTGATGCTACATCCCATGCTCTATCAGCTTTCGAACAAATTTATTGGATTGTTGGTGGTGTTGCTAAAAGTGATGGAATCGACAGTTTACTTCTCTTGCTGTCTCATGTGAAAAAAGCCTATTTGATTGGGGAGTCTTCAACAACTTTCGCAAAAATTCTTGACGGGCATGTTGACTATGTCTATTGCGGCGATATGGAGACGGCACTTAGGCAGGCTTATGCGGATGCGTTAAAGCGCGGTGGGGTTGTTTTATTATCACCGGCATGCGCAAGCTTTGATCAATATCGTGATTTTGAGCATCGCGGTGATGTATTTCGTGACTATGTTGTAAAGCTATAGTCATTTGATTGGATCAACCTTGCAAGAACGATAGCTATCGTGTAGGGACAGATTTTCCAGCTGTTGAGCCGGACGAACTATATTTGTATGAACTAGTTTTTGATGACGTATAGCTTTTAGGTGATGTCGTTGCTTTAGGTGTGGTTGGTGCAGGTGTTGATGGGGTTAACACGTTCGTTAGCGTTTGTTGCACGACTGCCATAGGATCGTCTTTACCATTAGCGGTACCGTTTAATTTTTTCTCAACATACTTTAAGATACGATCTTTGTTTGCAATGCGTGGTGGTACGGGACGTTGTCGTTTGCCGGAGCGTTGATCAATTATGGTGTTCCATTGTGTTTCATCTGCTGACGTGAGTTTAATTCTCTGAGAAAACCCCGCGTTTATAAAGGCATCAGTTATTACCTTTATGTCTAGGGGATTTGATCGATCTTTTGCTTTGATTGCATCAATAACCGACTGCAAGAACGTCACATTTGGATCGTTCGGGTTTAGGGTGCGGACAACTGTTTCAATAGCGCGTGTTTCAGAATTTGCGCAGTCTCCAAAGCTATGACATGTTGAGTTTTCCATCGATTGTATCGTGTAGATGATGATATCATCTGTATCATAAAAAGCATGGGGTTTTAGTTTTGTTTCAATTGTCGTATAGTCAATTTTCTTTTCGGGTTGTTCCGATTTTGCAGGTTGTGCCCCGCCAAATAACCCGGCAATTGACGACCAGATGTTTGTTTTACTTTTTTTGTTTTCTTTTTTATCTTTACTTGTAAAGATTTTAGCCGTACTTGGGGCTCCAATGACCATGCCATTTACATAGTTTTGTTGGCCATTTGCCGATAGATGGTTGTAAAGAACAAGTGCTGTATGGGGGCGATCCATATCAAAAGCCATAGTAATGACTTTGCTGTAATTATCAAGCATTGCCTGAATGGCTAAATCCATTTCTTGGGCTTTTTGGGTGCTTGCTCGTGGGTTTTGGCTTTGACTATATCCTGAATTGTAGGAGTTGTAAGTATTGTATGAACTATTATAGGATGACCTGCCGCCAAATTTTGCTTTTGTTGCATTGATTTCGTCCAGATATTGACGTTTGCAGTCGTCGCGGCTGCGACACCTTAGGGCAGAGAGTTTACTGACTAAATCATCAAGAACTGCACGTTTTTCGCGTTTGAATTTTGTGTTTGTTCCTTCAAGACGACGATTTAGGTAATTTGATGTGCCTGAATCCTGCAGGGAAACACTTTGTTTGTGGCCAATAATTGTGAAATTAATTCTGATATCATTGATGTTGGTGATTTTAGCTGCCTTTTCAGGTTTTGCATGTTGTAGTTGCGATTTGATCTGATTCCATTCCTTTTCCGATTTATTGTCATCGGAGGTTGATGTATTTCCATAACCATAGGAATTATAAGTATTGGATGATTGACCTGTTTCGATCTTTTGTCTCAGACTTAATAATTTCTGAGAGGCTTTATCGTTAGAATCGAGTTGTTCAATAATGCTGTCAATGATTTTTAGGTCAATAGCTAGGTTGCCTTGTCGGTCTGCAGGACGGTTGGTAACAGCTTCCATTTTTGCCAGAATTATATTTAAAAGCTGATCGTAATCAAATTGAGCCCCGGTTATAGACTGAATAGGGGGCAAGGCGATTTTTTGCCCAACCATGACGGATTTGATTTTTTCTTTAAACTCAGTCCGCAAATTCTCTAAGTTGGTACGGGTCGTGTTATCTGTAGTATCGTCTTGTAACGGATCGAACAAACTTGATGCTAATTTGTTGGGGGTGATCGTATAGCGTACACCTGAACGGAATTCTGCTTGAGCTGCAGGTGACATATCTTTATATACATATGTCTGAGCGTAAACACGCTCTTTTTCCTTAAGTCGTGACGTCACATTTTTGGCGGTTAGATGGTGTATTTGCGCGCCAACTTGGACATCAAAACTAAGGTTGCTAAATCCTAAGAATGAAGGAATTGTTGGTGCTTTTGCTGCTTGGAAGCTTGATTTTTGTGATTTCCAGTATTTCTCTTGGTCGTTTTCAGGGGTAGCCATTGGATCATCGAAATTCATTTGTAAAAACTGGGTTAAAGCGTCAAAGCTTAAGGGGGATCTCTCACTTTCTGCTTCGATGGTTGATCTTAAACTTGCCAATTTTGATGTATTGTTGTCTTCTGCACTTAGGTCAGTAAGAACTTCATCAACAATGCCAGTAAAGGCACGGGCTTGTGATTCGCGTGACATGCTGGTTGTATCAAGGGTATCAATTTTGTCTAAGATGACTGACAGGATATCGTCATAGCTAATTGTTAATCCTTGAATATTGGAGATTTTATAGCCTGTGACTTTTGCTTCGATCATTAATGTTTTTAATTCTTTTTCCAATTGTTGTAGCGTTGTTTTGTCGGTTTCTGATAATCGTGTGCGGTCAATTGAAAATAGGTCAAATCCGGTATTAAAATTTGGAAGTTTGACTCTCAGACCTTGACGATATTTAGTTTGTCCTTGCGATGACATGGACTGAAAAATTTTGGATTGAGGGTAGATCGAAGCATTGTCAAAGATATCCTTGATCAATTGGGGAATTTTTCTTGCAATAGTTATTTTTTCGTCAGCCTGTGGATCCGTTCCTTTTTTTTCTGCGTACTTATCAATGAGTTGCTTTGATCGTAATGTTATGTAGTCCAGGCATGCTTTTGTTGTTGTACATTTGCCAGAGGACGAGTAAGAATAGCCCCCGCTATAGCTTTTTTGCAGATCATCAAGGACTATGTCTAGTGTGGTTACTGCAAAGGATTGTGATTGTAGCGTAAAAAGCAGAGCTAATATTCTTAACATGACGCATCCATAATTTTTCCTCTTTGGCTATTAGTATGATATGCTTGGGTTAAGATAGGGTTAATTCGAGAGTGAAATGTCAGTAGAAATTGTTCCGTTTCAACAAAACACAGCGCTTGCTGTGAAGAATGATGATGCCCCTCCGTATAACTTAGAGGCGGAGCAGGGGATTCTGGGTGTTTTGTTGCTTGATAATAGTATGATGGAACGGGTTGGGGACTACCTTAAACCGTTTCATTTTGCCGATGCAATTCACGGGAAAATATTCGAAGGTATTTGTCGATTTATTGAACGCGGACAAATTGCAGACCCCATTACTTTAAAGGATTATTTTGATCGGGATAAGGCTTTGGAGCCTGTAGGTGGGGCGGCTTATCTGGTTGATCTGGCCAATTCTGTGATGTCCATGAGTAGTGCGGCCGATTATGGTAAAGTCATTTATGATCTATATTTGCGCCGTGAATTACAAAAAATCGGCCAAGATATTTGTGAAAATGTCAAAACCTATGAGTTTGATACCACAGCCGTCAACCAGATTGAGCATGCTGAAAAGCAACTGTTTGATTTGGCAACAAAGGGTCAGACCAGTGGCGGATTGCTGCCGTTTAGCCTGGCTATCACGGAGGCGTTGCACACAGCTGAAATGGCGTTCAAGCGTGATTCTCATATCGTTGGCGTCACAACAGGCTTGATTGATATGGACAAGTACCTGGGTGGGTTGCACCCGTCTGACTTATTAATCCTCGCCGGTCGTCCGTCCATGGGTAAAACAACGTTGGCAACGAACATTGCCTTTAACGCGGCTAAGGCTGTTCTTGAAAATGACCCGAACGGGGCGCCGGTTGCGTTTTTCTCGCTCGAAATGTCGTCTGAACAGTTGGCGTCACGTATTTTGGCATCCGAGGCAGCCGTATCCGGTGATAAAATTCGTCGCGGTGATATTCAGGCCGATGATTTCCCCAGATTTGTTGAGGTAACACGCACCCTACAGGAACTGCCGCTCTTTATTGACGACACCCCTGGTGTGACGGTGAATGCGATTCGTAATCGCTGTCGCCGCCTAAAGCGCCAGCATGGCTTAGGTCTAATTGTGATCGACTATTTGCAGTTGATTGAGGCTGGTGGAATTAAACGAGGCGGGGACAACCGAACTCAGGAAATCTCTGATATTTCGCGTGGCCTAAAATCTATCGCTAAGGAATTGGACGTTCCGGTTATTGCATTGTCCCAGCTGTCGCGTCAGGTGGAACAACGTGAGGACAAGCGCCCGCAGCTGTCAGACTTGCGTGAATCCGGATCTATTGAGCAAGATGCGGACGTTGTGATGTTCGTATACCGTGAGGAATACTACCTTGAGCGTCGCCGCCCACCAGAAGGCACAGATAAGTATTTGCAATGGCAAGAAGAAATGAATAAAGTTTATAAACAAGCCGAAGTTATTATTGCCAAGCAACGTCATGGTCCAGTTGGAACTTTAAAACTCTATTTCGATGGATCTTTGACCAAGTTTGGCAATTTAACAGAAAATTATATGTAAAAGAGAATCTTATGAAAGAACGTATTATTAACGAAATCAAAGGGACGCTCGGTGCATTGGCTATTGCCTTGCTTATTCGGACGTTTCTATTTCAACCCTTTGTTATTCCATCCGGATCCATGTATCCGACATTAATGATTGGCGACTTTTTATTTGTCACAAAGTATACCTATGGTTATAGCAACTATTCATTTCCATTTGCGCCACCGCTATTTGATGGCAGGATCATGGAAAATGAAAAGCCCACTTTGGGGCAAGTTGCGGTCTTTCGCGCTCCGATTGGTAAAACTGAGAGTATTTTAAAGCGTATGACCATTTATTACGATGATTCTATGGATTATATTAAACGGGTCGTTGGTCTGCCCGGGGATAAAGTTCAAGTTAAGGATGGTATTCTCCATATTAACGGGGAAGCTTGTAAATTAGAACGTTTGGATGATTATACGTTACGCGATCCGCGAGATGATTCTGTGACTGTTTATAACCGATTTAAGGAAACTATGCCCAATGGTAAAACCCATGAGATCTTGATGTTATATCCTGCGGGTGTTTATCCGGCGGATAACACCCCAGAGTATACGGTTCCTGATGGTCATTACTTCGTGATGGGGGATAACCGTCATCGCTCACAAGATAGTCGATATATGAAAGAACTCGGGTTTATTCCTGAAGACCATTTCTTAGGGCCGGCTCGCCTGGTGTTTTTTTCTACCGATGCTCGTTGGTATGATGTTTTAGCTTGGATTCCCGGAATTCGCCTGAACCGCATTATGACTGAGATTCACTAAGGTTTGGCGATCTCTCAATTATACAAGAAATTGAGGGATCTAGGACTCTTAGGTATCGGACTGATCCTAATAAAATAAATGTCCCTGTTTTATTAAAATAATGGTATATTACTCTTGGATTACTTAGGAGGCAAATCATGATGGAGCAATGGGTTATGGGGATCTTTGTGGGAATGATGATGAGTAGTGCAGGGGCAACGTCAAATACGGATGAGTTTGTTTTAAAAATTGGTCGTTTTGAAAAATCATATCCGATCAAAGAAGCTCAATCCGGCAGTGGCATTAAAATTGCCTATGTTAATGATTTTGTTGACAATATGGCTCTGATTCGAGCCGCTGCTGATGCAATTGTTGCAAAAATTAACCAGGCAAAGGCGCCCGTTGATGTTATTGTCATTCCGGGAGATAAGGCAAATGCCCTAGGGGCGATTGTTGTTGATCGATTAACGAAAACGCGCCCGAATGTTGAATTGGTTGTTTTTCGGGGGACCAATAAAAGTGGGAATGTTGAAAGTATATCCTATCAATCCATTTCCAGTGATAAACCCAAAAAACTTTATTCGCGCCTCGATCATGCCGATTTGCTACGTGGGAAGAATGCTATTGTCTTAGATGACGTCATTTCCACAGGCGCAACGGCTAAGGCATCGGCTGACTTGGTGCGCAAACTTGGTGGAAACGTCATTGGTTATGCGTGTGCGGCAACCGAGGGAGAGAACGACCCGTCTGAAGGGGGAGTGACACCTCAATTTGCGTCAATGCCCTTGTATAAGATTGTTCATTTTCCGGTTGTGCGTGGTTAATCAAGATATATAATTTTTTTAATTTGACCATTGTTTGACTGTTGGTTATTCAATGGTCTTTTTTGTTTTTATTAACCTTAAATTAATAAATAAAATATAGGGTATTTACGAGGATTATTGATATAGAAATATTGTAGTTTACGATTTTTTCTATTGAAAGCTGAGGAAAGAGTCCCTATCTATTCAGTGAAAACTTTTAAAAAGGAGAAACAGGTATGTTTAAAAGAAAATTATCAGTGCTAGCTCAATTAGCGTTATTAGGCTCAAGTGCATTTGCTATGGATAGTGGTAGCTGTCCCTTCTCAAAGGCAGATGTTATGAGAGGTTTTTATGGTGATAATTTGGATCAAACTATATTAGAAGCAGCTATTAAAGACAATAAAGTTACTATTAGTGGTGTAGCGTTTACAATAAAACCAACAGGGAAAAGTGATTGGCGCTTTCCAAATCTTTCTGAAATCAGATCAACAGCATTTTCTGATAGATTTTTAAATGGTATTAAGCTTGGTAATTGGTCGGAAGACAGTCTTAAGGGTGTTGATATTGCATGTACAGGTTCAGGAAACAAGAGGACCCTCCATTTCACGCTCAATCCGTTTTATGCGACTACCCAAGTTGGTTTTGAAAAAAGATTAAGAGATAAGGGAGCTGTAGAGGCGCTTAAAATTGGTTGGCCTAAGCTCACTTATGATTTCGTTCTAGAAGGAAATTGGCCAAGTTCTGGTTCTTCCTCTTCTTATAAGAAACAACAAGAAGAACAAGCTCGTAAGGAAAAAGAAGCACGTGAAGAAAAGGCTCGTCAAGAAGAAGCACGACGTCAGTGGGAAGAGGAGCAAGAACGAGTTCGTAGAGAAAAAGAAGCACGTGAAGAAAAGGCTCGTCAAGAAGAAGCACGACGTTGGAGGGAAGAACAGCAAGAACGAGTTCGTAAAGCTAAAGAAGAGCAAGCTCGTAAGGAAAAAGAAGCACGCGAAGAAAACGCTCGTCAAGAAGAAGCACGACGTTGGAGGGAAGAACAAGAGCGTTTCCGTAAAGCTCAGGAAGAATCCCAGCGTCGATACGAAGAGCAAGAGCGTCTCCGTAAAGCTCAGGAGGAATCTAAGCGTCGATACGAAGAGCAAGAACGAATTCGTAAAGCTCAGGAGGAATCTCAACGTCGATACGAAGAGCAAACTCGTCAGTCTAGTAGCTCATCAAGCAATACAGGGTATGGTTCATATAGTTATTCTCAACCAAAACCACAGTACGAGCAACCGTCCTATAATCAGGAAGCAGAAGAACAACCTAAAATTGGTGATGTGCGTATCAATAATGCTAAAAAAGAACGTTGGAATGGTTCTCGCTGGGTTCGTATGTAAGCCGGACAGAACATTTGCCGTTCACTTAAAGCCACGCAACAGCGTGGCTTTTTTATTATTCTATCAGTTGTCAGATTAATTACAGATTATGTTTATTTTTTCTAGAAGAGATATATAAAATAATTTGATAGTACTTTATAGAAATTAACCATTTATTTATATATGGAGGCCATACTTATCCATGATGTTATAGTGTAACTATAGAATTTACAGGGGTTGAGTTAATTAACTAGCTGTAATTAATGTGGTTTATTTAGGGAGGATTCAATGAGTATAAGAAAATCTGGAGTACTAAAATTAAAAGCACAGCGCCTAATGGTTTTTGCTGCGCTTGGGTTAACGACTGCAATTGGCAATGTTTATGCTGATGGTGGTTGCCCTTATAGTACCAGTGAATTTATGCAAGGGATGTTTGCAGGGAATGATGGTTCTTTTGCAATGGGGAATATTAAAAAATCTGGTGATGTGACCATTAATGGTGAAAAATATACCGTTAATGTGACTGATCTTAATTTTGATGCAAATCTTGGGTATCTTGGTCAATTTGGAGCTGTCCAAGCGTTGTTTGATGAGGTTAGAGGTAAGGCTCGTGACTTTGATAATGATAGGGCTGTGAAGTATTTTGCGATTGACTGTGTTGGAGATAATGTAAAATTTACTGTAAAGGCGCGTCAAACAAAAAGGAACCCTTCAGATGCCAAGGAATTTGACTTCATTCTGACAAAAACAGGTGATCAACACCAAGGCGGTCAACAACCGGGTGATGTACCACCACCACAAGGTGGGGACGCAGGTGATCAACACCAAGGCGGTCAACAACCGGGCGATGTACCACCACCGCCACAAGGTGGGGATGCAGGTGATCAACACCAAGGCGGTCAACAACCGGGCGATGCACCACCACCGCCACAAGGTGGGGATGCAGGTGATCAACACCAAGGCGGTCAACAACCGGGCGATGCACCACCACCGCCACAAGGTGGCCACCAGCAACAAGATTTTGTTCAAGATGAGGTATACCAACCTCGAATTGGGGATGTGCGTATCCATAATAGTAAGAAAGAACGCTGGAATGGTTCTCGCTGGGTTCGTATGTAAGTCGAACAGAGCATTTGTCGTTCACTTAAAGCCACGCTATTGCGTGGCTTTTTCATGTGTGTCTCTCGATATTTTATCCTCTTTTTAGGGCATTTAGCTTTGTATGGTGAGTTAATTTTAATTTGGCTACAAAAATAGGGGACGAAGTGTATAGTTAGTACGTGGGTGACGCTGTTTTGCATAGCCAATTTATGACAAATCGACTTATAGCTATTTAAGTTGTTTTTTTCAATAGAGGCCGTTCTAATCATCTGAAGATGATTAGACATTGTTGACATGAGGAAACGCTATGATAGCATCAACAATTATACATTATTTTCTTTAAGAATAGTCATTTATATTTGGACATACCTATTTGAAATTAGAATTATAAGTAAAAAAACGATCCAAATTAACGTTACTAGAGATATCGAGGTTCTGGACAATGCTATACAGCTATGCTATAGCTGATGTGATTTCTATATTCAGGAATTTTGATAAAGAGGAATTTAAAATGAATCAAAAAATTTTAACAGGTATTTTTGCCGGTCTATTGTTGTCCACTTCGTCTGTATTAGCTGCAGATGATGATAGACAGCAACATTTTGATATGGGTAACATGGGAACGCAAGAAGAAGTTCCTCAAGCAGAAGAAGTAAAATCGCCGGCTCAAGAAGCTCGTGAAAAAGCTACGCTTGCACGGAAGTATGCCGATGAAATGAAGGGAAAAGAGGGTGCAAAAGCTGCTCGTTTGAAAGCAAGTGAACTTGAAGCAGAGGCTGATCGTTTAGAAAAAGCAGAAGCTGAAAAAGTTCGTCTAGAACAAGAAAAAGCTCAAGCAGAAGCTGAAGCTGAAAAAGTTCGCCTAGAACAAGAAAAAGCTCAAGCAGAAGCAGAAGCTGAAAAAGTTCGTCTAGAACAAGAAAAAGCTCAAGCAGAAGCTGAAGCTGAAAAAGTTCGTCTAGAACAAGAAAAAGCTCAAGCAGAAGCTGAAGCTGAAAAAGTTCGCCTAGAACAAGAAAAAGCTCAAGCAGAAGCAGAGGCTGAAAAAGTTCGCCTAGAACAAGAAAAAGCTCAAGCGGAAGCAGAAGCTGAAAAAGTTCGTCTAGAAAAAGAAAAAGCTCAAGCCGAAGCAGAAGCTGAAAAAGTTCGTCTAGAAAAAGAAAAAGCTCAAGCCGAAGCAGAAGCTGAAAAAGTCCGTCTAGAACAAGAAAAAGCTCAAGCGGAAGCAGAAGCTGAAAAAGTCCGCCTAGAAAAGGAAAAAGCTCAAGCAGAAGCTGAAGCTGAAAAAGTCCGCCTAGAAAAGGAAAAAGCTCAAGCTCAACTTACTCAAGATACTACAACAGTAGTAACAATTCCTGTTGGTACGATCAGAAGTGAAGGTGGTAGGAAATTCCGCTGGAATGGTTCAGAATGGAAACGTATGTAAATACTGATCTTATCTTTTTAAAACCACGCAAATGCGTGGTTTTTTTATGTGTAAAATTGGGAAGTTTTCTTGGGAAAGTTATTAACGTCGAGCGTTACTTGTTCTTCAAATGTTGTTTTTTACCTTGTTGCAACGGTCATTATGAAGAGAATAACTCTAATTACTGGAAGGGATAGCTATTCCACTTGGGTTTGGAAATTCATCACATCGTTGATTGTGTACTAAATGTACGCTTCGTTTCTTGTTCCTGCTTCCAAACATCTATATAGGATTAATGTCCGTAAATCTATGTTATAGTTGTTCCAATTGAAAATCAGAGATTTATAGTCATAATACAAATCTGACTAAAGTGTATGATCGTCATCTCCGACTAGCAAAACTAGGATTTCGAAGAAAGCTTTAGCTTTGATTGATTGGAGATCCACACTTTCTTATGGTTTTCTGGATTCCAGATCAAGAAACTCTTATGGTTTTCTTAGAAAACCGAGAGTTTCTAGCCGGGAATGATGAATCTTGCTGAAGAAAAAAGCATACACTTAATAAGTGTTGGAAATTCAATTGGAACGACTATAGTGGTGCAGTTTTTTTCTGCTTCAGAACTCAGAACATACCTATCGCTCATCGTGTAAATATATTTTTCTGGATTTTTGATTGCTTTAAAGTGAGTTAGATTTTGAGTCGATGCGTAAATCGACTAATTTATTATTATTGATCTGGGAAGCATTGTTTTTATACAAAATCTTAAGGGGAGATTAGCAAGAAATGTCTTCTTTTAGTTTTTCTTATTTGAAAACTTATAGATATTATGTGATGGACGTTTATTGTTAAACAATTTAGTTCTGTTATAATTGATAGAATAAAAAAGCCATACAGATGTATGGCTTTTTATGGATTGCATTAAGCAATTAGAAGCGGTAAGAAATACCCAATTTTACTTGGTGTTCATTGTTTTTTACGCTTGAAATTGTGTTTGTTGCAAACGCTAGGTTAGGATCGTTAGAAGCCATGGACTTCTTTGAGCCTTGTGTAAATGCGTATACAAGACGTAGTGCTACGGAGTCGTTGCCCATCAAGTTTTCGAAACCAACTTGGTATGTTGGGCGAATTTTGCTATTCTTAATCGTGAATCTTGCAGGTGTAACATCTTCTTCAGAGTAGTTATAACGAACTTTAGTATGTTTAATTCCAAAGCCAACAAATGCTAGTGTCTTAGGATTAATCAATGCACCAAACTTAGCAACTAGATCCCAGTCAAAACCAGAGCGCTTCATTTTGTATGTACGTGTGTTAATACGTGCAACACCGTCTTTTTTCTTGAAGTTAAAGTCGCCACCAAATTCAAGGCCTGCTGACATGCAGTTTGCAAATACTTTATTGTAACCTAAGAACAAACCAAGGCTTGGGGTGAACTTGTGTGCATGAACGTTGTCACGGATCGAAACATCATTTCCGTCACCTGTTTTCCATGTGCTATTTAGGTTGGATAGACCTAGGTCACCACCAACATAAAAACCGTTGAAACCTTTTGCATCTGCTGCTGTGATCAATGCTGCAGCTGCGATAGCTGTAGATAATAATTTCATTTAATTTGCTCCATTATACTGTTTCAAATATTATTCCAACACCATTATGGTTTGAGGGGCAATCTAAAGGCAATAGTTATACTTATTATAGAAACCTTTTTTTAAATTGTGTAACATAAAAACAACATAAAAACAACTTGCTAAAATTTATTTAAATCTGTTATCAATCGAAATATGACATACGATTTGATTTCATGGATGCGATTGGCGTACACCAAAAATGTTGGTCCTGTCAGCTTTTGGCAGGCGATACAACGTTTTGGTTCTGCTAGAGGGGCTTTGGAGTGGTTGCAGTCACAAGGCAAGGCTGATGTTATCCCCTCTGCAGACGCTATGAGTAAAATTATCGATCAGGCCGAGACAAAAAAAATAACAATTTTAACGGGTGAAAATGCCGATTATCCTAAAAGATTAAAGATTCTGAGGGATTCACCGGCTGTCTTGTACTGTCGAGGACAAATTGAGCGATTAAATGGCGATTGTATTGCGATTGTTGGGGCGCGTAATTGTTCATTTGCCGGGAAAAAGCAAGCATCAGAGTTAGCCACAAAACTTGGAAAATGCGGTTTTATTACTGTTTCGGGGCTCGCTCGGGGGATCGATCATGCGGCTCATCGCGGAAGTTATGAGTCGGGTACAATTGCGGTTTTAGCAGGGGGTGTTGATGTTATTTATCCTCCCGAACATGAAGAATTATATAAACAAATACAAATAAATGGGTGTATTGTCAGTGAAATGCCCATTGGTATGAAGCCATCGCCTAATCATTTTCCTCGGCGAAATCGGATTGTTTCCGGACTCAGTCGAGGGGTTGTTGTGGTCGAAGCTGCTCTTAAGTCAGGATCATTGATTACAGCAAAATATGCTCTGGATCAATCACGGGAAGTTTTTGCTGTGCCGGGGTCGCCCCAAGACCCAAGGTGTCACGGTAGTAATATGTTGTTAAAACAAGGGGCGCATCTTATCCAAACTGTTGATGATATTATTGCTATCTTAAAACCAGAGTTTGATCTGAGTCAGATCAGCGCACCAGCCCAAGAAGCTTGTGTGATTGATATTCATGATTATATAATCCCGGCATCCTTGAAAGAAGAAATCCGTCAGGGATTAAGTCGTGTTCCTGTCGATATTAATTATATAGCGCAAGATTTAGGACTGTCCGTTCAGGAAATCATGACAATATTATTAGAATTAGAGCTAGAAGGCTTGATTGTTCGTCATGCTAATGGTACAGTCTCAATTTTAGACCAGGCTGCCTAAAAGTTAGGTTTTCCCGACTTGCGAATTGTCTAAATGTAGGATTTAATATATTAAATGTTGGTTATAAGAAAATCAGCTCAGATTCTTAAAAGGTCTTTATAATATGAAAAGCGTTGTCGTTGTTGAGTCTCCTGCAAAAGCTAAAACTATTAATCGGTATTTGGGAAACGACTACGTGGTATTGGCCAGTTATGGCCACATTCGCGATCTGCCGTCAAAGAACGGATCTGTTGATCCGGATCATGATTTTTCCATGGTTTGGGAAATGCAGGATCGTGCGAAAGCAAAAGTCAATGATATTTATAAGGCTGTTAAAAACGCTGACCAATTGTTACTCGCAACCGACCCGGATAGAGAAGGGGAGGCGATTTCATGGCATGTTCAACAAGTTTTAGATGAGAAAAAAGCCTTAGTTGGTAAGGAAGTAAAACGCATTGTTTTTCATGAAATTACTAAGGGAGCAGTGCAAAACGCCATTGAAAATCCTCGTGAAATTAATCATGAACTTGTCTCAGCCTATCTTGCCCGTCGAGCCTTAGACTATTTAGTTGGTTTTACGCTGTCGCCAGTGCTATGGCGTAAATTGCCGGGCGCGCGCTCAGCCGGGCGAGTTCAATCTGTGGCGTTGCGTTTGATTGTTGATCGTGAACGGGAAATCGAAGCATTCAAAACACAAGAATATTGGTCGATTGAAGCCGATATGCTGAATCCGTCAAATCAGGGATACAAGGCTCGGCTAACCCATTTGAATGGCAAAAAACTGGATAAATTAGATCTTAAGTCCGAAAATGAAGCAGCAGCTGCACGCCAAGCGATTTTGGATCGCCAATTTACCATTGCGAGTGTTGAGAAGAAACAAGTTAAACGGAATCCGGCTGCACCTTTTACCACATCAACTTTGCAACAAGAAGCAGCGCGTAAGCTTGGGTTTAGTGCAAGTCGTACCATGCAAGTAGCACAAAAACTTTATGAAGGTATTGAAATCCAAGGTGGTTTGACCGGTTTGATTACCTATATGCGTACGGACAGTATTGCTATTTCTAATGATGCTATGGCAGAAGTCCGAGGTCATATCGGTGACGCCTATGGTGATAAGTATTTGCCATCCTCGCCACGGACTTTTAAAAATAAGAGTAAGAATGCCCAAGAAGCTCATGAAGCTATCCGCCCAACATCTGTTATGCGTCGTCCGGAAGACGTTCGTGCCTTTTTAGATGATACGCAATTCCGTTTGTATGAATTGATTTGGAAGCGTACGGTTGCTTCACAAATGGAAACAGCTTTATTCGATCAAGTTGGTGTTGATATTATTTCGGGTGACAAGCAAGTAGCACTCAGAGCAACAGGCTCAACCATGGTGTTTGACGGTTTCATGAAGTTGTATCTGGAAGGAAAAGATGATGTAACAGCGGATGAGGATGACGAAAAACTGTTGCCTCCGTTAATTGAAGGTGAAGAGGCGCGTGTTAATACGGTTACCCCAAACCAGCATTTTACACAACCACCCCCCCGTTATTCCGAAGCAAGCCTTGTAAAAAAATTGGAAGAGTTGGGTATTGGCCGTCCGTCCACTTATGCGTCGATTATTCAGGTCTTGCAAGATCGGGATTATGTTGTGCTCGAGAAAAAGCAATTCATCCCGGAAGATCGTGGCCGTTTAGTGACGTCATTTTTAACGCATTTCTTTAATCGATATGTCGAATATGATTTTACGGCAAATTTAGAAGAACAGTTGGACGACATTTCTAACGGGCAGCTTAACTGGCGCAATGTTTTGGCTGAATTTTGGAAGAACTTTAAACAAACAACGGATGCTACACAAAGTCTGACAATAACTGAAGTTATTGATAATCTTGAAAAAGATATGAGTCATCATTTATTCCAAGGGAATGAGTCTGCGCGTGTTTGCCCGCAATGTCAAAAAGGTCGCCTTGGGTTGAAACTCAGCCGTTACGGTGCATTTTTAGGGTGTTCGGACTATCCTGCCTGTTCTTATACAAAACCATTGAGTGTTGATTCTTCAGGTGAGGGTGGCGAAGCACCAACGGCAATAGAGGAACATAAACTGATTGGCAAGGATCCAGAAACCGGTGATGATATTACCTTACGGAAGGGGCCGTATGGTCCGTACTTGCAATGGGGCGAAGCTAAGGTCTCTGACGAACCGCCTGCAAAAGGTAAGAAAAAAGCAACAGCAATTAAGCCAAAACGTGTGTCTTTGCCGGCTGGAGTAACACCGGAGTCTGTTACTTTTGACTTAGCGATGAACCTAAAATCTTTACCAAAGGTTTTGGGGGCACATCCGGCCACTGGCGATATTATGTCTGTGGGCTTGGGACGTTTTGGCCCATATGTTAAATGCGGTAGCATTTTTGCATCAATTCCAAAGAATGAAGATATGTTTACAGTGTCTTTGGAGCGAGCCGTTGAGTTGGTCGAGCAGAAAAAAGCACGCCCTCCATCAACCCGTGGCGGTTTTGGTCGTAAGAAAAGCGAATCTTAATATATAAACCATTCCATTTAATCCTAGAAGTTCGTCACATCGTCGCTCGTGTGCTCATTGTACACGTGGCTTCTTGCTGCTGCTTCCAAACTCAACTTGAAAATTATTATATAGTCGACTTTCTATAAACGGCTATGCAAAACAGCGTTACTCACATGTTAGATATGCGATTTGTTCTTTGTTTTTGTTGCCATTTTAACATAGTTTAGCTATGAGCAAAATATTTTATGAGGCCCCTTTAACTTTGCTAATTAGAGATGGTCACCTATTCAATCTTAGAAAAAATGACGTTAAAACAATAAATTTCTGAAAAATTTTAGTTTTGTTAAGCGTTTTTTAAACCTTATCCCCCAATATTAGAGGTAAAGATACACTTATACCCAGAGTATTGGAGGGTTAGTAAAATGGAAAGTATTCAACACAAATTAGACCGGGTTCGTCCTCCCCGAGTTCAAATCACCTATGACGTGGAGATTGGTAACGCGATTGTCATGAAGGAATTGCCGTTCGTGATGGGAATTTTGGCTGACTTAGCCGGTCATCCTGAAACCGATCCTATTGCGCTAAAATATCGTAAGTTCGTTGAAATCGATCGCGATAACTTTAATGATATTATGGAAAAGATTCGCCCTCGCTTGACATTGCGTGTCGATAACAAGTTGGCGAATGACGGAAGTCATATGAGTGCTGAACTATTCTTCCACAATATGGATGATTTCCAACCATTAAATGTTGTTAAACAAATTGAACCGCTCCGCAAGTTATATGAAGCAAGAACAAAATTAAAAGATATGTTGACCAAGCTTGATGGAAACGACGCATTGGATGAATTGCTTCATGAAGTGATCTCAAGTACAGAGCAACAAGCTGCTCTAAAAACTGAGCTCGGTCTCGAAGATGCTCCAGCTGCTGATCAACCAGCGAGCTAAGAAAGGATAAGGGAGAAATATTATGGCAGACGAAACCCAAAACCAAGCTCCGGAACAAGTAACCCTCGATCTATTATTGACAAAGGGCAAACTTGCAAAGGACGACACCCAAAAGCCTTTTGCTCGTGATTTGGTCGAAGAATTTGTTAAGCAAGTTCTTGAGCAAGGCAATACATTAAGCAATGACTCAGTTACTTTTATCAATCAACGGATTCAGCAGATTGATGATTTGATTGCTGTTCAGTTGAATGAATTTATGCACACCGACGAATTTCGCGCGCTAGAAGGTTCTTGGCGCGGTCTGAACTACTTGGTCATGAATTCTGAAACAAGTACGCACTTGAAGCTTCGCTTAATGCCAGCTACCAAGAAAGAGCTTCTTGATGATTTGGAAAAGGCTGTTGAGTTTGACCAAAGTGCTTTGTTTAAAAAGGTTTATGAAGAAGAATATGGCACCTATGGTGGACATCCATACTCTTGCCTAGTTGGTGACTATGAATTTACACGCCACCCAATGGATATGGAATTACTATCTAAGTTATCTCAGGTAGCTGCTGCGGCGCATGCCCCATTCATTTCCGGTGCACACCCAAGGTTATTTGACTTTGATTCATTCGAAGAAATGGGCAAACCACGCGATCTTTCTAAAATTTTTGAAAGTCTAGAATTGATTAAGTGGACATCTTTCCGTGACAGTGAAGATTCACGGTATGTGGCGCTTGTTCTGCCTCATGTGATGATGCGCTTACCATACGGTGCAAACACACTTCCCGCTGAAGGATTAAACTTCGAAGAAGATGTCGCTGGAGCAGATTCCAAGAAATTCTGCTGGACCAACGCAGCGTACGTTATGGGAACCAAATTAACAGACGCTTTTGCTAAATACAAATGGTTGGCGGCGATTCGCGGTGTTGAAGGTGGCGGTTTGGTTGAGGGTCTTCCTGCCTATACCTACAAGACAGCCGACGGTGATATTGCTTTGAAATGTCCGACTGAAGTTGTGATTACGGACCGTCGCGAAAAAGAACTCAGTGATCTTGGGTTTATTTCCCTAGTTCACTGTAAAGGTACAGACTATGCGGCGTTCTTTGGCGGTCAAACCACGCAACGTCCAAAGGTCTATAACCTCGATGATGCCACGGCAAACGCGGCCCTTTCTGCGCGCTTGCCGTACATGTTAAATGCTTCTCGCTTTGCTCACTATATCAAAGTGATCATGCGTGATAAAATCGGTAGCTTCTTAACAGCTGATAACGTGTCTCAGTACTTGAATACCTGGATTGCCAACTATGTTCTGTTGAACGATGATGCGCCGCAATCCGTCAAGGCACGCTATCCACTGCGTGAAGCTCGGGTTGATGTTTATGATATTCCTGGTAAACCCGGATCCTATAGATCAGTTGTCTATATCCGTCCGCACTTACAAATGGAAGAATTAACCGCATCGATTCGTTTGGTTACAACACTGCCAGCCCCGGCTGGTTGAGGTATCTAGCCGTTGAGTTAGAGTCCGGACTTTCACCGTTATATCTTTCTTGTGATCGTCCGGTAACTAACTAAAACGGCTCTATTGCAAAGCCAGAGAGGCATGATAGCTTAGGAGGAAGACAAGATGTCCCACAATTACACACAGTATGGTAATATACCATTAGCCGGTGATCAAAACATCAGCATTCCGGTTGTTGATCCCCGCATTAAGCACACAAACAGTGTCACAACACCAGAATGGATGATTTCCATCGATAAATTCCTGACATCTAATGTCGAGGGATATGAAGGATTCACAGAACTTTTTGGATGGTTTGCCGAGCAAGCCCGTCTGACAAAAGGAAGTACAGCGACACAGCTGTTTTCAACCGCAGCGGTTCAGCACTCCAATATTATGATTGTTATCCCGAATGGGATGTATCTACCACTTTTAGAAACGGTGATGAATTCTGGATCAAATGTAGGGGCTGTTAAAATTGTTCGTCTTGCTAATATTTCTGATTTGAAGATTCCAATTCAAGAAGTTGAATATACCAATTGTAAAATTGATTCAATCCAACAAAAGCTGGATGAAATCATTATGTCAATCCGCCCTGAAACCCGTATGAATACCGTTATTCAGTACGCTCAGGATGGAAGTAAACTCGGTCAAAACGTCAGTTTCTTTGATTATGTAACAGGCAAGGCGAGTTAAAATGAAAATTCTACCAATAGTTGCGTTAGTATTGGGGCTATCCTATGCTCTGTCGGATGTGTCTGCTGACACATCTATTGCAGTTGCATCAACAGAGCATAAAGATGTTCATGAGCATTTTCAAGCGAAAGCCACTGAAATGAGCCAACGCCATCAGCGGGAAATGAATGATGTTGTGAATAAAAATTCACAAGAATCAATGGCTGCACATAATAAGACAATGAAGGAATGGAAAGAGTGGCGTGCCGCATATTTAGAAATCCCAGGACATACCGTTAATGACCCTGCGTTTAAGGCTAAACAAAGGGAAACCCAAGCTACTATAAACAAAGGAATGTTTGCAAATTCCGGTGCTGATAGTCGAAAAGAGCTAGGAGAATTGGATCTAAAGCACCAAAAAGAGCGAGATGCTCTCCAAGCAGAATACGATCAAGCTTTGGCTAAACACAATGCTGAGAAAAGTAAGTAACGTGAATTCGAGTCGGAGTTAAATAAAAAATCCCCCCAAGAAAACTGGGGGGATTTTTTTAGGATAACTGATTGATCAAATCTTGGATCTGATCATCCGTCAGTGCGCTTATTTTTATGGGTGAGTCCTTTTTCTCAAATAATCCGCCGAGTCTACACATCAATTCAATCGTGCGGACAGCAAGGGCATAGTCACTGTCAGCTTCGGCTGCATGGTAGATTTTGTTCAGATTGTTGATAGCTTGGTCCTGAGTCATATCAAAGTCTCCACTGCTTAATAAGTAAGACATATGTCCTACCTTTTTACTAGAGCATATTTGATTAGCTTATGCGTCTTGCGACCAGATTTTTCGACTAACCCACATATTCCAGACTCTGAGTTCTAGTGTTCCACAAGCTTCTTGGGTATAGGCTTGGACAAAGTTCCCTGCTGCTTTTATGGATTCTACCTCTTCTGTTGATAATGGTTTATTTTGATTCATTTTATCAAATGCGTTGTTGATAAGTATATTTGATGAGACTTTTCCATTCAGAAAATCATCAAATACATTAATTCCATGGGATCTATAGTTTTCGTAGTCTTGCCAAGACATAAGTAACTGATAGTCATAAGTTGGTTGCCATAATTCCGGATATATTAACGATGATGATCTAATATTGATCAGATAATTTCGTTCTTCCGCAGTTATATCCTGTTTGGACTTTATCTTACGCATAATGATTTTATTGTTTAATGTTTCACCATGCGGTTCTAGGGGGGCAACATATTTGGATAACGATAGGTACGATTCGTGATTTACGACAAGACGGTCATCTTGCGAAAGATCTTGTGCGTTGACTGCAGAGATAAGAAAAAATGACGTAATTAATTTTTGTAACATGGGGCCCTCCTAACAATAAAGTTAGGAGGGAGAAAAGAATTTGCAAATTAGAACACAATTCCTGTCAAGGCTTGGTCAACAACCTTTTTGCCTGCGTCAGTTACGGGAACCATGGGAAGCCGCACGTCAGGGTTACAAAATCCAAGCTTTGAGACGGCATATTTCACAGGGCTGGGGCTTGTCTCGACAAACATAGATTCATGGACTTGCAGCAATTTATCGCGGAGTTCAGCAAACTTTGTGTAGTCTTTAATATTCCATGCGTTCATCAGTTCTTGATTAAGGCGAGGCATAACGTTTGCACTGACCGATACAACGCCGTTACCACCATGGGCCATATACGCTGTGGCAATTGGATCGTCACCGGATAGAAAACTAAATTCTTTAGTGATACGCTGACGCATTTTAATAACACGGGTTAAGTCTTCGCAAGAGTCTTTAATCGCAATAACCATCGGAAGTTCTGCTAAACGAACAACTGTATCAACGGAAAGGCCTGTTACCGCACGTCCTGGATTATTATAAACAACGATGGGTAAACCAATATCATTTAAGGCTTTAAAGTGTTGCCAGACACCTTCGGGTGTGGGTTTAACGTAGTAGGGAGTCACAACCAAGGCTGCGTCGCACCCGATTTCTTTAGCCTCAGTCATCATGGCTTTGGTTTCATGGGTTGACGGGGCACCACAGCCTGCAATAATCGGAATGCGTTTGTTTGCTGATGCAACGACTGTTTCAAGGACTATTTTGCGTTCAGACGGAGTGAGAAGGGCTGCTTCGCCGGTTGACCCACAAGCGACGATTGCCTGAGTTCCCTCTGCAATATGCCATTCAACTAGTTTTTTTATGGCATTAACATCAATTTCATTATTGTTAAATGGCGTAATAAGAGCGACAATAGAACCTGAGAGTTTCATCATTAATCCTTTGGTTATGTACAATAAAATGTTTCGAGCACTAGGCGCGTCAATCGTTATTATATCACAGCTTCAAGCAGGAGAGGCAGCAAAATGTAGTGCTTCTTTGAAAAAAGCTATTCGTGACAATCCCGAGTTAGTCACAATCGACCGAGCAGCCTGTCCGCTTAGTAATCGTGTTTTAATATGGTTGCAACTCCAAAAAAATGGTAGCTTTCATCAAGCAAAATCATTTATAGAAAAGCATCCGGCTTGGCCACGCATTAATCTGATTCAACGCCAAGCAGAAAAGGATCTATATGATAATCCACTTCCGCCAGCACAGTCTATATCATGGTTTCGAAAGTATCCTCCGATTTCTGTTAAAGGGATGAAAGCTTTTGGATCAGCTTTATTATCAATGGGACAAAAGGATGACCATAAGTTTCGCCAAAGCTTTCAAGAGATTGAGTTTTCACCAAGCGAACTCAGTGATATTGTTCGTGAATATCGTGCTTTACTGACAGAGGACGTGTTGGTACAAAAAGCTCATGCTTATTTAAATAAAAAGCAGAATCTACCCGCGGAAATACTCGTTGCCTATGTGTCGGGTGAGGGGAAAAGGTTATTGCAGAATCGCTTGGCTATTTTTAAGACAGGGCGTGCTGTTAGCAGTGATTTTACAACGCATCCGGCTATTCGATTTGAGTTAGCACGATTGTATCGTAAGGATAGGAATGATCGTCAGGCCTCGCATTTATTATCCGAACTGGATGATTTTTCGGATCAAGAAGCGGTCTGGCCGGAAAGGAACCTAATCGCGCGTCGCTTGCTTGAGGCTAAGCAGTATGAGCTTGCATACCAAACTGTTAAGAATCATGGCTTATCAAGAGGTGAGAGTTTTGCAAATGCAGAATGGTTAGCAGGTTGGTTATCTTTGCGTTTTTTGAATAACCCGGATCAAGCCCGCGAACATTTCGAGAAATTACATGATAATGTTTCAACGCCAATGAGTTTAGCGCGAGCTCAATACTGGTTGGGGCGTGCTCATGACGTGAGTGGTGATAAAAAACAAGCCCAATCTTGGTGGTCAAAAGCAAAACAGCATATGGCTACATATTATGGACAGTTAGCTCATAAGGAATTGCACGGTAAAATCCCTGCTATCAAGCCTAAATTGGTCGTTGCTGATTTAAGCGTCCGTAAAGCGTTAGAGTCACGTGACCTTTATAAGTATGTTCGTTTATTACTCGATGCGGGTGAGTCATCAATGGCTGAGGTTTTCGCACTTCAGTTGGGGGGGCAACTTAAGGATCCAAATGAACAAGCACTTTTGACTCAGGTTATGTTCGATAAAGGGCAGAAACATCAAGGACTTAAGGTGTATAAGAAAATCATGAAGACAGATTATCCTGTGCTTCACGCTGCTTACCCACGAATTTCTGTCCCAACTAAAACTGTGGAGTCAGCATTTATTCATGCAATTATTCGTCAGGAAAGTCGCTTTCAGCATGATGTCGTCAGTTCCGCCGGAGCAACGGGGTTGATGCAGTTAATGCCGGCAACGGCAACCCGCACGGAAAAAAAACATAAGATAAAGAAGAAACAGCTGACAAATCCAGACCATAATGTAAAGGTCGGGTCTCACCATTTGAAAGATCTGATGCAGCAGTTTAGTGGGTCTATGGTCTTATCCGCAGCTGCTTATAATGCTGGGGATAAGCCTGTGAATGAATGGATTGAGCAATTTGGTGATCCACGGAGAGCCGATGTGGATTTGGTTGATTGGGTGGAATTGATTCCCTATGCCGAGACACGTAACTATGTTCAGCGTGTTATGGAAAATTACCATTGCTATCGGTAGTTTTCCTACGTCCCTAAGCCACAGGAGCTTGAGTTGTTTTTTTCCTTAGCGGTAGTGCATCGCGTGGGATACGTGGTCGAAGCAATTGCTGTTGTTTGTTTGGCATTATTGGTTTTTGAATCTCAGGGGGGCTTGGTTGAACCCATAGATTCTGTTTGCTCGGTATCATTGGTTTTTGATCATCAGGAGTATTTTGTTGAGTTGATTGGTGTTGTTTCTCGGGTAATGTTGGCTTGTGATTCACCTGACGGGATGCATCGAAAATGTCCTTCATAATCTCATTATGTTGATCCACTAGTTGCTTTGCGGGCAGGCGTAACCACTTTTCCATAAAACGGTGTTGCACATCGAGTGGAAGTGACAAGAATTTTTTGCAGGCATGTTCCCACCGTAAAACGGCATTTATGTCCATGGATGTTAGCATGCCATTATAATCAGCGGGCTGAATCGTAATACCGGAATGTCGCCATTTTTTAGAATTTGTCAGAGATGGGTCAAGCGTCGAATCTTTAAAACCGCTGGCAGCATTATGTTCAACTTTGAACATGGATTTGTATCCCGGAGCGGCAGGTTCAATTCCAATTAACAAGACTGATCGTATATCTGGAGTTGCTTTACCAGGAACAGGTTTTCTGCCGAATGTCTGAACATATGCGTAAACATGACCATGTTGGATCTTACTTTTGATTAGCTTTCCTGTTTGATCAATAGGCCTACCATCCGCACCGATGCGATAGCTTTTGTTGATCGCAAAATTACCATAGCCACCTAACGGAATATTGACCCCTTTATGACGCTTTAAAAGTCCATGGGTAAATGTTTGATAGGTTTTTACCCCTGTTAATTTATCTTCAATAATATACCCATTTTTATTGATATGAGCACCATGTGAGGCAAATGTTCGGTTGAATGAAATGTTGGTGTTGCCTGTTAAAAAGTTGAATACATCCTCAGCAGGGATACCTGTAAAATCAATCATCCATCGTCTGCCCCGCATTAAATAACTGACGCTTTGGGTTTTATGCTCATATTGCGCCTGATTTAATTCGGCTTTTTCTTGACGAAATTTCGGTGGGTTCAAAAGAAGTAATAGATAAAGGCGTTTGACAAAATCTTGACGGTCTATAGATGATTTATAGCCAATACCCATTTCGTGCTCTGCTAAGTAAGATTTAGGAAACATCGTTGCCATCATCACCATAAAGTCAGCATCGAATGACTCTTGTATGTCTGTTTTTGGTTTCCATGCAAGATCAGGATTAAATGGATTATTTTCTGGCTGCTGGGCTGATAGCACCGTAAAATACGCAAGAAATAGATAGATCATGACTTGTCTCCTTAACCATATAATAGAGCTAAGATCTTGATGTATCGTTAATATAATAAAAAAAGCACCACGAAGGTGCCTTTTTTATTGAAAGAGGTCGTTATCCTACAGCAGGAGCTTTAGCGGCCTTTTTTGCCATGCGGGCATCGTGCTTTGCTTTCTTTTTCTCCATACGGTTTTCATGTTTAGCTTTCATTTTCTCCATGCGAGCGTCATGCTTTTTTTGCATTGCTTCTTTTTTTGCAGGGTCTGTTTCTTTTGCCATGCGAGCATCGTGTTTAGTTTTCATTTTGTCCATGCGGGCATCATGCTTTTTTTGCATTTTTGCCATGTGGGCATCATGCTTAGCTCCCTTTTTTTCCATCATTTGTTCATGGGACATATGGGGTTTTGCTTCTGACATAGATGGTACGCTGCACATGAGTGCGATTGCGCTTACGGCTAATAGTAACTTTTTCATGATATTCCTCCAATATTAATAGTGGTCTTTACAGGGAATACATAGTGCTAAAAAGTTAATAAAGGGTTAATATTTAAGGGGGTAATGGAATTAATTAGTGGAGATTTTATGCGTAAAGTACTAACGTATCTTATTTTGATAGGAGGATCCATGGCTCAACATCATAATCAGCATGATATTACGTGGCTGAAAGATCAAGATATCCCAAAAGTCCAAAAACCTTTGATGAAAATCCATCATGTTGATTCTAAGGATTTTCAAATTATTGCTATTTGCGGAACCAAGGGGGCAGGAAAAACATCGACGACGACAAAACTTGTTGAGAAACTTAAGAATGCAGGGTTATATGTTCAGGTTTTTGCACCATTTCAGGAAATGAATAAGATTTATGAACAGGAAAAAGGGGGATATGGAAAATTAACATCATCCCTAAGCGAGGCTCGTGAAGTGTTCAATAAACACAAACAGTTAGTTGAGCAGCGAATTACAAGTTTTGAGCAAGAGTTATTAAATTCATCATATCAAAAAGGTGTTTTGATTTTTGATCGTGAATGGCTAACGATCTTAACAAGTTTGGTTGTTGCAAAAGATATGTCTGATGTGGAACAACGTACAATATGGCGCGACCAATGGATGAATCGGATTTATCCAACTGCTTTTATAGAAGCTAATCCTATGCGTACTTTTGAGCGACGCCAAGGTCAGTTGGGCATTGTATCAGGTTTGCCAACGGATGAATTCGTTTGGTCTGATTACTTTCAACGAAAATTATTAGCGGCTAGATTCAAAGATTGGATTTTTGCCCATCATGACACATCTTATGGCATTAACGATGCTAAAGTCGATGCCATGGCAACTGATATTTCATCTAAAATCATTGCTGCATTTAACAATTAGAACCGCCAGACAACATGTAGCCCCGTGAACTCCTTGCTCGTAACGGGTGCTATAGTCAATGATTGGTTTTTCTCAACAAATTTCTTGGTAAAAATAAATGCAGATAGCAGCCCAACCATAGCACCGGCGACAACGCCAGCTTCGGTATGTTTGTCAACTTGGACACGACCGGCAGCAGTGAACCCAAGGATAATATAGGGGACAATTGCGTAAGTAAAACCATATCGCATGGCAATAAAATTTGCACCGACTGAGGCTGATGAGGTGTGTCCACTTGGGAAATTGTGGGGTTTTCCATTGGGGCGTTTATTCATTTTGTCTCGCCCGCCGTGAATCTTATTCGTGGCTCCTTTAATGCCCGCTGTTAAAAGTGCATTGGTCACTGTTGAATATAGCCACTGATACATGCCCGGTTCGTCTTCTTTCATCACAGTCAAGGCGAATCCGATTGCCGGATTTAATATCTGTCCAATGTCAGCAATGGTTCCGGCAGTTGTCTGTTTTGCATGCAGTTGAGTGCTTGACAATATATATACAAGGATAAGAAATCGACGCATGAGGAATTCCAATTAATTTTACTTACAGATATTCTGCCAAAATATAATGTAATTTTAAATAAAATTAATTTTATAATTTGAATCCTTCTCTTGATTCGATAGCATTTTTCGACAGGGTAGGATAACTTGTTATTGCATATTTTTCCAATAATTCATCGCTTGTGATGGGTTTGCAGTATAAATAGCCCTGAAGATAATTGCATGACATTTCTTTTAGAATTGAAATTGTTTCAGGGTATTCAATACCTTCTGCAACTATTTTTAAATCGAGTTTATGTGCCATGGCAATAATGGCAGAAACGATAGCTTGGGAATCTCGCTCATTCTGAATATTAGTGATAAAAGCTCGTTCAATTTTTATTTTGTCGACAGGGAACCGTCTTAGGTAGGTCAGACTTGAATACCCAGTTCCAAAATCATCAAGTGATATTTTCATCCCCATGGATCTAAGGGCGTTAAGGCTATCTAGAATGTTAGCACTTTGTTCTAACAGGATTGATTCCGTTAACTCGATTTCTAATTTCGACAGATCGAACTGTTTGTTTTTAGATAGATTATGAAATATTTTTAGGAAATCCGTGGATTTGAGCTGTATTCCGGAAATATTAATAGCCGCGTATATATCTAAATTGTGTTCTTTCCATCGGGTAATCTCTTTTTGTACATTCTCAATAATCCATTCCCCAATAGCAACGATTTTACCGCTTTTTTCAGCGATCGGAATAAATTCTGATGGTGAAACTGCCCCTAAAACAGGATTATCCCAGCGCAAAAGTGTTTCTACGCCAACGATTTTTTCAGTCTCAGCATCAAAAATTGGTTGATATAATAATTGAAACTCATCTGCGTCTAAGGCATATTTCAGTTGTCGTTCAATTTCAATGCTTGCTGTATTCTTATCGCTCATACCCGCACTATAGATACAAAATGAACCTCGGCCATTTTCTTTTGCATGATACAAAGCAGAATCGGCGTTGGTTAAAAG
The DNA here is from genome assembly GCA_019636055.1 of Candidatus Paracaedibacteraceae bacterium. Classification (NCBI taxonomy): domain Bacteria; kingdom Pseudomonadati; phylum Pseudomonadota; class Alphaproteobacteria; order Holosporales; family Candidatus Paracaedibacteraceae; species Candidatus Paracaedibacteraceae bacterium. The sequence goes on from JAHBYH010000003.1 coordinate 124,771, forward strand.
AATATCCGGATCTGTACCATGTTCGGGGTAGCACGATACGCCGATACTGCATCCGATTCTGATATCATAATCATCAACGATAAAGACATTCTCAAGACTTTGCTGGAGTCTATAAACAAAATTGGTTAGGTCTTCTTTATTTTCAACATCATTGACCACCACGACAAATTCATCGCCGCCCAGACGGCACAATGTATCACTTTCACGCATTATACTTCGGACATTCGCTGCAATTCCTTGTAGTAATCCGTCACCAACGGCATGTCCCAAGGTGTCATTAACATATTTAAAGCGGTCAAGATCAAAGTAGATAACACCAACACCTCGAGAATTACGTTGAGCTAATGTAAGAGCTTGCTTAAGGCGATCAACAAGTAAAAATCGATTGGGTAGACCTGTTAGATAATCGTGTGTTGCTTCATACGTGAGCTCCTTTTCAAAGAGTTTGCGTTGCGTTTCATCTTTTGTTGAAATAAGAATCCCTTGAGGGGTATCATTGACCATATAGGCAAAGAAGTTAACGCTAAATGTCCTTCCTTCATCCCAAGTAACTTCGATGCTTTGACCAACCTTAGAAAAAGGATAGTCATATTCTAGAAAATTTGTATGGGCTATTGATTTCAAGTGATCATTTAACGCAAATTGACACATCCTTTTTATTATCGATCCCGGAACACGCCACATGCGTACAAATCGTTGATTATAATTTAGTATTTTTCCATCTTTATCAAGAACGAGTAGGCCATCTTGAGACGACTCTAATGTCGCTGTAGCAATTGACAGTGCGTTCTGTAATTCATATGTGCGACTTTCAACGGTATCTTCGAGAAATTTAAGATTCTTAGCAAGTTCTTTTGAAATAAACCACTTATGGGTTAGCGTGCTGACAAGTTGTTTTACTTCGCTGTATTCAAATGGTTTCTTTAAGATAAGCAATCTGTCTGATAAACCAAGAACATTCATAATATCAGTCCAAGAATAATCGGAATAGGCTGAGCATATAACAACTTGAATATCCGGATCCTTATCCCAAAATTCTTTGATGGTTTTTATGCCATCCCAACCAGGGGGCATCCGAACATCAACAAAAGCAAGAGCGTATGGATTTTTTGCTTCATATGCGTCAATGACCATTTTATAGCCATCCACACCATTGTAGGCTGAATCAATCTCAAGTTTTGGGCCATTCACATTGGGGAGTTGTCTTGGGGTCCCAAAGAGTTCTGTTTCAGTTTCGGATATATTCTGTTTTGTTTCTTTCAGGACACGACGAATATCTTCATGAATTGCAGGGTTATCATCAATAATAAGAATTCTATATTTCTGACTAGGCTGCATTTGGGTCTCCATAAGTATCTACCTGCTGATAAGGGAGGGTTAATGTAAATGTTGCTCCTAATCCTTCGCCGGGGCTATCAACTGAAATTTTTCCGCCCATTTCATTAGCGGCATTGGCGCAGTAGTGAAGTCCGAAACCATGACCATCTTTTTTCGTGGTAAACCCATGAGAAAAGATTTTTTTTAAGTTGTCCGGACTAATGCCACCCCCTGTGTCTGTGATTGAAACAGTGACAAAACTGCTGTTATCTGAGTGAATAGAGACTTTTATTTCGCGGTTTTCAGACTTATTTATAATGATGGATTGGCGTGCATTTTGCAGTAGATTAACGAAAATCTGATAAATCTTTATTCGATCTAGCATTAACGAGGGTAGTGTTGCATATTGTGTTTCTATTTGTATCGCGCTTGATCTGATTTCTTTCAATTGTAATTCAATAATTGAATCAATGATTTTTGACAGATTTGTCGGCTCAAGCATTCCGGCGTTCTTAGCCATAGATTGCTGAAGGGCGATACAGTCTTTGATATGATCAATGTTTTTATTAAGTTCATAGAGATCATTTGCTAAATGGGGAACTTCTGTTTTCCAGTGCTCTGATAACTCAAGGATATATTGTGGTACCAATCTTCCCTTGGGGTCATTAATAAAGAATTCATTTAAATTATCTTTGTGTTCATTTAATAAAGCTGCGAGTTTTCCAAAATTACTGAATTTAGTCGTCTTAAAACGTTCTGTTAATATACTTGCTGTTGTATTAACGCTATTGAGTGTATTCCCAATATTATGGATTACATTTGTGGCAACCTCAGCCATTCCAGAAACACGCGCAGCTTTTGATGCTTGGTTTGTTGCTTCTACTAGGCGATCTTTGCTTTCCTTTAACTCGTTTGTTTGGATCCTCAATTCACGATTTGATTCAAGAAGCTCTGTTGACATAATTTTTAGATTCGTTTCTGCAAGTCGACGTTCTTTTATGTTTTCTAGGTAAGCCCGATCCACAAGTTCCAGAAGAAGTTGGATGTTAATATTTCCATCAGGTTGAGTTGATTTTGATAATTGTCTTTTCAATAAATTGGTTTGTGGAATAAAACTAATCATTTTATGACTCTCCGATCGTTGTGATTGTCATTGTTTGATTATGAAGACTACATTCACCTGTTTTTTGATGGGGTGATATCTCGCCATAAGAATAAAAACCAGTTAAGGGGATTTTTTTATTCCAATAGGAATAGATAGCTTCAAGCTCATCATTAATATTCTGCCCCATTAACATTCGGCGCCCAATACAGCTGATGAGAATGGCCAGCTGTTCTGTTGATCCTGTATTAATTGTTGCTTGTTCAGCTGCATTTTCAGCACCTTCGATAAGATTGTCAAAGTTTCCATACATTAGCTGCGCAACACTTCCCTCGGGGATATCACCCGCGAAAGTTAAAGATTGGGCTTCTTCATCAACAGCTAGAACCGTACGTACAGTTTCATCATTTGAATCAATCGTTGATTTTATCGATAAGGGATAAAGCAGAGCTTCACTTGGTAGTTTATCGGCTGAATCGCCTAGATATTTTTTGTATAAGGTAAGAGCCGGGCGACCTGATAACTCGTAAAGTATATTCCCCTTTGACTTTGTTATTTCTCTTTCTGGTCCGAATGGCACCCATCCGCCCATACTACCATGGCCAATTTTCACGTTTTTTCCATAAAAGCCGATGGCCACCACTTTGTTTGATGACGCTGGTGCATTTAGTCCCACGAGAGTTTTTTCAAAATTTTCACCATCACTTGCCATTCCCCCAGTCACGGGGATTTTGTTGTGTAATAATGAGCTTAATCCACTAACAATCTGACTGCCATTAACGGATAATCCATCGGTTATTAAAAATATGCCGGCAAGGTCAGGTTTATTTAACTCCTGAGCAATTTTTTGACCTATGTCAAAACTCATTTCTGTTGATATGATATCAAGAACCATTGCTTTAATTGTTGTTTTTTCAAATTCAATTAATGTTGCAATAATTGTGTTATCGTGAACTTCATCATTTAAGATTTCGCCGCCACTTGAAGAGCATACGATCGTGCAATTGGGATAGTTTTTATGCAAGTAGTAATAGTGGCTTTCGTCAGTAAGGACTGACCGTGAGCCAAAACAGAGGATAAGTTGTGGTGTTATAGTTGTATCGCCATAAATATGTTTCCAACCCGCAGAACTATCCCACGACATCTGCGTAATTTTCATAAGCCCCTCCTGATATTTTTGGCTGTAAGTTATTATAGGTCTGTCAAAGTTAAAAAGACCTTAATTCAAGACAAGAATTATTTAAGGAAAGTATCAAAAATATTGATTGAGGATTTTTCTGAAATAAATTTTTTATTTTCATTAAGCCAAGTCTCGGTGGTATGACGCCCCATATTTTTAAGGTGTTGAAAAAAGGACCAGTTTGTATTTAGCTTAGATGATGCGTTGAGGTCGGAATGAGTGGTATCTTGCTTGATAACGTGTATTTTTACGTCTTTATACTCATCTTGACTGAGTTTACCTTTTTCAATCAGGCGGCTAACAAAATTAATGGCGCGCATTTCGGCGATTAAACTCGAATTAAATGTTATTTCATTTATTCGATTAATAATGTCGTTTGATGTATAGGGAATTTCTTTGCGAATTATGGGGTTGATTTGGATAAGCAGGATATCTTCACTAGAGCATTTGTAAATTAATGGCCATAGCACTGGGTTTCCCATGTATCCCCCGTCCCAATAATAATCATCGTCAATTTTTATTGCTTGAAATATAAAAGGGATGCAGGCTGATGCAAGTAAACTATCTAATGTAACTTCGTCATGTTTAAATATCCGGGCACGCCCTGTTGTGACAGATGTTGCTGCAATAAAGAGTTTGATCGGGCTATCACAGAGTTTTTTGAAGTTTAGTTTTTTTTCTAAGACCCATTTTAACGGGTTTATATTTAAAGGATTGCTTTGATACGGAGATAGGATGCGACTCATCAACTCGTGATAGGTGTAGCTTAAAGACCAGTCTAAATTCCACGGATCTTCTATTTTCTCGCTCGGTGTTTTTTTGATTGGATTAAAAACGCTGCCTAATAAGCTGATTTCCCACCAAAATGACTGTAATGCAGATTTTGCACCCTCGCGACCGCCATCTATCATTCCTTCGGCAAGCACAACGGCATTCATTGCGCCTGCACTGGTGCCACTGATGCCTTCTATTTCAAGATCGTCTTCTTCTAAAAGTCGGTCAAGAACACCCCACGTGAAAGCCCCATGTGCGCCGCCTCCCTGTAAGGCTAAGTTGATTTTCTTTGGTGATTTAGACATTGCTGCAACCCTTCTTTATATGTTGGGTATAACAGATCTTGTGTTAAAATTTCCCTAATAAGACGATTATCTATCCGTTTGTTTTCTGAATAGAATTCTCTCATCATGGGGGACAGTGCTGCTTGGTCAAAGGGGATGCTATCGGGAGCAGTTTTATTTAATAACTGATAGGCATATCGATATACATCACTTAGTTCAGAGGGTAGGTTATCTGCTAAATTAAATAAATTGTGATGAGAATCGACGCTTGCAATGAGGATCCGACAAATATCATCAACATGAATTCGATTAAAGTAATGACCTGGTTTTTCAATAATCTGTATGTCACTTGTTATGATTCGATCTAGAGTTGAACGTCCAGGACCGTATATCCCTGATAAACGATATATTTTGACAGGAAGGCCTGTACCTTGCCATTGCTGTTCGGCTAAAAGTCGGCATTTTGATCGGTTAGTTAATGGGGTTGCTGGGGTTGTTTCATTGATCCAGCCTCCGCTATGGTCACCATAAACCCCCGTCGTGGATAAGTATCCAATCCATCGAATAGGTTTTGTGCGTGATTTGAAGTAGTCTTTATAGGTTTGTAGGACAACATCACCATGTTCGTTGGGCGGAATAGAAATCAAAAAGTGATCAAATTGGTCAAGAATTTCAGGCGTTAAGTCAGGGAAATTCTGACGAGTTGTTCCCATATGAGGGAATTCAGGAAGTAATTTGGCCATGTATTGTGCCACATAACCATATCCGAAAAAGAAAAGGGGAGACCGCATCATCATCTCTCCCTCATGTGGCAACAGTATTGATAAAAGCTCTTAATCTCGTCAAACTTTCATGTTTGCCCAAGACCGCCATAACTTCAAAGACACTCGGTGAGACGGTGCTTCCTGTTAAGGCGACGCGTAACGGTTGGGCTAAGTTGCCAAGCTTTTCACCTAGGCGTTCAGCCGTTGTTCTAATCAGTGCATCTAGGCCTTGTTCTGTGAAATCATCAAAATTCTCTAGATCAGCGATTACTTCTGTAACCAACGCTTTTGATGCAGGTGTGACAAATTTCAGCGCCTTTTCATCATGTTCTGCTAGGCGTACATAAATCAATGAATTCTCTGCTAATTCAAGGATTGTTTTTGCACGCTGCTTAAGGCCGGTCATGCCCCGTAAGATGCGGTCATACTGTTCGGTCGCCAACTTGAGCTGGAGCGTGTTTTCAATCAAAGGCTTACACAAATCCATAAGTCTGGTATTATCTGCCTCACGTATATAATGAGCGTTAAGATTCGTCAGTTTTGCCATGTCAAATCGGGCCGGGGACTTTCCAATAGAATCTGTATCAAACCATTCAATCGCTTGGGTTCGTGTGATAACTTCATCATCACCGTGACTCCAGCCAAGGCGGAGTAAGTAGTTGCACATGGCTTCGGGGAGAAACCCCATATCACGATAGTTTTCTGCGCCCAGTGCTCCGTGACGTTTTGATAATTTCGCTCCATCCGCGCCATGAATTAACGGAATATGAGCGAAAGTTGGAACATCCCATCCGCAGGCTTTATATAAATGATATTGGCGGAATGCATTTGTTAGGTGATCGTCGCCCCTGATAATATGCGTGATATTCATATCATGGTCATCAACGACGACAGATAGCATGTATGTTGGTGTGCCGTCGGCACGTAAGAGAACCATATCATCAAGCTGTGTATTTTGAATGCGAACTGTTCCTTGAACCAGGTCGTCAATTACGGTTTCTCCGTCTTGTGGTGCTTTGAATCGGATAACAGGGGCAACGCCTGCAGGGGCTTCGGATGGATCGCGATCGCGCCATAATCCGTTGTATCGTGGCGGCAGATTATTTGCCTTGGCGTGTTCGCGCATTTTTTCTAGTTCTTCGGGTGAACAATAGCAATAATAAGCTTTTCCTTCTGCAAGTAACTGTTTTGCAACAGCAGCATGACGGTCTGCGCGTGAGAACTGATAAACCGTTTCATCATCCCAATCAAGTGCTAGCCATTTCATACTGTCAAGAATGGCGTCAACCGCTTCTGGGGTTGAGCGTGCTCGGTCTGTATCTTCGATGCGTAACATGAATTTTCCGCCATGATGTTTGGCGAATAGATAGTTAAATAAAGCTGTACGCGCTCCGCCTATGTGCAAGTAACCAGTCGGAGAGGGAGCAAAACGAGTAATGACAGTCATGGTATTATATTATCTTTTGGAATGAAAACATATTGTTGAGAGTATCTGATTAGATAGTAAAAATCCAGTTTCAAAATGTGACTGTCATGGTGATGGTATCTGAATAAGTACCCGGTATTGCAGGTTGGCTGGGTTGTAATCGTGCATAATATGTATGGTTGTTAGTCACGGGGATATTGAGGAGTGTTAACAGCATTCCCCCTGTAATTAACTGTCCTGAAGTATTGCCTAATATTACGCTATATCCTGAATCTCTATATAAATTATAGTTTAATTGACTTGACGCATTATTGAGTTTTCGTTGAGGGATTGTGCCGTTTCCAGCACTAAATGAGACGCTGTAGCTTATCAATAGTCCGGCAATTGGTGCTTGACAGGTTACAGAAACTGTTCCGCTCGTATTGGTTGGTAAAGCAGATGTATTATCATATATTCCGAAATTAATCCCACTTGTTGATGCTGAACAGGTGGCTTGTAATCCCCAACTAGGGGTGACACAGAACAGTAGTAGTAATATGACCACTTTGATATTCTCCTATGGGTGAAATAATGCAGGTTTTGTTGTTAGATGTTATGGTTCCTGTGGACATAAGTACTGAATCAGGTATTTCGCATTCACCGTTAAAACCGACTAACGTAACGTCGCCAGTTGACCAAGCAATTTGTGTGCCGGGTTCGGGTGGTTCATTGCTATCGGACTTAATTACTTGTGTGAGGTGGCTTTGCGGGGATTGTAATCCAAAACTGATAAGATAGGCGCCTTGCGCATCGGTAAAGAAACTTGTTCGATCTTCAGGAATAGTCAGCTGAATTGGGATTTCTTGAGTATCTAAATTGACCGTGTTTGTTGAATAGGTCGTCACATTAGGTAAAACGTATGCGCCTGATTGCCCTGTTTTGCCTATGATTTGATTATTGAGTTTAATGGGAATATCTGGTGTGTTTGCTGCTTTAACGATAGCAATGCTTGATGTGATTTTTTGGTGGGGTGATATTCCGCCCGATGACCAGATTAGGCTCCCGGATGCCCCAGCTTGTGTTAAATGGGAGTTTTTATATTTATTTCCTCGTAATGATATATCTCCGTATGGGCTACGATAGGCGAGGCTTGCATCACCTGTCATTGTCTTGTTCTCACGAGAAATACTCCCACCATAAGTGGCGCCATAAATAGATGTGCTATTTTTTTGTGCACTAATTCTGGCTCGCTGCTCGTTCCCTGTTCGGCTCGTTGTTGCCTGTGCGCTGAATCCATGATCAAAAGATTTCGTTATGCCGATCATGATTGTTTTACCTTTTCCACCAATCTGACCATTGCCATTAATGAAAACTTGATAGCCATTACCAAAGTTTTTTTGATAGGAAGCTGTTATAATACGGGTTTTCTTTGAATAAAAGCGATGTTGACTGGTATAGCTGACTGAAACAGACCCAAAAGATTCATGAGTATAACTAACATAGCTTTGGATATTCAGTTTTAAAGGATGTTGGCTGTTAATTGAACCTATATCTCTGAATTTATTTGTTTGCCGTAATATATTCACACCAAAACTTACTGTTTTAGATGTTCTTTGTAGGGAGATTTGACCAAGTTTGCCTGTATCTTGATGCGTTCGACTTATGGCGCCGGTTGCGCTAAGGACTGCGACATTCCCCAAAAGTACAGTAGGTGTGATGCCATAGATTTTCGTATTGGATGAGGCCTGAACATTATTCTCTAGGGTGAAATTATCCGAAAAACCATATCTATGCGTAACAAGACCGACCGCTTGGCCGTACGAATTACTTTTAATGCCATAGTTATTTCTGACTTTGCCGACTTCGAGGGTATAGTCATGGAGCCCTGTTTTTAAGAGATCCGGTGAAACGTAATATGGGGCATCAACATAGATTTTTTGGCCTAAAAGATCGGTGGTTTCAACGGCTATGTCACCTGCTCCTGTAATTACCGGGATATTTTGAATTTCATAGGGGCCTTGATTGATTGTACTGGAATAAACTTTAGATGAATTGACAAAGACATCTATGGGGGTTAGTAAGGCTGAATTACCCTTGATGGATGGAATAGGGTAGTAGATAAAATTCTGTTGATTACTAAAATTAGTCCCAAGCTGTACACCGGTAACCCGATTGGTGGTTGCCCATGTATTGGATCGTGTAATACCATCTCCAACTCTTAATCGCGTTGCGCTGGATGGAAACTCGGTAATATAGTTTGTTTCAAGTCTTATTGACTTATGAGTGTGATTCGTTTGTGATATTAGGTTTGAGTTGCGAAAAATACCGCTTGGTGTAAAAAGAAGGACTTCGGGAAGTGCTGATGTGTTTGTGTAGTGGTTTGAGTTTGATTGAACGGCATCATAGTTAAGGCCAAAAGCGTATGTTTTTTCAGTCGTATTAACATTTGTGACTGAACTATAAATAGTTGGGGAAACTTGATGATCATCAAGAGTTATTTTTAAATCAAGGTTGTTTTCGTTCAGCGAATACTTTGATTTCTCTATAGATAAGAATTGTTCGGGTGTTTCAATCTGGCATTTTGCGATGGCATGTGGATTCAGAATGATTTTGTCATTTGCCCGAGTTACAGGGATAATCTCTTGGCATGGTTTATTATTGATGGTTGCTATTACTAATAGTTCTTCAGCATGGACCTGAATGCTGATCATAAAATTAATGGCGTTAAAAAGAAAGAGTCTTGCTCGTATCATCAATTTGATAATCCAGTTTATAAGATCCGTGCACAATACTGAATGGTAATTTCACAGTCTTTGATTCATGAGCTGGGACGTAACCACCGATAACAAGTGAATTCTCTCTGTTATACAATCTTCCTAAGGTAATGAATGTATTCGATTCATTCGTGATAACTAGGATGTCACCATTTGCTTTTATATAAGGTTTTTTATCAATCTGAGGTTTTGTATTGCGCGCAAATAGCGGAATGCTATAGTTGCTTTTTATTTTTATGCCCTTTTGATTTGGTGTTGTCTCAATTTCACGCACAAGGAGGCGCTTTTTTTGTTCTGTAGCCTGAGATGATATGTTGCGTTGAGTTAAACGGATTATTTGTTTACCATTTGGTGGAATACTTATAATTTTTGGGGATATGATCCAATTGGGATCAATACTGCCTATTTTGTCGATATGACAATTATCCCAATCACAAATATCAATCTGGAAGCTGATGTTTGTGGTATTGGAATTTCTTATTTCGAAAGATGTTATTTTATTATTAGGCGTAATTTTTAATAGGACAGGGCTAATCGTCGTTGCTGCAAAGGTTGTTGCCTGTTTAATTAAGAAAACTAAGATGGTCCATCTCATTTTAACCCCCCTAATAAGTAACTGTTGCCGTGACTGTATCTGTATATGTCCCGCTTGTTGGTGTCTGTGAGCCTGGTAGTCTTCCATAAACGGTTAATGTTTGGTTTGTGCCTGATCCGGTGCCATTATTGAGCTGGGATGAGGATGTCCCGTCCCCCCAAACAGTTGTTCTGACTGTATCGGTAAATAAGTTATAATTCATGGTTGATGCGCCGGATGTTAAAATCCGATTTGCATAAGTTGCTCCAGATCCTGTTCCTATATTTAAAGCAACTGTATAAGGGGTACCGTTTGTACAGTTAATTGTCATCGTTGTTGATGCGTCTATTTGAGCGCCCAGATAATTGCCAAAATCCAGATTGTTTGTAACAATAGTGCAATTTGCATTAACTGTTGCTGTTACTGTAAAATTTGATGTTTGAGTTGCTGCCCATAATTGACTTGTTAATAGGCTTGGTACAATAAGAAATATCTTCATACTAAAACACAAATAAAAATTTACTATAAGTCAAGTTTCTTATCATGTTCTTTAATAAAGGGTTAATTATGAATATAGTAGTGTTAAAAAATAATATTTAACTATGAAGAAGTGTGGTTAAATATTATTTTTTATAGTAATTATTAATTATGATTAATAAAATATGCTTCTTATATAATTTTTATTTGTTTTTTGTAAAGCATAGTCATTCATATTAGCAATTTGGCATCACAACGGTGTTGCTTGTACTATAGTTATTCAAGTCGGTTTTTCACACTTTTTAAGGCATAATGTAAAGATACAATTCAGGAAACCATAAGAAAGCGTGAACCTCCAATCAATCCAAGCTCAGGCTTTCTTCGAAATCCTAGCTTTGCTCGTCGGAGATGACGATCCCATACTTCAGTGAGATTTTTATTATGGTTATCAGTCTGATATCAGGGATGCTGACTTACATGGTTTAGAAGAGGATGTCATTAGTATATAAAAAAACCGCCCAATTGGGCGGCTAGAGTTGCTTTTTGTGTTTTCAAAATCTCTATTAAACGGTTGGGATAACCGAAACGTAGGAGCGGTTTTTAACTCCTGAATGGAATGTCACTGTGCCATCAATAAGGGCGAACAGTGTGTGATCCTTACCCATGCCAACGTTTTGACCTGGATGGAACTTTGTGCCACGCTGACGAACAATGATGTTTCCAGCGATTGCATGTTCATTACCAAACTTTTTTACACCAAGGCGGCGACCAATTGAATCGCGACCGTTACGGGAACTACCACCAGCTTTTTTCTGTGCCATAGACTTACTCCTTTATATCCGGATTACTTTCCAAGTGCCACTTTTGTAATCTTGACAACTGTCAAGTGTTGGCGATGACCCTTTTTGCGACGATAGTTGTGTCGACGGGTCTTCTTGAAAACAATCACTTTACGATCACGCATCTGTTCTTCGACAGTTGCTGTTACTGTGGCGCCAGCGACAGTTGGTTCACCGATATGGTCTTTCTTGCCATCATTGACAAGAACAACATCTGTAAATTCAACTTTGCTGCCGGCTTGGGCGTCGAGTTTTTCGAGACGAATAACGTCCCCCTCAGCGACCTTATATTGCTTACCACCGGTCTTAATTATTGCAAACATATTTTAAACTTTCTGTTTAAAAGAAAACACAAAAAGAACACAGTCTTGAAGACTGCGTTAATTATCTTACTACATCTATCGTTTTTTTGTTGTCTGTGTCAAGATTAAACTAGTGAATTTCATAAAAATATTGAGTAAATTTTATGACACCAGAATTAGTCTTAGAAATTCTTGATCATGCGATGATCGCAATTGTGAAGATCTCGTTACCACTGTTATTAGCAGCCTTGGTTGTCGGTGTCATTATTTCTTTGTTTCAAGCATTAACTCAGATCCAAGAAACTACATTAACATTTGTTCCCAAAATGATTGTTTTATTTGTTGTTATTGCTTTTTCTATGCCATTTATTGGGGCAACTTTGTCAAGTTTGACTCATGAACTTTACGGACATATTACTGATCGCCAATGACGTATACTTTTTATTTCCAAGAAATTTACGAATATTTTTTTGTGTTTATGCGGCTGAGTGGTCTATTTCTATTCTTTCCCGGCATTGGGGAAAGTTTTGTGTCTCCTCGCATTCGGTTGATAACGGCTTTTGTTGTAACGTTGGTTTTAGCTCCCCTTGTTTCAAAGGGAGTTCCTGTCAAAGAATTCTTGTCGCCTCTGACAGTTCTCTATATATGTCGCGAGATATTTTTTGGCTTATTTTTAGGGATAATGACGCGAATCCTATTGGATGCACTTCAGACGACAGGAAATATTATCGGGTTGCATACATCTTTATCTGGTGCATCCCTTTTGAACCCATCGCTGGGGACGTCAGATACAGCAATCGGTACGGTTTTGATGTTTGGGGCAACGGCGTTGATGTTTGCAACGAATGCGCATTATTTAATCTTTGCAGGTCTTGTTCATTCATATGAGATTTTTCCCATGCAAGGTCCTGTTTTGATCGGTGATTTTTCCAAGGCTATGGTAAACGTGGTTGCTGATAGTTTCTGGCTAGGGGTTAAACTTGCTTTTCCTGTAATGATTGTGGGGACATTATTAAATGTGAGTACAGGGCTTGTCAGTCGATTGATGCCACAGATGCAGGTTTACTTTATGTTCATGCCGGTTCAAGTGTTCCTTGGATTTATGTTATTAGCTGCAATTGTTAGTACGATCATGATTGTTTTTATGGATCATTTTCGCAATTTTTTACAAGGGATAGGCAATGGCTGAAGGCAGTGAAGAAGACGAGAGTTCCAAGACTGAGGAACCGACTCAACATCGGATAGACGAAGCCTTCAAAAAGGGGCAGATTGCTTATTCTCGTGAGGTTCTTCATTGGATGATGTTGGGGACTGCCGGGCTGACAATCATGATGTTTGCTTGGTATGTTGGGCAAAAATTCCGTAAGAATTTCACGCAATACATATCATCACCTGATCAATTTTCTGTGGATCCGGCGACAATCAGTGAATTGTTGTGGCAGATTATCTTTGATTTCTTTTTGCTAAGTTTACCGTTGCTTGGATTTTATATGGCAGCAGCCTTGGCCGGAGGGTTTTTTCAGACAAAATTTGCAATTTCAACTCAAGCCTTGAAAATGGATTTGGGGAAGTTATCACCGATGAAAGGATTTAAGCGTCTATTTTCAAAAAAATCTATTGTGGAGTTTATTAAGGGACTATTCAAAATCACGATTGTGGGGATGGCGCTATATATCTTTTTTCGGGGAAAGTTAGATGAAGTTGCCGGGATGATTTATTTGCCGGTGGATAAGGTCCTAGGAATAATTGGGACTTATGTAACGCGGTCAATCGTAATTGTGGTCTCAGCCATGGCGATTATTTCTATAATGGACTATTTGTTCCAGAAATTTGAACTCTTGAAGTCTTTGCGTATGACCAAAGATGAAGTTAAGCGTGAACATAAAAATCTTGAAGGGGATCCTCAAATTAAGGGGAAACGCCGTCAAATAGCAGAGCAACGTATCAAGCAGAATTTGAAGGAAGCTGTAGGTAAAGCAACAGCCATTATCACAAACCCAACTCACTTTGCTGTTGCGATTCAATATGATTCCGAAACCATGAATGCCCCAGTTGTTGTTGCTAAGGGGGTCGATAATATTGCCTTAAAAATTAGGGAGTTGGCTAAAGAGAAAGAGGTTCCCATTTATGAAAACCCACCGCTGGCGCGTGCTTTGTATGCCAGCGTTGATCTAGAACAAGAAATTCCGCCAGAGCATTACCAAGCTGTGGCAGAAGTAATCCGATTTGTTATGAACCTAAAGCGTCAGTATTTTTAGGGGCTTTGTGGATACGCTTGTTATTTGGTGGGATCAGGATATATGATTAAAAAAACTGTTTTTAGGAAAAATCAATGAAACTTCTATCGGAACTTGTCGTGGGTGAATTAACTCTTCCAAATCGTATTGTGATGGCGCCGTTGACTCGGTGCCGTGCAGGTGGCGGTAAGCGCGTGCCTAACCCATTAATGGCCGAGTATTATGCACAGCGAGCAAGTGCTGGATTGATTATTTCAGAAGCAACTTCGGTTGATCCCATGGGCGTTGGTTATCCGGATACACCGGGGATATGGTCTGATGAACAGGTCAACGGCTGGAAACAGGTGACAGCTGCTGTGCATGATAGAGGCGGGCGTATATTCCTTCAACTCTGGCATGTGGGTCGTATTTCCCATTCGATGTATCTGGATGGCAAACAACCCGTATCCGCGAGTGCTATCGCAGCAGAAGGACATGTCAGTTTAGTGCGCCCAATTACACCGTTCCCTGAGCCACGAGCTTTAAGTCTTGATGAGATTCCAGCTGTTGTTGAATCCTATCGTTTGGGGGCAATCAATGCACAAAAGGCTGGCTTTGACGGTGTTGAAATACACGGTGCTAATGGTTATCTGTTGGATCAATTTTTGCAGGATTGTTCAAACCACCGCACAGATGAGTATGGTGGGCCTGTTGAAAATCGCGCAAGACTGATGATGGAAGTAACAGATGCTGTTGTTTCAGTCTGGGGAGCCGGGCGTGTTGGAATGCACTTGGCACCACGTGGAGATTCTCATAGTATGGGAGACTCGGATCTTGCCGGGACATTTGGTTATGTGGCTCAGGAATTAGGTAAGCGTGGTCTTGCTTTTATTTGTGCTCGTGAGTATGTTGCTGAAAATAGTCTAAGTCCTATGATGAAAGAAAAATTTGGCGGTGTTTATATTGCCAATGAAGGGATGACATCTGATCTGGGCGAGATGTTATTATTGGATGGTAAAGCAGATGCGATTGCCTTTGGTAAAAGTTATATTGCTAATCCGGATCTTGTCGACCGTATTAAAGGTGGTGCTATCCTAAACGAGCCGAATTCTAAGACTTTTTATGGTTCGGGATCAGAAGGGTATACGGACTATCCATTCCTAGAGGATATTTAATATAATCAACGTATTAGCTTTATTTGTAATTTTTTTATAAAAAACTAGAATTATATTTGATTTTTGAGGGGGAAAGGACCATATCATTATTGTGTATAATTTTTAGGATTTAAAAAAATGCGTATTTCAACTCTATCACTTTTATTAGGGCTTTCTATTTCTTCTGTGTATTCATCTGATGATCCGTTGCGTGATCAGGATTGGGATGCTATCTTTGTTGAGCAAGCACGAGACTTACCTCAGCAGCATACTACCCCTGTTAATGAAACTGGGGCGCCTTGGGGTGATTTTTCTCTTGGTGGAAAACAATATAAGGTTCAGAATGTCTCAGGAAGCAATATGGCTTGTTTCTTTAACTCAATGGGGTTGAATGCAGCTGAACAAGCAAAGTTGTTGCGTGAAAAGAAAAATAGTTCTCTTGTTCGTTGGATGGTTGGGAACGACATTCTTTCTGCAACGCATAACCCGGAACAACTATCTGCTACAGTAAGAAAAGCAATTGGTTATGATGAGTATATACAAGCTAGACAAAAGATAGATGATCTCGAAGAAGAGAGAAATCGTATCTTAAAAGAGAATGGCGGAAAGACGGAAGATTTGCCTCCAGATTTACAAAAGGCGGAATTACAAAGAAAAGAAAATGCAATATGGGAAGCTTTCAGACAACGGTGCATGTCAAGCGCTGCATTTTTGGCTTATGTTAATACCTATATAGATAATAATGAAATGATGGCGTTTGCACCAGATGGTGGTGTTAATCACGATGATATAGGCCAAAACTTCACAGCAATCGATGCAATTGCGTATCTGAATAATATTGGCGTGCAAATCTATACATGGGCTGACCGTAAAAAACCATTAGTAGATGGTAATATTCATCTTTCTCACCAATATATTCCAGATGGGGCAACGAGAATAGCACGTTTATATTATAACCCATATCACTTTCAAGCATTTGTTCCTGTTGTTGATGAACAAGAAGAACTTCGCAAACAGCAAGAAGCAGAGCGTCAAGCTAAAGCTCAAGAAGAACTTCGCAAACAGCAAGAAGCAGAGCGTCAAGCTAAAGCTCAAGAAGAACTTCGCAAACAGCAAGAAGCAGAGCGTCAAGCTAAAGCTCAAGAAGAACTTCGTAAACAGCAAGAACTAGAGCGTCAAGCTAAAGCTCAAGAAGAACTTCGTAAACAGCAAGGATCAGGGCAATCTCAGGTTCAGCAACAGGGATCAAGAGAACTTGAATCTTTAAGCCAACCTCAAGTTGGGGATGTGCGTATCAATAATACTAAAAGAGAGCGATGGAATGGCTCGCGTTGGGTTCGTATGTAACTCTTAGAATCCATCCTACAATAAAGCCACGTATTCACGTGGCTTTATTGTCTTTTCAGGTCGTATCACATCGTCGCTCACGTGTTAAGTACTGATTTCGTTCCTTATTCCTTGTAGGAAAATCAATGAGAACAATTATATTTATGTTCCAATAAATAAAAAATCAATGATAGTTTTTTTCTGAAAAAAATTCTTTGAAACGATTGCCTATTGTCATCATACTGTATCCCTGGACTAAATTTAGACCATTGTGTTGCATTTTCCTGATCTGGTCGTCTGAACAATCACTTATTTGACCGATAGCTTGGGCTAGACTTTCTGGATTGTTTACCTCACACAATAGGGCAGCTTCTTGCCCCTCTAGAATTTCAGCGAGTCCTTTTGCACGGGTAGAGATAAGGGGACAGCCATAAGCGAGGGTATCCAAAGCAATAATGCCAAAAGGTTCTTCGCGGGAGGGAACGCAAAAAACGTTCAGTTGATCATAAAAGGCGCGTTTGTCGTGTACCCATCCTACAAACTCAATGATGTCGTCAAGGCCCAGTTTTTGAGTCAATGCTTTTAGATGCGCTTCTTCGGGGCCTGAGCCCCCAATGATCACTTTAAGCTTGATTTTGTTTTTCAAAAAACCAATCGCTTGGATAAAATCTTCAAAGCCTTTTTTCTTTACGAACCGCCCCATGGCTCCAATAATCAAGGTCTCCGTTTTTGGTTTGAGCTTAACAGGATTAACGTTTGTCAGATCAATCATATTAGGCAAATGAAACGCCTTATTTTTGGGGAATCCTGCGGGGGTCAGATGATCATCGATCATATGCTGAGATACTGCAAGAATAGCATCAGCCTTGATGAGATGTTTAACGCTATAGTTATGACAAAAACCAATGATCCGACCGGATACAAGTCCAAATCTTCGTAAGGTTAGCATCATCTTAAGGGGGCGATTGCCGTGACATAAAATAATGTCAGGTTTATATTGCGTGACTGTTTTTCTGAGCATACAAAGCCCAATAGGATCCCAGTCAGCAAACTGCTTTATTCGTTTTTGTGCAATTGTATCTGGTAGGGATAGGGGGGATTTCAGATCAAGGACGGCCATCTGATCATAGTCTGTATGTTTGCCAATCATGGTCGCAATGTTGATAAAGGCTTGTTCAATACCGCCTCTGCCACGACTTAGCATAATATTCAGAATTTTAGGATTAGTCATTGATGTAATCTTTGAAATGAATGGGGCGAGAAACCGGGATCGAACCGGCGACCTCAAGAGCCACAATCTTGCGCTCTAACCAACTGAGCTATTCCCGCCACATGTCATTATTAATAACGTGTATTGCCCAGATCGTCAACTGGTTTTTGAAAATTATGATGGGAGGTTTTGCCTGATCAGGTTCTATTATGTTTTAGTTTGATCGTTAATGATAAAAGCAGTTTCTGAATAGGTCAATCTCTGCTATAGTCAAGGAAAACGGGCAATGGAGGAATCCTATGGGATTCAAGTCACTATTCGATAGTCAGGAACTGAACGAGTCGGAATCTCGCCACAGTTTATGGGCGGTTTCATGGATGAGTTTTTTCTGGAGTACTTCATCCCTAATGGTATTTTCGTTGTTGCCAATTTTTATTGTAGATGTGTTAGGCGCATCACGTGCAAAACTTGGGATGATCGAAGGTGTTGCGATTTCTTTAGCTTTTTTCTCTAAAGTGTTTTCTGGCGTAACCAGTGATATTTTTAAGTCACGAAAACCGTTAATTGCTTTGGGATCTTGCCTTTCCATCTTGGTTAAATTTATCTTTGCTGCGGCGTCAAGTGTTACTTGGGTCTTTGCTGCCCGGTCAATTGACCGATTATCTAAAGGGATCCGATCATCACCCACGGATGCTTTAATTGCCGACATATCTCAAAATCTGCATCGTGGTCAAAGTTATGGTTTGCGCCAAGCACTTTATACGTGTGGTGCTGTATTCGGATCAATTATTGCAGCTGTCCTTGTTTCTGTGACAGATTATGATTACCGATTAATCTTTACATTATCAGCAATTCCTGCCTTAATTGCATTCGTTTTATTGCTTATCTTTGTAAAGCAACCAAATATTTCTCATGAACTACCCAAGCGGTCAATGAGATGGCAGTTTTCAGATATCAAATATTTGCCATCCAGTTTCTGGTCTTTGTTGATTGTTGCTTTTGTTTTGATGCTGGCTCGTTTTAGTGAGGCTTTTATTAATATCCGTGCCAAGGATGTGGGCTGGCCAGTTGAATTTCTGCCCCTGCTTATTGTGGGGATGGATTTAGTACATGCAGGTGTTGTTTATCCAATTGGAAAAATGGCCAATCGACACAATCTAAATAACTTATTATTTCGGGGAATCTTAGTTTTAGTGGCGACTAATGTTGTATTCCTTATGACGCATGATATTGTTGGGGTTGCTATTGCGGCGATGTTGGCTGGATTGCACATGGGGATGACTCAAGGTATTTTGTCAACGCTTGTTGCTGAGTCAACTCCGGCTGAACTTCGAGGGACAGCCTTTGCAATCTATTATTTTTCGTCGGGTATTGCTGTTCTGATTGGAAATTCTTTGGCCGGGCATTTGTCGGATATTATTGGATCGACAGGGTGTTTTATGGGGGGGCTTTGCTTTACCCTTATTGCGAGCGGAATGTTGTTTTTACGGATGACTCGATACAAATCAGCGGTTGCTTGAGTCTTATTTCTTATGAACTTATACAGCGTCAGGCTTGAAAAAAAGATAAATGATCTATATATTTAAAAGGCAAGTATATTGCAAAATCTAAAATAGAAAGGGGTTGATTTTAGTGGAAGTTACAGTTCGTGATAATAACGTGGATCAAGCTTTGCGTGTTCTTAAAAAGAAAATGCAACGTGAAGGCATCTATCGTGAAATGAAGATGCGTCGTCACTTTGAAAAGCCATCCATTAAAAAAGCACGTGAGAAAGCTGAAGCTGTCCGCCGTTTCCGTAAATTAATGCGTAAACGTTTGGAACGCGAAGGCTATTAATTCTCAAGCTTTCAATAGAATGACCGACAAGGCCCCCAATTGGGGGCCTTGTTTTTTATTTTCTTAAGTCTAGGTAATGAAATAATATATGGTAAACATCTCATTATTAAACAGGGCCCATTGATAAAGAAAATAGCGAGAAATTTTGCAACTACTTTTTTTCCTCTAATTTGCAAGCTTCTGATCTACTTGATCGTGAAGAGATTATTGTCTTTGGAAATATGCTTGAGTGAAATAACAATTCTAAATTAACCTCAGTTCGACATAAAAAGCCGAGAATGACGGACTTTAGTCCTATGCAGATTTTTTTATGTCGGATTTATGTTAAATTATCTTAGCTATGAAGATTTGTTGAGAGTTAAAATTACTTTACAAGGTGCTCTTGGATTAAAATTTAAATTGTTTCTTCTGGTATTCTTTAATCAATGAGCTGTATGTCCATACGGCGTTATCTTTGAATGAGGTTGATCTATAAAATTGAGCAAGCTCATTTCTGTTTCTATCAATATAGGTTTTTTGTTCAGAATCTGTAACCATGTTTAAGCGCAGGTTATTAAAGCGGTCTGCTACAAGAACCATATCCGATAGATTGAGTTGGTTAAGGTCTCGGCCGTCAAAGACATAGGGATTTTTTCTAACTATCTCTTGATAAAAATGAGCCAGCATATAGGCTTCCATCCCATATTGAGCAAATGTATCAATTAACTTATCTTGACTGTCTTGATTTCGTTTTAGATAAGACTGATATCGTTCAAAAAGGTTCTGTGCTTCTGTTTTTATTAAACTCTCATTTCTTCTTGGAACGGTTAAGGAAATCGTTGGTTTTTCATTGGTTGATATAATTTGATCCAGAGTCTTTACATACTGATCGTAGGGCAGGGACTGTGCTAAACTCTCAAGATCCTCTGCGCAGGTTATCACCTGTTTAGCTTTATCTATTTTAGAAAGCACATCGCGGGCTTCTTCGAGATATTCTCGAGATAATGTTGCGATTTCTGTTTCGGTTGTTTCCCTGTTTTCTGATGCTAAATCTAATTGTGCTTGATGAATCGCATAGGACGGATATTGCGTTAGTTGATTAAGCTTGCTTTGATATTTGTCTGGAAGTTTAGGAGGGTTCTTTTGGTAACCCCTAATATAGGATAGGAATTGAGATAGATATGAATTTGATTGGTGAAAAAGATCCAAATTTTGTTGATGTTGGTCTAAAGCAACAGCAAAGCGATAAAACTCAAGTCGCATCTGTGTTTCAGAAGGAAGCGTTGATTTTTGTTTGGTGAGTGTATTGATGAAATCGAGTTCATCGATATTGTTCATGTCAAGAGGGACTTTTGGCAAATTTTTGGACAGGAGAACCGATACCGGTTTTTTTAAGAAATGCGCTAAATCTTTGAGGAAAGAACCGATTACTTTTTCTGATTTAAGCTTGTCTTTTAAGTCATAATCATCAGAAAACAGATAAATTTCAAGTGCTGATGGCTTTGGATTTAAGTGGTATAGAGCATACTCTTCAGCAGTTAATGGCAAGATGCTATTGGTATAGTTATTGGCAAACAGCTTTATTTGTTGGGCTATTATTTTGTCTAACTCAGTATTAGCTTTTGATAGCCCATTTGGAATAGCTGAATATAACAACCCACTTGTGAGCCAATAGGTTCCCCCAGCAATCATAGCGCCACCGACAAAGGGAATAGGGCACATCATATTGCCTGCGTAATATCCTGCACCTGTTGTTAGTAACCGAATTCCATTTGCCTTATTGTTGATCGAATGTGCGGCTGCTACAAAGATCGGTGTGCTGATCTTGGGCGCAGCTAACTTGGCAAACCCTTGAATGGTTCTGTTGATGGCGACTCGGATGTGGTGATTAACACGTGGTTTTAAGTATTTCCAAACATTTTTAAATGCCTTTTCTTTTTTCTTGCTAGATAGTGTTTTTAGTTTATTTCGACTGAATAATAGGTAGTGATCTAACGGTGTGCCAGAAAGGCCGATAATCCACAAGGTTTCTGCATTTTTAAACGTTTCTGGTGTGATATCTCCTGTTATTTTGTGAATTAGTTTTGCTGATTGTTGTGCAAAATATTTGTCTAGTTTTGCTAAGATATACTTGCTAACTTTTTCGTGTTTAGCGAGTGATAAAAGGGTTGGCTTTAATGTGAAATCATCGGGTAAAATGGCATGGATGAATGTTGATGCTAAGGCAACAGAAACTTTGTAGTGTGTTTCAATTTGTTGACGTTCAGCAACATAGACTTCTCTTTTCTTGCCAAAATTACCCGTTTCTAACAGGGACTGGTAGACCGCCTGTCTCATAATAGGGAAAATCTTTTGGATAATTAAGAACTGGCGTTGTTCCGGTGTTGTTGTATCAATATTGGATGTCAGAGCATGCGCCATGATATCAGGAAGCTGAGTATGGAGTAGCGCAAGGATGCTTTCTTGGTTCAGTGTATTGAATTCCCCTCTAAGGGCTTGATTGAATAATGAACGTGAGGCTGTCATGTAACGACTGAGACCGTCCGCTGTACCTTGTATAAAATTTTGGGCAATTATTTCTGGTGACGAGTCGGATGCTAGCGTTGGAGGTAAGTTCTTTGTCAGAAAAGCGTCGCTGGGTGTTAACGTTAAGTGGATGGTTGTTTCAGAAGAGTCTGAAGCGCTGCATATTGATGAAAAGTGCATCAGCAATATTAAAACTCTTTTTTTATATCCAAGATATTTAAGCATATTACCCCCGTTTCTATGGGGTATATATTGATGGGAAGATCTTAATTTTTAGTTAAGTCAGATAAACATTCTATTTAGATCCGATGATAATCTTCATCCCATCAAATCCAGGAGCAATATGTTCCGGACATCTCTTTAGGGCGGTATCATAATCCATATGTTGATTCATGTGGGTAAATACAGCGCGCTTTGGCTTAATGATCTTGAGTATAGCCATGGCTTCATCAAATTTCACGTGGGTTTTATGATCATCAAACATTAAACAATCGATGATAATGGTATCAAGATTGTGCAGTTTTTCGAGTTCTTGCGATTCAATCCGCTTAAAATCGGTGCAATAAGCAAAATCATTAATGCGAAACCCCCAAGATGTCATAACCGTGTGGTCAAGTTTGATCGGCAGGATATCAACGCCTAGCACCTTAAAGGGCTCATTAGTGAATATATTGGGCGTAATAAATGTCTGGTAGGGGCCACTCGGTGCTTTGAAAGCATAACCAAAGGCCTGCTTTAGGTAGCCTAGAGTTACAGCATCTGCATAGATTGGTATGGGGCTACCTTGTTTAAAGTGAAAATGCCGTAAATCATCCATGCCAAAGATATGATCGGCATGGGAATGGGTATACAGAACAGCGTCGATTTTAGAGATTGAATTTGCTAGCAGTTGCTGGCGGAAATCAGTCCCTGTGTCAACGACGAAGCTTAATCCATTAATATCAATATGAATGCTTGCACGGGTGCGACGATTTTTAGGGTTGTTTGGATCGCATTGGCCCCAGTCGCCCGTTGCTAAGGGAACACCACCTGACGAGCCTGATCCAAGAATAGTAACGATCATTCAGGCCTCGTCGCACGGTTAAAGAGCGTGAAAAAATTGTCTGTCGTTTGTTTTGTAACTTCGGACAGCGAAATACCTTTGAGTTCAGCAACCATTTCTGCAGTGTGTAGAGTAAACGCCGGTTCATTGCGCTTGCCGCGATGGGGGATGGGGGCCAAGAAAGGAGCATCCGTTTCAACAAGAATGCGATCAAGGGGGACAAACTTCACAACCTCTCGCAATTCCTCAGCTTTTTTAAAGGTAATGATCCCTGAAAATGATATATAGTATCCACGGTCAAGGCCCGCACGGGCCATGTCAATGCCTCCGCTAAAGCAATGGAAAACGCCTTGGGTTCCAGGTGTTTTATCAAGGCAACTGAGGGTGTCAGCATCTGCGTTGCGTGTGTGGACAACAACGGGCAGATCAAGTTGTTTTGCTGCGGTTAAATGAATATCAAAACAATGGATCTGATCAGCCGAATCACTATTGTTGTAGTAATAATCAAGTCCTGTTTCGCCAAGCCCAACAACTTTTGGATGATCAGATAGTTGTGTAATTTTATTTAAAAGTGCGTCATCTGCATAATCTTTTGCATCATGGGGGTGAACGCCAACTGTGCAAAAAACATGGGGATAGGTGTCTGCGATTTTTTGGATATCTAAGGATTCACTTAAACGGGTGTTAATCGTCAACATGGTTTTTATACCATTCAGATCAGCTCGACGCATAACATCATCAAGGTCGTCTTTGAAGTCGGGGAAATTGAGATGACAGTGACTATCAACAAGCATTGTAAATCCTTTTTAAACCATCATATACTGATGTCCAGGATGGGGTCAACCACCTCCCGAAACAAACTGAAGACGCTGTCCCCCATATTGTGCTGTCTTTTTATCCGATGATTCTCTTTCGGTAAAAGAGATAGGGCTTTTTTTGTTTCGATAGGGCGGTTTATTTGGTACAATTGTACAAAATAACCTGCCTATTGTTTTTTCTATGATCAATCTTTTAAAGAAAATAATTTATAGTGTCCTTTTTGTTGGCGCCATTATTGGTGGATACTATGGCTATAAATATTATAACAAAATAGAAATTATGCCGTTACCATCGGCGCAGATTGCCTTTGTTAACTTGAGTAGGATCAATACCGAAGCGCAAGCTGTGCGTCACTTTAAAGAGTTGATTGAACGTCAGTATAAAACTTTTCACGAAGAAATCTTGGGGCGTGAGAAGCAATTACAAAAACAGTACGAAGAAATCCGTGAGATTGAAAAGAAATCACCGGAACTTGCTAAAAACTTGAGTGCGAAAAAAGATGATCTTGATCGTCAAGTAACGGATTTGGACAAGACGTTGCGTGCTCGTAAGGATACGTTAAATAAGATTTTTGCCCGTATACAAGAGCAAATTGAAAGTAAAATCCGAGAAATTGTTACAGATGTGGCTAAGCGCCGTAATTTGAATCTTGTCTTTAATGCAACAATTTTAGACGCCTCAGTTGTGCTTTATGGCGGATCAGAGCTTGACATTACTGATGAAGTTCTAAGAGAATTAAACCTAAAATTACCAACTGTTCATTTGCCGTCGGAATAAGACATGCCAGATACACGATTTTATAAAAACAAGGGGCCTTTTACCCTTAAGCAAATATCCGAGTTTCTTGGGATACCTTTATCTTTTGGGGACAATTTAGATCAAAAGATTTCAGAGGTTGCGACATTACAAACGGCAACTTCAAACGATTTAGCTTGTTATCATAACTATAAATATCAGGATGCCCTAAGGTCGACTAAGGCCGCGGTGTGTATTATTGCAGAAGATCTGGTTGATCATCGCCCCAACCATCTGCCTGTCTTTATATCAAAAACCCCATACCGGGATTACGCAAAATTATTGGGGATGTTTTACCAAGATTTGCAATATATGTCTGAAATTGCCTCAACGGCAGTGATTTCCCCGACTGCAAAAATCGGTCAGGGCTGTACGATTGGACACTATGTTGTTATCGAAGACGGGGTAGAGATTGGTGATCATACTGTTATTGCTAGCCATACAGTGATTGCCGCCAATTGTATTGTGGGTGCAAGTTGTAAGATTGATTCACATGTTTCTGTTTCTAATAGCTTGATTGGTAGTCACGTGGGTATTAAGACAGGGGCTCGGATTGGTCAACGGGGGTTTGGATTTGATATGGATGCCAAGGGGCACATTCCTGTCCCACAATTAGGTCGGGTCATTATTGAGGATTATGTTGACATTGGTGCCAATACGACAATTGATCGTGGTTCAAATGCGGATACCCACATTAAAAAAGGCGCTCGGATTGATAATCAGGTTATGATCGCCCATAATGTTATCATTGGTGAATATTCCATTCTTGTGGCTCAGGTTGGCATTGCGGGCAGTACCCAGCTAGGTAAATTCGTCATTGCAGCAGGCCAAGTTGGGATTGCCGGGCATCTGACGATTGGTGATGGAGTTCAGATTGCTGCTAAATCGGGCCTTATGCGCGATGTCGAAGCTGGCGCTAAAATTGCAGGATATCCAGCTATACCAATTCGAGAACATTTTAAGCAAGTTGCAGTATTAAGTAAATTAGCATCAACAAAGGGAAAATAAAAATGACAGAAAACGCCCCAGATATTTTAATTAATGAAATTATGGACTTGATTCCGCATCGCATTCCGATGTTACTTATTGATAAACTAACGGATGTGAAGTTGGGCGAAAGCGCAACTGGAATTAAAAATGTAACCATGAATGAATGGTTTTTCCAAGGACATTTTCCGGGGCACCCTGTTATGCCGGGAGTTTTGATCGTTGAAGCAATGGCTCAGGCAGCCGGGGTTTTAGTTATGAAAAGTATGGGGGATAACTCTTCAGACAAGTTGGTTTATTTTATGTCGATTGAAGAAGCTAAGTTCCGTAAACCGGTTGTGCCTGGGGATACTTTAAAACTAAAAGTTTCATTGTTAAAATCACGTGGAAATATTTGGAAGTTTAGAGGTGAAGCTTGGGTTGGTGATGTTATGACTGATGAAGCTATATTTACCGCGATGATTGCAAGTAAGTAACCATATTATATGGTCACCATTTATTGACTATAAAAAGTGAAAGAGGAAAAGTATGATCCATCCAACAACGGTGATTGAACCATCAGCAAAAATTGGTAAAAACTTTAAAGCAGGTCCTTTTTGCTATGTAGGGCCAAATGTCACCATTGGGGATGATGTTGAGCTCAAATCTCATGTTGTTATCGAAGGGCATACAACACTTGGCAATGGTAATATTATTTATCCCTTTGCAACAATTGGTCACGTACCTCAGGACAAAAAATATGCGGGTGAACTAACTTATCTTGAGATTGGTGATAACAATGTGATTCGTGAATATGTCACAATGCACCCGGGTACAGCAACAGGGAATACGGTTACTAAGATCGGAAGCCGTGGTCTGTTTATGGTCGGCGTTCACGTTGCCCATGATTGTGTTGTTGGGGATGATGTTATTTTGGCGAACCAAGCGACGTTAGCAGGACATGTAGTTGTTGAAGATCACGTCATTGTTGGTGGAATATCGGCAGTTCATCAGTTTGTCCGTATTGGTGCTCATGCTATGATTGGCGGAATGTCAGGCGTAGAACAAGATGTAATCCCATTTGGGATCGTTATTGGTGAACGAGCTCGATTATCTGGTCTTAATCTTGTCGGTTTAAAGCGCCGTGGGTTCCCTCAGAAATCCATCAGCGCATTGCGTGAAGCGTATCGATCATTATTTACACCGGATACCGAAGAAAAACCGTCAACGTTCCAAGAGCGCCTTTTAAAACTTAAGGATGAGCAAAGTGACATTCCGGAAATCGAGAATTTGATTGCTTTTATCCAAGGTGAATCGCATCGTAATTTGTGTATGCCAAAGGGATAATGATGACTCAAGAACGTGTTATAGGGCTTATTGCAGGTTCAGGCGGTCTGCCAAAACAGATTCTGAGCCATTGCCATCATGCTAAGATTCCTGTGCACGTTGTCGCTTTTGAGGGGCAAACGCCGGATGATACAGTCGAAGGGACCTCTCATCTATGGCTAAAATTGGGGACGGTCGCACCATTACTTGAATATTTTGAGAAACATCACGTAACGCATGTGGTTATGGCGGGTGGTATAAAACGCCCCAGTATTTCTGAATTATCTCTTGATTGGACGGGAACTAAATTATTGGCACGCGTTGGGTTAGGTTCCAAGGGGGATGATGGGGTTTTATCTGCCATTACAGACTACCTTCAGGAACAAGGTTTTGAAATTCTTTCAGCGGCAGATCTTGTTCCAATTACTGCAAGCGCAGGCATGCTAACTTCAGGCAAATTTGATGCGGAATTTGAAGAAGATATTCAACGTGGTCTTAGTATTCTTCATATGCTAGGCGATCAGGATGTCGGTCAGTCCATTGTTATCCAACAAGGATTGGTTTTGGGGGTCGAGGCCGTTGAAGGAACGGCTGAGCTTATTCATAGGTGTGCATCATATCAACGATTGGGCCGCAAACCCATCCTTATAAAATGGTCAAAATCCGGACAGTCTCGTCTTGTCGATTTGCCGACCATTGGTGTTGATACGGTTGATCAATGTGTTAAAGCTGGTTTTGCCGGTATTGTCATTGAGGCTGATGTTACGCAAATTCTTGAGAAAGAGGCTGTCATTAACCTTGCAAATGAGGCAGGGCTTTTTATAAAAGTGTTATCATGAATCTATCTTACACCTTCAAAAATGCAGCCTTACTGGATAAGGCATTGACGCACCCGAGTTCAAAGAAATTAAAGGTTAATGATTTTGAGCGTTTAGAGTTTCTGGGGGATCGGATCTTGGGGCATATGGTTGCTGACTTATTGTATCATACCTTCCCAAAAGAAAAAGAAGGGGATCTCGCAAAACGCCAAGCTGTTTTGATTAGTCGCGAAGTTTGTCAAGATGTAGCGCGAGAAATAGACTTAGCCAAAGCGATTAAGTTTGTTGGTACAGAATTTGATGGAAAATCGTCGGTTTTGAGTGATGCCATGGAAGCGTTAATTGCTGCTATCTATCTGGATGGTGGTATGGCGGCCGTCAATACTTACATTTTACCATTCTGGAAGACACGATTGACCAAGTCTGACGCACCGCCCAAAGATAGTAAGAGTTTGCTCCAAGAATGGACGCAAAGCCGCGGATTGGGGATTCCTCGGTATGAGTTGGTTACAACATCAGGTCCGGCTCATGCCCCGGAGTTCGAAATGTCTTTAACGATTAACGATATCACCGTATCAGCCAGCGGTAAATCTCGCAAGATCGCGGAACAAGAAGTTGCTAAGGCCATGTTAGCCCGATTGGGCTAGGAAGTCCGCATAATACAAGACATCATACACCCAAAGTGAGGTTCATCTCGGTGAAAGCGGCGGCGGTTGCTGAAAAATTCCTGTTCATTGCTATAGGTATCGGCAGGAGATGGGGTTATAGATGTAACTCCTGCTTCGGTCAATTTTCTAAGGGCAAAATTAGGCAGATCAAACATCCGGTGATCTGCCTTTTTTGATGGCTTGAATAAATCTGAATAATCAGACAGGTCTTGATAGAATTGCTGATCAACTTCATATGAATCTTGCCAGATACAAGGACCGATTCCTGCTGTAATGTTGGATCGGGTTGCACCTAAATCGACCATCTTATCAACTGTGTTCTGAATAATTCCTGAGACTGCACCTTTCCAGCCTGCATGAACGGCTGCGACAATTCCCGCGCTATCATCTGCCAGTAAGATTGGCACACAATCGGCTGTTATAACACCAACGATAATGTTCGGTTTTGTTGTGATCAGGGCGTCTCCTTCGAGGCGGTCTGCATGGTCCCAAGGCTCATCAACGACGATGACTTTATTGCTGTGAATTTGGCGTGCTGTTACTAGATTTTTTACATCACCACCAATGTGTTTTGCGATTCTTTCTCTATTCTCACGGACATCTTCCGGGCGATCTTGTTTTTCCATAGCGGCATTTAGGGATGTAAATAATCCTGTACTAACCCCGCCTTGGCGTGTCATAAAAGCATGTCGAATATTGGGCAGGGTTTCCAGTTTTTCAGATTTGAGACTTTTAAGCATGGGATCCTCCTTGAATAGCAAGTACTTTGAATAGATCTCCCATTTCTTGGGGAGCGGTCAGACGATGAACAGCCAAGAGCTGATCTCTATAATTAGGCAGAGAACTTAAGGAATGAACTAGATTTTCAATCTCAAGTTCTTTCAGGAATTGTCCCTGTGGAATGGGGCCTAACGTTTTGATGGCGTGATGATTAAATAACCTCTTTAGGTAAGTAAAATCCACATGATGTGTGATATCAGCTTGGCCAATGAAATCAAACAGTCCAACTTTTTTATGATTTTTAATGGCTTGTAAGGTGAAACCTGGATTCATATTCCCATAGTCAATAATCAGTCCGATTCCGGCGTTCGCATTAAGTAGGTTAGAGATATCTTGAGTGAATTGTTCGTATAGACGAGACTTATACGTGATGCCTTCGTTGAATGTGTTGGAATCTATTGTATCCCAAACGAGTTGATTATCATCGATGTTCAATTCTGATGTTGTGGTGCTATCAGATCTATAGTACTGAATCGGTAGAGCATCGAAAAATTCATTTGCAAGGATGATGGTATATCCTTTTGAAACCTCATTAAGACTGCTGATCCAAGTAACTGCATAGGGTTGAAGAGTTTTATGCTGAATAGCTTTTAAATGGTCAGATGAATCAAGGATATAGGTTTTTAAGTTATTTGCTAAATGTGGAATTTGTTCCATGCTTTTTAATATGGTTGCGAGCATTGTCCCTTTGCCAGCTCCTAACTCAACCAGATTAATAGGAGTAGGGGACCCTGCATTGTGCCATTGGTCAATAATCCATTGAGCTATACAAAGACTAAATAGGGGCGATACTTCGGGGGCTGTGATGAAATCCCCTGTCTTCCCAACAACAGTTGATTGCGCATAATATCCGTCTGTTGGATCATACAATACTTTTGTTAGATAGTCTTCTAAACGCATACTATTTTTCTTTATTATTAAATATCTCTGTTGGATATCTTAGCAAAAACCAGCCTGCTCCGATCAACGGAATAGACAAGGCTTGGCCAATTGTCAGACTGCCAACAACGATTGCATCTGGTTCACGGAAAAGTTCACAGAACATTCGAGCACAGGCATAACCGATGGCGAAAATACCTGTGAGTCGGCCGGGTTTATTCCGTAAGTCTGTTTTAGTCCAGAGTAAGACAAGGATAAAAAATAAGAGTACCCCCTCAGCTGCAGCTTCATAAAGTTGGCTCGGGTGGCGTGGTAGGTCGCCGGCACGAGGGAATATCATCCCAAGAGGGGAGTCTGTCACACGTCCCCAGAGTTCTCCGTTTACGAAATTAGCGATACGACCACAAAATAAGCCAATCGGTGCGACACAGGTAATAATATCAAGGAGACTGAGTGTAGGAACATGAATACGACGCGCGTATATGAAAATGGCCACTAAAACACCAATAACACCCCCATGGAAAGACATGCCACCATTCCATGTCTTAAGAATCTCGATTGGATTGGTCCATATCAATGATGGTGCATAGAATACAACGTGACCTAAACGTCCACCAATTACAATGCCTAAGATCGCCCAAATAATGCTATCATCCAGCATTTTGGGTGTCACTTGGGTGGGGTGCTTTTTCAAAAGATACATACCAACTTGCCATGCCAAATAAATACCAACCATATAGGCAATGCCGTACCAATGCACCTTAAGAGGGCCAATTTCAAAGGCTATGGGATTAATATTTGGGAATGTAAGCATAGTACTCTCGTGGTTATTGTTTTAGCCTTTTTCTAGAGTAAAATATTTTCCCCCTAGATGCCACGGAAAACAATGTTTTTATTGCGTGGCAATCAGCTCCACTCTCAAGGGGGGATCGATTATCCCACTAAACGTCGTTTTGGTGCATCTTTCTTTTTTGTATCGAGTAAATTTCTAAAGAGGAGGCATCTTGCCTCGATTAGCTTAGCGATTTTAACGGTAATTGATGATTTTAGCGTTGGGTAAGTTTCAAAAATTTCACGGGTGATTTTTGGAAGTGAAACACAATAATCTAAGAGCATTCCTGATAGATATTTGTCGTTTATTTGGATTCGTCTTGCTAAATCAGCAATGTGATTTTGTTTTAAGGCTGAAATATGTTGAATGCCAAATAGGTAATCCAGCAAGTTCTTTGTTGTATTTTCATAGATATCTGATGACACAAATCCCGAGAGAACTGACAATTTGCATGTGTTGTTCGGCCTTAATTCAATAAGTTGTTGTTCCAAAGAAAAATCATCACATCCTGCTAATAGGCATAGGGTTATGCTGCGTAAAAGGGTTCGACAGTCTAAGGCTGGTTGCTTAGCATGAGTGCGAATTAGGTCAAAGATGCCGTCAACGGATGTTGAAAAATGACGTTTTGATCCTGCGAATTGGGATGATAGAGCTGCCTCAAAAGTTTCGTGGTGGACTTTTTGAGGCGTTGTAGATGTGTCACTTGGGGCTAATCGGTCAGGGCGATCCATAATCAGGGCTGGGATGTCGCCTAGATGGACGCGAGATATTGTTGGAACCGGAATTCCTAAATTATAAGCAAGAAGGGATACGAAAATTTCATTGCCAACAAGGTCTTCAAAATCGTACAGATCACATTTTAAAGTGTGGGTGTTATGCTCGGATGGCGTTGCTTCAAAAAATTCGCCGTTAACAATGCTCGCTTTTAATGTCGGTTGATAGTTATGGATAGACAAAAGCTTATTGTCCGGCACTGCCAAAAGTTGACTTTTGATTTGTGTTTCACAATCTGTGATATTAACTTCAGAATAGGTCGTATGCTGAGCAGGGGTAAATGAGATACCGCCAATGGGCGAGATATACTCTTGGTCTAGTGTAGCGCCGAGTGTATCTAATATAGGTTTGATTGAACGGTCAGTGTAGGTTTCGAAATCTAGTGGAAGGGCAATACTTAAAGGGACAGCCTTTGTGGACTGTACATAGCTGTCTAAGTATTTGAATTCTAGACCTTCTTCCTTTTGTTTTAAGTCGGCGGCCGGGATTCCGTTGATATAGACTTTCATTGTTCATTCCCTTTAATTTCAGGTTGTAAACTTACCCCAAGCATTTTAAGGACATGTAAAGCTTTGCCCATCTCAATTGTTGATTTGCCTTGCTCAAGTTCAACAAGAAAGCGGTTGCCTACGTCGGATAGACCTGCCAATTCAACTTGGGTGAGTTCTTGCTCTTTACGTTTAGCTTTGATAAGCCGACCAAAATCTTTGGGCGTTTTAATTTGCATCGTGAATCCTTGTGCTCACCTCTTCCGTGTGGGGGAGAGGTGATGAATGAACAACTGTAATTTTCTAAATTATAAAATTTTCTAGCCGAATTCGTCAACGAGGAACAATTTTTTCTTTTATGTTAACGGAAATGAAATGGTTGTGCCCTTATTATTATAATACATACAGAAGACAGGATGTCATTATGGATCAGGATGAAAGCCAATACGAGCGGGGATTTTTAACTGGCAAGTTACTTGTAGCTATGCCATTTCAGGAAGATCCACGTTTTTTTCAATCAGTTGTATATGTCTGCGGGCATGATGATACCGGAGCAATGGGGATAATTGTCAATAAGCCATTGTTGACAGTTGAATTTGCTGATTTGCTCGAGCAGTTGGGGATTGAACATACGCGTAAACTCGTTCCTGATTTACCAATTTACTATGGTGGTCCTGTTGAAATTGGCCGAGGATTTGTCTTGCATACTCTTGATTATTTATCAGATTCCAGTGTGATTATTGAGGGAGATTTTGCTTTGACGGCAACATTAGACGTCTTGCGCGCTTTGTCCCATAATTATGGCCCACACAACCATGTTGTGGCATTAGGATATGTTGGTTGGGGAGCAGACCAATTAGAGCAAGAGATTAATTCAAATGGATGGTTGGTTTTAGATGCAACAACAGAACTTGTGTTTGATGCAGATCATGACAGCCTGTGGCGTACAGCCATGCTATCGATTGGGATTGACCCGAATAACATGGCAATCGACTTTGGGCATGCGTGAATAGGCGGTAATCAATATTCCCAATCCATATCAAAGAGTCCTTCAGGAGGGGTAATTTTGTGCTGAGAGTAACTTTCTGGGGATTGTGTTAGTCTTTCTGGAGAAGTGTTGCTTGGTTTTGTTGATAATACTTCGTCTGAGTTGGTTCGAAGAGTAACGGGTTGCTCTATGTTGGCAAAAATAAAATTCTTCCCTCTAAAATCTGTGCCAGACAGTTCTTTTATCATATCAGATCTGAATTCTTGGGCTTCATATTCAGGCAAAGCTGTGATGATAACTGTTGTTGGCTTTTTAAAGTCTAGCTTGACCCAACTGGAAACCTGTATAAATTTTTTTGTGTTTATGCCCTGTTCTGACAATTTTACCATGGTGCCTGGTGGTAAACAGTCAAAGACTAATGCGGTTGTGTTTTCTGGGACTGCTTTAGTTAGTCCCCTAAGGAAAACGCTATGATGGGTAAATACTTCCGGAGATCTTAGGGCGGGGCAGCGACTCAATATATCATCTAAATCAGATGATGTATAGGTTGAATAGGTGCATTCCCCAATTTGAGTTGAAAAAGTTGATAGATGTGTTTGTGACAATGAATTCGTTTGGTCCGATACAAGCAGTTCAAAATATTTGCCGTTGATATTTAAGGGATTGCTGCGGCCTGGCTCGGTTGTTGCAGATTCGTCTGCTGCGTGAAGTATGGTCAAAAACAGGCATGTGATCCAAAATATTTTTTTCATGATGAGTTCCATATTTTCTTTATTACTCAAGAACTTTATTTTTTTATTCTTGTTAGGTCAAGATAATCTTATTGCAAAAATATAGTCTTAATGTGCATTAAAATTTCTTCTGGGGTGGTTGTGAATTTGTTCGAACACCATAGTTTGCTTGCAACGGCAAGAGCTTGGCCGAGTTGAGGTCCTGCTGGTATCCCTAAGGTGATTAAGTCCTGAGAGGTAATCGGTAGCGCTTTGTATTCAATGCCTTGGCCCATTTTATATAGATCGGTATTGCCATTGATTAAAAGAGCATCAAGAGTTCGATCTTTGCCTTCATTAAATATAGCATGATAGATATTATCCTTATTTAAATCATAGCGTAACTTATTAATGCGTTTGATGTACGAGAGCTGATCATTGCTGAGTCGTAAGTTATTTGGTATAGCGTAAACGGCAGCAAGATTTCGGAGAGGGGAAAGTCCTAGCTCGAGAGACCTAGAATGCTTATTAAGATTAAATAAGGTAGTTAGGTCGCAATCAGGGATAATTTGATCCAAAATCCCGCAGGATTGCATTTCTAGTAGGGTAGAGTAGGTACGGGCGTGGTTGATTATTTTTAGGAACTCTTGGGTTATTCTTTCTTTTGATAGAGTCTGTATTTTAGGGGCATGCGTCCTAAAAAGTGATTTTAGTTCTGTTGATAGGTCGTGCTTTGCGTATCGTTGTGCAAATCGGAAATATCTAAGGATTCTAAGGTAGTCTTCTTGGATGCGATCTTCGGCATTACCTATAAAACGGACAATTCCTTGCCTTAAATCATCTAGACCATTGCTATAATCGTAGATGTTACCATCAAAATCTTGGTATAGCGCATTGATTGTAAAATCCCGTCTATGGGCATCGTCTTCCCAGTTGTTCGTTGTTTCAACGGTAGCGCGACGTCCGTCTGTTGACACATCTTTTCTAAGAGTGGTGATTTCATAGGGTGTGTGATCAATAATAAGGGTGATTGTGCCGTGGGAAAGACCCGTTGGTATAACTGTGAATCCGGCGTTTTTTAGGATGTCAACGGCATCTGTGGCAGGCATTGTGCTTGCAAGGTCGTAATCGTTTATTGAGAGACCTAGGATATCGTCACGGACGCAACCACCAACAAAACGAATATCGTGTCCACGATTCTTATAAATTTGGCGAAGGTTGTTTAATTCTGGGATTTTTATGGTCATCTAATCCGACCGAGAAAGAATGGCGCGCCCAAGAAGAGTCGAACTCCTAACCTTCAGATCCGTAGTCTGACGCTCTATCCAATTGAGCTATGGGCGCGTTTTTTTCAAAACTTGATATAGCCATTTATACATAAAATCATCTGGTCTTTGCAAGATGTTTTTTGCATTTTATGGAAAAAAAATTTAATTGATTGATTGTTTGTGGTTTTGATCGAGAGGGGTGTGAATAATTATGAGTTTTAAAAAAAATATCTTCACAAGAGATAATTATTCTGATATAAAATGAGTATATCTATTGGGGTGTAGCCAAGTGGTAAGGCAGCGGGTTTTGGTCCCGCCATTCCTGGGTTCGAATCCTAGCACCCCAGCCACTAATCTTCCTTTAAAACTTCATGAATTTACCAACAACAGACGGCATTTTTGCGCCTGATGGTGCTGCATTTTGGTCATTACCATCAGCATTCGGGTCAGCATTTTCATCGTTAGCTTGTTGTCCGCCTTTTTTCTTGCCAAAATTTTGCATCATGCCCTGAATACCTCCAAGGAGTGCATTTTTCTTTTGAGCGGGGGCTGCTTGTTGTGGCGCTGCCGGAGCAGGAGCTGCAGTTGGTCCCGTTTGTTGATCTGCATTTGCGTCATCAGCCGGCGCTGTATTTTCATCAGGCGCAGCACTTCCGTCATCGGGTGGAGTCGAACTACCATCATCGGTTGGTACGGCACTTGTGTCATCAGTTGGTGCGGCTTGGGATGCATCGTCAGAGGTGGCGGCAGCTTGATCATCAGCAGGTGAGGTATCATCAGTCGGTGCTGGGGGAGCTGCAGGAATTGTGGCTTTTGGTGCGGCAGTTTTACCTTTTTTAGACTTCTTCCCCTTTTTCCCCTTTTTCCCTTTTTTATTGGTTGGGGCACTTTCTTTGTCTTCTATGATTGGGGTTCCTGGACCGTCATAGACGGCCCCTTTATCCTCCCCCGCGTTGGGGTCCTCAGGCAGGCCGCCAATGGGGGCATTGATATCATCGGGTGATGCGTCCGCCACAGGTGGGGCTGCAGGGGGTTGCGGTGGTGGCATCAGGGGTTGGCCTATCATTGGTGGGGCAGGCGGGGTATACCCCTGCGGATTTGCAGGCCCGCCAATCAAAATCATATTAAGGACACCAGGTGGTGGAAATCCATTGTAAAGGAAGTAAGCGCAGGCTTCTGCAACGCGACGGCGGTTATCTGTTCCGGGAATCATATTGACAGATGGAGGGGTGCAGAGCGTATTGAAAAACAATCTTTTGTCTGACCTAAGGGCTTTGCGACCTTCACGGAGTTGAATAATGATATGATCAACAACGGATTCAGCGCGTTTTTGTTTTTCAGGTCGTGGTTCATAGATAAAAGTTTGTACATTCATTTTATAGCGTTTTGCCCCATTGGCAATGCAATGTGATCCACGAAATTCATTGTTATCAACACAGAATGTTGCGCAAACTGATAAAAAGTTTTTAGAGGTTGTACAACCTTCGCCAAAATTACGGCGACAGACGCCATTTTCTCCGCAGAGCCCTTCTTTATCTCCTTCAAGCAGGGCTGTTTGTAAAAATCGGATGCTCTCCATTCCTTTTAGTTTGTGTTGTTGTTTGTCGGCTGGAAGTTCTTTAAAGCCGGGAATGCTTGCTCCTGGTGATGTGTCGACAGGTGCTCCCCGTGTTTCATCGGGGTCATAGGCATTTCGACCAATTTGTGTCGGCCCTGAATGCATTGCCGGGTTTGCCATTGGTTGTTGTGGAGCTCTATTTATATTGGGGGGAAAGCGTGGTGCTGAGGGTGTTGGTGGGCTAAGGTTGTCATCATCCATACCTGAAGCATCGTTTGGATTAAAGTCATCCGTTGGGGCAGGAGCGTTTAGGGGGCTTCCGGTGTCATCACCATCCGGGGTTGCATCAGACGCATCATCTATCCCATCCATATCCGAGTCCTTGCCTAATGCTCCGGGCATTGGTCCCCCTGGCATTTGTGCTGCGTATAGTGTTGATCCAAGACTCAGTAATATAAGTAATGCTCTTATCATGGGTATAGTCCTATTCCATTCTATACCATGAGTATAGGTACACTATGCTTAAAGGTTCGTTAATTTGGCGAAAATTTTATGAAAAAGGATGCAGATGGGGGATGAGTGTGATTCCGCATTCTGCAGCATCAAACTTAACCAGAATGACACCATATGTTGTGAGGGGTAATAAATAGTTAATTTCAGTATCTTCATCAGTATCTTAATTTTCTTGAATTTTTTCAGATTATCCTTAAATATAAGGTAAAGCCAATTTATGGCAAAAAACGAACTGAGTTATTATATGAATTTTCTTGATACCGGCATTACATCTGAACTTGCTCAAACAATTGCAAATCTAGGTTATGAAACCCCAACACCCGTTCAAAGCCAAGCAATTCCGCTAGCCCTGCAGGGTAAGGATATTGTTGCGTGTGCACAGACAGGGACAGGTAAAACGGCGGCTTTTTTATTGCCCACGATTGAGATTTTAAAACATTCACGCTCGCGTCATCGTATGCCATCTGCTATTATTTTAACACCAACCCGTGAACTTGCAACTCAAGTCTATGACAATTTTTTGGAATATAGTCAGGGGACAGGATTAAAAGCTATATCTATCGTTGGTGGAGAAATTATTTCAATTCAAGAACGCACATTAAAACGTGGTGTCGATATTTTGATTGCAACACCAGGACGCTTGATTGATTTGTTTGAACGTGGGAAGTTACTGTTATCTAATATTAAAGTCGTCGTTATTGATGAGGCTGATCGGATGTTGGATATGGGCTTTATGCCTGATGTTGATCGGATTTTGTCCTACTTACCCAAATTGCGCCAAACGTTACTATTTAGCGCAACGCTTCCGCCTGAGGTTAAACGGATTTCTCAGTCTTATCAGATTCAGCCGGTTGAGATCAAAGTTTCGCGATCTGCAAAGACTGCGGATACAATCGATCAGTCTATTGTTCGGCTAGAGGAGATGCAGAAACGGACAGCATTGCGGAAAGTATTGCGGAGTTTTCCATCAACAGAACCGACGGTTGTGTTTTGTAATCGCAAAAAAGATGTTGATACCCTGACCAAGTCGTTAGCGCGACATCGTTTTTCAGCCCAAGCTTTGCATGGCGATATGGATCAACGCTCTAGAAATGAAACTTTAGAGAATTTCCGCAAAGGAAATTACCGTATTCTTGTTACGACAGATGTAGCGGCCCGTGGTATTGATGTTTCAGGGATTACCTTGGTTGTTAATTTCGATGTTCCGATTCATGAGGAAGATTATGTCCACCGTATTGGTCGTACTGGGCGGGCAGGGAAAACAGGGACAGCAATTATGTTCGTGATGAAAAGCGAAGATAAGAAACTAGCGCGTATTGAGAAGTTGATTAAGCATACAGTTAAAGAGATTAAAGTTGATTTGAATGAGGTTATGGAAGAGGATGAGCCGACCGGCCCTGTTATTGGGTTTGGTCGAATCATCCCGTCCTTTATGCTTATTGATCCGCTAAAGTTTTTGGCTCGATAGTTATCTCGTCTCTTTGATGAAGAGGTGAGAGTTTTTATCGTCCTACATGATAACGCAGCAACTACTTTTGCCTTTTTTCACAGTTGTCTGTTTGCCAAGTAAGCATCCGACAAGAGGAACATATTCTTTAGATGTAAAATCTCTAGGTAAATAATTGTCTGCAATTCGGTCGGGGCTTAAATAGTTTAAGTTCATTAAAAACCGCGCTGTTTCTTCTGAGCAAAATACGGAGTCAGGTGTTCCTTCTGTATTTCCGCGAGTAACTGCCGATACCAAATCAAAAATATTCTTTTCATAAGGCATACCAATTCTGTTGAAGACATAAGGGGAGATAACGCTTGGGTCATTTCGTTCAGGCTCTGTAAATGTAAATTCTCGTTGGTCGATGCCACCGCTATAATTGAGGACGACGTCATCCCATAAATGGATTTGAACCTGTGGAGGTATTCCTCTAAGAACGTCTCCTGCTGAGCCGGTTGATTCATAAGAATATTTGATCCCATCTTGGTCTGTTAGAATCAGCCCTACATGAGACGTTTTTGACATTGTAACAGCTTTAATTGCTTTGCTGAATAGATCTGTGCCTGAGAACAAACCAACCCCCCAAAGGCTAAGTTGTTTGTCTTCAATGAGTGCTTTTTGTTTTTCAACAAAATCTTCCTGAGCTCCGCCCAGATAGGGATCACCAGCTAAACGTTGTTGTGGTACAATATCTACTTGTATTGTTTCTTGTGCATAACTTATATTAATCAATAAAGCTAATGTATAGAATAATTTCATCAAATCCTCCTGTTGTTGACTGCTAATATTAGTATATAAGAGGTAAATAAAGTCTAAATTTAACCTTTAAAAATTTGTGTAATAGTTTGTAACAAACCAATCCTTTCCATAGTGGGGGATAATTGGGTACAGTGATAATTGAGGAAACTTAACGGACGAAAAGAAATGCTAGGAACGGCAGTACTTTCATCAATGACACCTTGGGGTGAGCTGGATCATCACGATACGGCCCCTGTGACGAAACAACAAACACTTGCAAAAACCGTGCGTTGCATTGGTGTTGGGGTGCACTCGGGTGATATGGTATCCATGGCAATAAAACCTGCGGCAATTGGTTCAGGTTATGTTTTTGTTCGTACAGATTTAACTGAAAATAATCGTATTAAAGCAACGTGGGATAATGTTACTGACACAATGATGTCGACACGGATTACGAATGATCATGGTGTTAGCGTTTCAACCATTGAACATATTATTGCTGCTTTGGCAGGGTTGCATATTCATAACGCCATTATCGAAGTTAGTGCGCCTGAAGTTCCCATTATGGATGGTAGTTCTGCTGATTTTGTTTCATTAATTAAGTCAGTTGGAATTAAGCCACAAAATGCTCCGTTGAAAATTATTAAAGTTTTAAAACCGATTCAAGTTAGTCACGAAAATGGGACTGCGTTTTTGCTGCCGGCTGATGAGCGACGTTTTAGTATGGAATTTGATTTTTCAGGTCGATTGTCTGAAACAAGCTATTTGACATATTACCCTGACAATGATGATTTTGCTGAATCTCTGTCAGATAGTCGCACATTTGGTTTTTTTGAGGACGCTAAAAAACTACAAGCTGCTGGTCTTGCTCGCGGAGCATCTTTGCAGAATACTGTCGTTATCGGCGAAACCGGGGTAATGAATGATGGCGGATTGCGCCATGATGACGAGATGGTTCGCCATAAAATACTTGATGCTATTGGTGATTTGGCTTTAGCT
Organism: Candidatus Paracaedibacteraceae bacterium; assembly: GCA_019636055.1. Classification (NCBI taxonomy): domain Bacteria; kingdom Pseudomonadati; phylum Pseudomonadota; class Alphaproteobacteria; order Holosporales; family Candidatus Paracaedibacteraceae; species Candidatus Paracaedibacteraceae bacterium. Next base: position 165,260 of record JAHBYH010000003.1, read on the forward strand.
GGTGGTGTTGTTATGGCTCATTTTGAAGGAGTCAACTCAGGGCATGGTTTAAATAATAATTTATTACGAGCTCTCTTTGCTGACCCTTCTGCTTGGATTGTGCAAACCATGGATAAGGCCTTAGTTGTCAATTAACCCATGCTTTTTAACTAAAGATCGATAGCGTAGAATAATTTGCTCTTTAGTATAATTGAAATCAATCGCGTCTTGAGTTAACCAGTCTAGAAACCCAATTTTGTTTAGGCTTAAGCCTCTACTTACCTGTTTCCATTTTAATTCAATGTGATTGGTTTGATCTTCTGTAAAATATTGTGTTTTTCGTGTATAGTATTTGTGACAATGACTCCAAATAGGAAGTTGATTGTGACATGTAAGGATTAATCCTCTAGCTTTTCCATAGCCTTTTAGGTAATCACGTTCTATATCATTGATTATTCCCCAGTACCAAAGCAGATGTCCATAGTCACGAGGAAAGAAGTCACGTGTACCAATCAATTTGACCTGTTTGTTTTTTAACCATTCATTTTGCATGATATTATTCCGTGATTTCTTCAAGGTGAAATATAGTCTCATGATTGGTAAGGCGGAGTCTGTTTGCTTCTAAAAGAACCTTTGCCAAAGACACCGGTTGATTATTGAATATGAATTCAGGGCAACCTTTTTCATATTTAATAAAAAAATTGGGCGAATTCTCGCCCAAATATCTTAAAACTTCGTCAGTTGTTGTCCAGTTGCAAGGATGTCCATTGAAAGTTTTATCCTCTAAAATACGATTAACTTTGATAACTTTGGGTTGAGATGGGCGCTTGCTGCGTCGATCGTTTAAAAGGGCGTAATTGCGTTTATGTCTTAAGCCGTGACGTGTTATGGCTTTGCTTACACTTGCTTCTGTACGACCTAACTCAATGGCAATAACTTTTTCTCGTTTGCCATTGCTATAAGCTTGACGAACATAATCTAAATCTTTCTTGAGTCCAAGGGGTCTTCATAGGCGTCTCCTATTGTTACTAACGCCCTTGAGTTAGGAATTATTCAATGAATTTAAATCCCTTAAATTACTCTTTTTTGCCCATTAATGTAAAAAATTCAATAAAAAATATTTTAAATAATTAAAGCAATTAATAATTATTACTAAAATAATTATTTGTACTTTGTTTTATTATTGTCGATGTTACTTGTTTATTTTTTTAAGATTGTCAATTGCCGGAGAATTTGGAATATTATCACCCCATGTTTTCTTTAGCTGATCATATCGACGAACCATTTGTATTAAGGTTGTTTTGTCTCGATTGCGATAAAAAGCAATAGTTATAGCCGGTACAATAAAGAAAACGCTCCAGCCAATGGCTGCGGCACATAAGATTAAGAGTAAATTGGTGTCGGTATGAATGATTTCATAGGCATATGCTAAGCTAAAGCTGTGTTGATATAAATCATTAACAAGTGGTCCTAATCCTGTTAAGTTGCAGATGCCAACACAAAATGTTTGAGAGTTATTCTTTGTCGGATCCGATATAAAGGCACCAAATGTCGGAAGCATGCCGATAAAAGATATAAGAGCTAATCCGGGGAAAAACAGCGTGACTGCTAAAATTGCAAGCATGAGTAAAGCAATTTTTTTCGTATTAATCTGAGGGGGATTGCCTGTTGATTCGGACATTATAAAGCTGCCTTTACAAAAATATATATGCCAGTTGCAATGATTGATAGTGCTGCCGAGAGTGCCATAGCATTATTTTGGCCGATACTTACTGAATAGTGGACATCACTACTTGTGGAAGTAATAATATTTTTAACGGTAGCATTGATGATATTAACCTCGTTCGTTGCAACCTTTAATCCATGAGCATCAATCTCTGTGGCCTTACGGTTATCAATAAGTTTGCTTAACTCCATAAGATTCCCGCTATCAATGATATTTTGTAGCTTGGTTTTAAGGTGGTTCTGATAATCTAGATTTTTAAAGCTATCGATCACGGATCCTGATAATTCACCAAACCATTTACAAAGACCTGTTAGTTTTTTGATCCGTTGTTTTTGTTGAAGGTCAGCTAGAAGTTGGAGCGCGCCACGGATTTTCTTTTGCTTTGAGCCGGAACTGAGGTTGTGAACCATGGATTGTTTCAGATTGCTTTCTTTTGCAAAAATAAAAGCAATAATATGTTTGTCTACAGGCAAGTCTGGTTTATTCGAGCGTTGACCAATTTCATCAAGAGCATACAACAACTCTGTTATGTTTAAGACGTTGTGGCTGCGGACAATTGGGCTTAGGCAAGCAAGATCTGCGCACATATGATACAGAGCACGTTCTACCCCACCACCAACTCCATGATATCCTAGAAATGTTTTGGCAGAAAGAACATGCCTTTCTACTTTGTTACTCATAGCTTGTTCATCTGTTGTTGGTGTTTCTGACATTAATTCAACGGACATATAGTATGGCAGAACCGAAGATAATAAGAGTGATGATATCGCTTCGACATTATCGTTTTTCAAGACGGCATTTGCAAAAGCAAGCCCAATTCCTTGAGGATTATAAAACCGACCTTGCCAAAAAAATGGTGTCTCGGGCATCATGATTTGAAAGACGCCTAAAAGACGCTCAGAACTTGATGCGTCTTTACCAAGGACAGCTTTCATATCTTCGATTTGGTGGACCCTATGATTGTCTGAAAGGCCATTCTTTAACCACATGGATAGTTCGTTTTTGTCGACCATCTCAAGGGCATTAAGGGGGGACTTTATCATCTCGGCAAATAAGGTATTAACGGTATAAATCTCGGATTTATCATTGAATGTAATAGGGCGACTTGCTCGTCGTGGTGGGTGAGTCATGGGAGAAGCTTGTCGCCCAGAAGTTAGCCATTGCCCTACCTCATAAACACCCCAGCGATGTTCTTCTACATCATGGAGCAGGCCCCGTAAGAGTTCATTCAGTCGTGATGATAGGTTGTTTTTCCCAACATAAGAGTGATATGAACCGTTCTCAATACGACTACTTAAAATGTCATGCGGATTTAGATTTTGATGCAATCCCCCTAAAGCTAAGAATGCAACAGTTGCGCCAAGTGCAAAAAGATCATTCGTTATTGAGCCTTCGCCTTTTGCAATCGGATCAATCATTGCATAGTTTATTGGCTCAAAGTATGGATGTTGATAAAATCCTGCAGGTACTGACAACGATTCACCTAAACGCACGGGGATATTTTTTTCTGGACCTGTCATGAACATATTTAAGGGGGATATATTCTGATGCGTTAGACCTTTTTGATTGAGAACATTGATAACTTCATAAACAGGCTTTACGATTTTATCGACAATAAAATCTTCATGCCACGGAGAAAAGCGGTCAGTTATAGAGTTTACAACTTTTTGCCCTTTTGGTCGCTGGAAAAAAAGGAGTGTTGATTTAGAATCTCGGCTGCTGTTGATATAGTTATTCTCAGCGTGAATTAAAGCCATCAGGCCAAGACTCGGAGAATTTTTTGAGACAGCAATATATTTGTCAGTTAAATTAACCCTTGGTGGTGGAAATGTTGATGCTTTAAGGCAAACCAATTGCAGTTCCGGTTGTCGTATGTCTCGTGCTACATAAGCCCGTACGAACTCATTCTCGAATTCCTTGACCGGTTGATCAAGGGCTATTTCAAAAAATTCTGAGACAATATACTTCGACATAAAATGCTCCACCTTACATGCTCAGAATAAAATATTTTTGTTAAATTATAGTTAAATGTGGTTTTCTTAACTTTTGATATCATTAATGGAATTACTTGATTGCCTTCCAAGGTTTATTTTGTTTAATCAGTTTGATCAGTCGTATTTTAGCTTGAGGGGTTAATGATGATGCCTTAATAAAAGCTATGGCTAGATCGCTGTTCTGGGGGGCATTTTTCCCTATATAGAATACTTCGGCAAGAGTGATAAAGTCTTTATTTAAATAGGTGATAATGATGTCGTTATCTTTTAGTTTATCAAGTTGCTGTCTGGCTCGGTTGTCATCTGGAATTGCAGATAATAAACTGTATGCTAACAGATAGTGGGGTTGTCCATATTTTTTGTCTGTCAGGTATTTCGCAAGCTCAGTGATTGCAACGGTAAATCCCTGTTGGGCACTGATCATAAGGTATTTTTTGGCTTCTGAATGGTGGCGATCTTTAAACGTGCCATCCAATATTTTTTGGGCAAGCATGCATAGGCAATAGTTATCGAATAATTCTACACCCTTTTGAAGATGACGTAGAGCATCGTCGTTATTGCCAGATGCTAGTTTAAGTCGTGCAAGTTTGAATAGGCAGTGTGTTGATTTGAAGTCGGCGCCATGTTTGTATAAAGCCAGCCCCAGATCTGTGTCACCAATCTGTTCGTAGTAAAAATCAGCAAGGATATCAATGGCTGTAGGACTCTTTGTTTTTTCGAATAAGGCAAATAAAGCTTGTGCCGGAACAAGATGAGACGATTCATCGGAACGATAGAGTTGTTTCTTATAGGATTCTATTAATTGTTCGGTTTGATCAGGAGATGGGGATGTTGACATTCTAAGATGCAGGTTATCCGGAAGTTTTTCTGGTGATGTTTGTAGTATTTCTAGAGCAAAAGATAAGTTTATTTTAAGTAAAGAGCAAATAATGAGTTTTAATAATAACATTAAAATCCTCCATTTTTTAATATTAACATCTTATTGTAAAATAATGTTCTTAATTAAATCAAAACAAATATGAAATGAAAAAGGCAACCCCATGAAGAATGGAATCGCCTTAAAAATGTTTTGTCAGCTTGTTTTTATGCTGTTTGGATACGTTTACTTTGGATTCCTTTATCGTGGCTAAAACGAATTGCTTCAATGTTCTTAAGGTCTAAGTCCACCCTATAGACGGATTGCTGTAGTTCAAGATATGTTCCCTTATATCCTTTCTTTTCATCTATAATAAGCATGTTTATTATGTCAGAAACCGGGAATGTCATATGAAAATCACCATTTTCATCAAGGGTGACAGGCTGATTATTGAGAGTTATTGGGACGATTCTGTTTTTTGGAGTATACTCAAAACGCAATGTTGCGCTCCAAAATATATTAGGCATAGTAAGTCTGACAACAACGTTTTGGGGGAGGGTTTGGGACCCTATCCGTGTATTTAATTCAGTTGACACATACTTGTCTTCATCACAAAAACTGAGTCGAATTGGGTGTGTAAACTCTGTTGGGGTGAATAGGTATTCAATTTTCCCAGAACCCCATAAGCGAATAGCCCCAACATTCGATAAAATATCTTCATTGAGATGGTTTTTTGATGTTGCTGTATATCCAACTATTTGGCCGTTTGGATATAAATACGCGTCATTTCTATAAACTCGGTTTACTTGTATTTTTATGGGCAATGGAAACCATTTAAGTGCTACAGGTTGTAGCTCTAAGAAACTAACGTCATAGCTTTGGCCATTTATTTTATTGTAAAAGGTCTTCTTGAATCCTCTTGTATCATTTGAAACAACTATATTCATTTCTGCTAGACGTGGTTCTCTGCCTAATCCATAACTATTCTCATAACCACCCTCTGGACTAACCTCTTTTTCTAAGTGAATAACAAGAGGTTGAGTGTGAAAATAGCTAGAGGTTTCATGAGTTGTGACTTGTACATTTACCCTAGGTGTTGTTTGACGTAATTGATGTAAATCATTAAGGCTTACATAGGAATAAACTTGATTAAAAATATCTTGTGGTAAGCTATCTAATCTCGATGTACTTGTGGATGTCGCATTATCGGTGGCATGTAGAGATGACAATATGAAAGATATTGCAAATATAGTTTTGATTAAATGCATAGTTCTGTATTCTATTTGTTAATAATAAAATTTATATATGTTTTACTGCTTTTTTTTCAATGCTTATTTAGGAGTGTACTCTAGGCAAAATTGGTGTTATAGCTATTCCATTTGAACTTGGAGGTTTGTCACATCGTTGCCTGTGTACTCATGATACACATCGCTTCTTGTTGCTGCTTTTAAACTCAATTTGAAAAACTATATATTAAAAAATCCCCCATATTCGGGGGATTTTATTTGAATTGAAAAGCTTAGTGTTTTGTTTTGATTTTATCACGAAGATCAATCATCTCACCCATGCCTTCGGAATAGCGCTTGTGCATTAGGTCAAAGATCTCTTTTTGTGAATTAGCAAGAGTTTGGGCAACATTTGAGCCGTGGGACATTGCTTTTTCCATTTGAGATTTGACATGACCTGCATGGTTTGTCATTGCTTCTTTAGATGCAGGCGGGTGAGCCATAGTATCTTTCATAATGGATGAAAAATCTTCGAATGTTTGCTTTACATACTGTGATTGAAGTTGTGCGATTGATTTCATAACTTCCACAGCCATACGGTTTGCCTCTGTTAATGCTTCCATATTTTTACGATGACTCATCATCATACTCTCCTTATCCATGTTACCTGTCATTTTCTGAGACATGTCTTTCATCATGTCTTGCATAGATTGAAATGGATTTTGTGACATGTCGTCTTCTCCCCTTAAATCCTCTAACTAATAATCCCATGATCACACTATAGTCGTCAATATACTAAGGATTCGTTAATTAATATGGAATTTTTATTATAATTCTCAAGCCTTGGCTTGGGGAATCATCTAAAATCATATCGCCCCCATGGCCATTTATAATGTCCTTTGCGATGCTAAGGCCTAGGCCAACACCGCCGGAATCTAAGTTGCGAGAACTATCAATTCGATAAAATGGTCTGAAAACATTTTCTCGTTCATTTTCCGGAATACCTGGCCCATTATCATCAATAATAATCTTAACATAGTTAGAATCAGCATTAACATTAATGTTTACTGCTGAGGCATAACGGTTGGCGTTTAACAAAAGATTTGTCAGGCATCTTTTAAAAAGTTCTTGTTTAATATGAATGTCAACGTCTAAGTCTCCTTCCAAAGTTACATTTAAGGGGAGATGACGAATATTACTAAGGACTGATTGTAAAAGCTCGTTCATATGGATTGCAGATAACTCTTCTTGACCGACACCTTTGGCAAAATCAAGAAATCCTTGAACCATGTTTTGCATTTCATCGACATCATGTTGAAGGTCTTTTGTATCGTCAGTTTTTGGCATCATAGCGAGTTGAAGCTTCATCCGAGCAAGGGGGGTTCTTAAATCATGAGATACACCTGCTAGCATATCTGTTCGTTCTTGAATGTGACGTTTTAGGCGATCACGCATTATCATAAAAGCAAGGCCGGCTTTGCGAACTTCGGTGGCGCCTTCGGGACGAAAATTTACTTCCATGCCGCGACCAAAATTCTCCGCAGCATTTGCTAAGCGTCGAATAGGGCGAATCTGGTTGCGCATAAAGAGAGATGCTACAATAAAAAGGAGGAGGGCAGACAGGGCTGTCCAGATAATAACAAGATGTGTTGTTCTGCTGTATAGTCGTTTCCGCGGTGTATCAATCATAATCACCCCTCTGGAATGAGGGATTTCGACGTGAATGTGGTCTTCAAAAATTCTGAGGAAATAGAGGTGATTCAAGCGAACATCAAGTTGAGTCAGCATATATTGATAAAGCCACTTATCTTTAAAGGCGCCATACCTCATGACCTTTCCTTGCGGATTGAGGGTCACCGTAAAATCAAAGTTTTTTTTAGCCAAGGCTGAGATTTTTTCTATGGGGATATTATTGTCAACTAAATCACAAACCATTTGCATGTCGCCGGCGATTCCTCTGGCTAGGGAGTCAAGAATAGCATCAGTGTGTCGTTCAAAAAATATGTAGCTTAAGATAACTTGAACGACAATAAGGGGCGTCATCAAAATGATGATTGATCGTGCAAAAAGGCTCTTTGGCATAAAATTTTTCAGATACCGAAAGGGATGGCGTATTACTGATCGGGACATAGGGCATATCCTATATGACGAATTGTTTGAATGTATCGAGGATGCTTTGAATCATCCAAAAGTTTTTTTCTAAGGCGCGTAATCTGAACATCAACTGCCCGATCGGTCACGCGATGACCGATTCTTTGAGCGAGGTCTTCTCTTGAAAATGGCTGTCTGGGCGCTTGTGCCATTGTGCGCAGTAAAATAATTTCTGTTGATGATAGGAAAATTGGGTCTTCCCCGCTCTTGAGCACACCTGTTTCGAGATTGAATTCCAAGGTTCCGAACGGGAGTGTAGAAGTAAGGGAGGGTGATGGAACTTTTGCCTGACGTCTTAGGATGGCACGCATGCGTGCTAAAAGTTCGGCAGGGTCAAATGGTTTCTGTAGATAATCATCGCCACCGCTATCAAGGCCATGGATACGATCTTCAACTGTATCTTTGGCCGTGAGGAATAAGATGGGAATAAGATTTCCTGATTCTCTTAAGGATTGCGTTAATTCTATTCCTGTTTCTCCCGGCATCATGATATCCAAGACGATCATGTCAAAAGACTGAGCTGCGAGATGAGACCGAGCTTCGGGGGCGGATGCAGCACTTTCAACACGATAACCCGACTCCGTGATAAATTTTGATATTAATTCGCGCAATCGGCGATCATCATCAACAACTAAAATCCGTGAATTTGATTCACTCATTCTTAACAGCCCTCGATTTAAGCTATATATATATGCTATACTTATTTCAAGTTTAACCGATAATAGGCGTTGTGAAAATGCAAGAATTTGATTTGATTGTTGTTGGGGCTGGTCCCGGTGGATATGTTGCTGCTATTCGAGCGGCTCAATTAGGATTGAAAACAGCAATAGTTGAGCGTGAACATCTAGGGGGTGTTTGTTTGAACTGGGGGTGTATTCCGACAAAAGCTTTGCTGCGTTCAGCTGAGGTAAAGCATTTAATTGACCATGCCGAAGAATTTGGGATTAAGGTAGCTAAACCGGAAGTTATGCTCGATAAAGTGGTGGAACGGTCACGTAAGGTATCGTCACAGTTGGCTGGTGGAATCAAACACCTTATGAAAAAGAATAAAGTTACTGTTTTCGAAGGGCATGGGACATTAAAAGGTAAGGGAATTCTATCTGTTAAGTTAAATGACGGAAAAACCGAAGACCTAAAAGCAAAGCATACTATTATTGCAACTGGGGCGAGGGCACGCACATTGCCACACCTTGACGCGGATGGGGAGATCGTTTGGACGGCGCGTCATGCGATGGTTCCAAAAGCAATGCCAAAATCACTCGTAATTGTTGGGTCTGGCGCCATTGGTATTGAGTTTGCAAGTTTTTATAAAACAATGGGTGTTGATGTAACAGTGGTTGAAATGATTGATCGCATTCTTCCGCAAGAAGATCCCGAAATTTCAGGTTTGGCACTCAAGGCATTTGAAAAGCAAGGAATGAAGTTTAAACTATCATCCACTGTTGAAAAACTTGAAAAGACAAAAAACGGTGCTAAGGTTACCGTTAAAACGCCTAAGGGAACTGAAGTTCTAGAAGCGTCGAATGTGATTCTTGCCATTGGTATTATCGGTAATACGGAAAATCTTGGCCTTGAAAACACTAAAGCCAAAGTTGAAAAAAATCAAATTCGGACAAATGAATGGTGTGAAACGGCTGAGTCGGGACTTTATGCCATTGGTGATGTGGCCGGTGCGCCATGGTTAGCCCATAAGGCAAGTCATGAAGCTATCATCTGCGTTGAAAAAATTGCGGGTGTGAAAGATGTGCATCCTCTTGATAAGTCTAAGATTCCGGGATGTACTTATAGTTTGCCACAGGTTGCCAGCATTGGCATGACTGAGGAAAAAGCCAAAGCTGCTGGATTTGACATCAAAATCGGTCGCTTTCCCTATGTTGGAAACGGAAAAGCCATTGCTTTGGGCGATGCTGAAGGGTTGGTTAAGACCATCTTTAATGCTAAGACGGGGGAATTGTTAGGGGCACATATGATTGGTGCTGAAGTTACTGAATTAATCCAAGGTTTTGGTATTGCTAAGACATTAGAGACAACCGAGGCTGAACTAATGCACACAGTGTTTCCGCATCCAACATTATCTGAAATGATGCACGAGTCTGTCTTGTCTGCTTATGGCCGTGCAATCCATTTTTAGGGAGGTTTAAATGACTGCTTCTTCCATTCAACGCAAGCCTGATTGGATTCGGGTCAAGGCACCGGTGTCTCAGGGATACCGTGAGACTGCTGAGTTAATGAAAGGCTTAAAACTTAATACTGTGTGTCAAGAAGCAGCTTGTCCTAATATTGGCGAATGCTGGGAAAAAAAGCACGCCACGGTTATGATTTTAGGGGATACCTGTACGCGCGCATGCACGTTTTGTAATGTGAAGACAGGGCGTCCGGATTTACTGGATCCCCATGAACCGGAACGAGTCGCAGAAGCTGTTGCTAAAATGGGGCTATCCCATGTTGTTATTACCTCTGTCGATCGTGATGATCTGGATGACGGCGGAGCAGATCATTTTGCCCGAGTCATTCGCCAAATTCGTCTGTTTTCACCGGGGACAACCATTGAGATTTTAACCCCGGACTTCCAACGTAAGGACGGTGCTGTTGAGAAAATTGTCGAAGCCAGGCCTGACGTTTATAACCATAACCTTGAGACTGTTCCAAGGTTATATTCAGAAGTTCGCCCGGGCGCACGTTATTTCCATTCTTTAAGATTGCTTGAAAAAGTCAAAGAGATTGATCCGTCTATTTTTACCAAATCTGGTATTATGGTTGGGTTGGGTGAGACAAAACCTGAAATTTATCAGGTTATGGACGACCTGAGAGCTGCCAATGTTGATTTTATGACAATTGGTCAATATCTTCAGCCTACCCCCAAGCATCATCCTGTATTAGGGTATATTACGCCTGATGAATTCGATACTTATGCAACGATGGCGCGAGGGAAGGGGTTTTTGATGGTATCATCATCACCATTGACTCGATCATCCTACCATGCAGGTGATGATTTTGCGCGGTTAAAAGCAGCACGAGAAGAAAAATTAAGGGGTTAATCATTAAGTAACGAATATACCTTCATTATAGAATTATCATTTTATTTTATTTGAGTTTTATAATGAGGATTTTTGCTTGTATTATGTCAGCTTCTTTGTTGAATGCTGCTGAAATTCCTTTGGAATCTAACGACGAAGCTTTAGCTTTGGCTCTTGCTTTTGAGGAGGGAGGAGATCTAGAGCCTTCTTCAAAAGCATTACCGTTTATTAGTGAACCCCAAGATATTGAAAAAATTAGTTTAGTTGCTGAAGGATTACGAAAAGTATTTGTCTCGCATGGGAATGTTCATGCCGGTGATCAATTTGTTCCCCAGCATATACCGGCTATTTTAACGATAGCAAAAAAATTGGTTAGTAAGTGTGATTCTGACATCAATAACCTGTCCGGTAAAAACCTTGTTCAAGTATCGGAAAGCCTTATCCTCATGACTAATCTTTACGATTATGTCTTGGACGGTTATTGTTATGAAAAAACACCAAAAACCCTGAGTGATATACAGGGAATAATAACAGCTCAATTTTTACGATCATCTCGTGAGGTTGGGAGTTATGCTTCAGGGCAGGGAACTCAGGTTTGGGCTGTAACCATCGCTTTAGCCTTAAACTTACTTAATGATCCGTCTGTAAAAGATGAAGTAAAGTATACACTTATTCACCATTTAGTTGATCAATCGATTGAGGGGATGATCACGCAAGGCGGGTGTATCCAAGGATTTGTCAACCGTGGTTTTATTGCTTTGATGAATATTTTGTCTTACTATTTATAACGTGCGTGAAGGATTTTAGTTCTCACGGATAATTCGTAATATTTAGTAAATATTTTCTATAATATTTGTTATAATGTGATTATCTTAATATGAAATCACTTTAATAGCGGCTAAGACTAATGTTATTCAAAAAAATTAATGTAACCACCTTTATTTTTACTTTATTATATACAGTTTCATTGGCGGCTGAAGATCAAGAGCGGGGTGTCCCCCATCTTGATCTCCTTGCTGTTAACTCATCGCTAATCCCAACTCCCCCTGTAACGGCTCGTACAAGAGCAGAGCATGAAAAAGTCTATTCTGAATTTTACCAATTATTAGGTTCAGAGCAATTTATTGAGGAACTGAGTGATGTTGTTAAGCAAGGTTCATTGGCGAGTACTTTATTTAGACCTAATGAAAATGGGAATGGGGTAGATTTATTTTTTGCTGTTATTGACGATGTTAGCAAAGGAAAATCTAATGCGAAAGTCCGGTTCAGTGTGCAGAAAAATATTGTTGATAGACTCCATAATATTTGGGAGACGATGGAGTGCACATCAACGGTTTTCATAGCAAAAACAATAAAAAGTATCGCTGAAATCATAGCTGAGGCACGTTCTGGTAACACAGAGAGATATATTCATGCGAGTAGTTATATTGATGGGGCAATTAAAAACCTACTGACATTTATCGAGTTTTTAGAGAGATATAAAGGTTTTATTAGCGGCCTAATGCGATCACAAAAAGAGATATATTTATTACTTGCGAGTAAAAAGACGCTAACACCTTCTGAAATAAATAGACCAACGAGTATTTCAAATCGGGTTTCTCAATGTGATTTTTCTGTCGAGCGTCTCCTTCGTGAATTTAAAGATCAAGTTAATCAAGTCTATTTATTAAGAAATTTACTTCCGCAGGTTCAAGTTGAGGCTGAAAAACTGTTTCTTGAGTTAAGAGGCGGTTCTCCTATGAGTTCAGATGGGCATGAAATGTCTAGGTCAAGAGGTCGCTCTGCTTCAGTTGTTGATAGTCGATCTGTGTATGATTTCTTTAGCGATAGCCCTCGGTCAACATCCTCTGCACCACAAAATCTGATGGTCTACCCCCGTACAAGTGCTCCAACATCACCGCGTACTAATGATTCAACATCACCGCGTACCGGTATAAAAATATCATCTTCGCCGACATCTCCTCGTGGTGGTACATCATCACCTAGACCAACTAGAGAGCGCAGTAAGACAAGAGATATAATTATGTTTAATCCTTCTGTTGCAGAACAATAAGCGATTAGTATCAAATTAACTATTTGATAATACATTAGTTATCGTGTAATTTTTACTATGTAAAGTAATATATGGTAAAACAAAATGATAATAACTAAAACAATACTTGCGTTAAGTATGAGTTTTTGTTTTGCAAGTGATGATGTGGGCGATGCAAAACCAAACTTTGTTCCGAGACTAAATCTGGCTATTTCCGTTGCGCCGTCAACTCATGTTTCGTCCCCAATGACAAGTCGTTCGTTAGATGAGCATAAAAAACAATACTCATTATTTTATAGGCTACTCAACGTTTCCGAATTCATAACCAAATTAAGGGAGGCGACGAATCATGGTTCATTGCCAAGTACTCTTTTCCGCCCGGATCCTAATGGTGAGAGTGTTAATCGATTTTTAAAAATAGTTGAGATAATTAGAACCCAAGGCTTAAAATCTGACCAAAAATTATCTGAGAAAAGCGATATCATGCAAAATTTACTCGAGGTATTTGGTGTGATAGATTCTACGGCAGAAGTTTTTATACCAAAGGCTCTGGAGGCTTGTGCAAAGTTTATTAAAGAAGCTCGTGATGATGATGATAGAGATCGTTATATGACTGCGAGCGGATATCTTAATGGAACAATAGAAAACTTAAAGAATTTCATTTCTTATTTAGATATTTACGGTTCGTTTATTCGTGATTTAATGCGATCACAAAAAGAGTTATTTTTGCTCTTGGCGAGTCAAGAAAAATTATCTGAAACAGAAATAGAGAATACAGATAGTATTTTTTATAGAGTTTCTCAGTGTGATTTTGCAATAGACCGAATTCAGCGTAAATTTAAGGAACAACTTGCAGAAGCATATGGTTTGAAAGTATTGATTCCTCAGGCAAAAATTGAAGGAGAACAGATATTGGAGAAGTTGCTTAGTCGGTCTCGAGCAAAAGAAAGTTCTCCTGTCGCTGAATCATCATCAGCGACGACAACCTCGGCAGATTTATCCTCAACACCAAGGCGTCGTGGATTATCTCTTTTGGGGCGCGTTAAATCTAAGCGGGAGCTTTTGGATGGCAAAGAAAGTGGTAAAGATCATATAACAAGAGAGCCATCTAGTGATAGTGTTGTTGCCTCGTCAGAATCTTCGGGATCGGCTTCTCCGAAGACGCCTCGAGGGCGAAGCAAGGCAAAAGATAAAACGACACAAAAGTCTGAATAATCAAAGTTCAGCTGTTGCATCAATAAGCCAAGCTGCGGTATCGGGATCAAGGTGGGGGAGTAATGTCTCTCTTACCTTGATATGATAGGCATTCAGCCACTGCCACTCAGCAGAGGTCAAGATTGTTTCGTCAATAAGGCGCCGATCCATGGGAGCTAGGGTTAAGGTTTCAAAACACAACATATCTCGTTCATAATGTGTTTGTGTTTTTTGAACTGCAACCAGATTTTCAATGCGGATCCCGTAGTGCCCATTTTTATAATAACCAGGTTCATTAGATAGAATCATTCCCGGTTTTAGAGCCGTGGCATTCCCTGCTTTTGAAATGCGTTGAGGGCCTTCGTGGACATTTAAATAGTGTCCGACGCCATGGCCGGTTCCATGATCATAGTCAAGTCCGTGTTGCCATAAGTGAAAACGCGCTAGAACATCTAGCTGTGATCCTGTTGTGCCAGCTGGAAACTGTGACATAGCAAGGGTAATGTGTCCTTTAAGAACGAGAGTGTAATTTGTCTTTTGTTCGATGGTCGGCTCGCCTAAAGTGATTGTTCTTGTAACATCTGTTGTCCCATCAAGATACTGTCCACCAGAATCAATTAACAATAAGTTCTGGCCTAATTGTTTTGCTGATTCGTCAGTTGCTCTGTAATGGACAATGGCTCCATGATCGGCATACCCGGAAATTGTCGGAAAACTGGGGCCTTGGTAGAGATCGTTTTCTTGTCGAAATTCTTCAAGTTTAGTGGCGACTGTAATTTCATTATGATCTTCTAGGTTTTCTGCATCCAGCCAACATAAGAATTTTGTTAATGCCACACCGTCCCGTAAATGAGCAGCACGGATGCCATCAAGCTCAGTTGATGATTTACATGCTTTAAGTAATATGATGGGATCGGGTTTTAAAATGCCCTTATCCTTAATCAACTGATGGATATATACAGGCGTAATTTCAGGATCTAAAATAATCGATTCAAATTTTAACATTACATCAGAGAGTTGCTCTATGGGGTGAATTTGAACCCGATTACCAAAGTAAAGAAGTATGGACGGGGAGATCTTAGTTGGATCGCAGAAAACATGAATACCTTTACCTTTTTCGATAAGGCCAAACCAGTCAACTAATGGGGTGAATGGAAAATCGGATCCGCGACAATTAAGAGCCCAACACAGATTATCTGGTGCCATAACCAATAGTGCATCAGTCTTGAGTTTCTCAAGTTCTTCGTAAATCAAGCCTAGTTTTTCAGCTAGAGTTTGTCCTGAGTACCTCTCATCATGTAAAACGACGGGGGTTGTTGGGCGAAGAGGGCGGTCTGTCCATAAAAGATCTATAGGGTTATTTATCGGTGTCAGGGTTAATTGAGTGTTCGTTTGCCAGCGTGCATAATCTTTTACTGACATGAGCCACGGGTCATATCCGATTGTGATATCGCCGTATTTAGAGACATAAGAATAGGGAGATTGTTCCATCAGAGGAATAATCTTGATGGCTGGATCAGTTACTTGTTGTTCAGCTTGTAAGGTATAACGTCCATCTACGAAAAGAGCCACATGATCTTGCAAAACAAGGGCTATGCCAGCAGATCCTGTGAATCCGGTAAGCCAAGCAAGGCGCTCATCAGCTTCAACTACATATTCACCTTGATAGCGGTCAGATCGAGGGACAATAAAACAATCTAGATTGAGGTCTTTGAGTAATTTCTGTAAACTTTCGATCTTTGTCATGGGATCCTGTTAGAATAATATGGCGGTTGCGAGTCCTAAGAATACTGAAAACCCAACAACATCCGTTGTTGTTGACATAATTGGTCCTGCGCTAATAGCGGGATCCAGATTAACCCGGTTTAAGATATAGGGGATAAAAGCACCTGCGAATCCTGACCAAATAAAGTTAAAAATCAAGGCAATCCCAATGATTAGCCCGATCTTTATATTCCCTGTCCAAGCAACGGTAATACTTGCTAAAATAATAGCCAAAGCTGCTCCGTTTAAGGCTGCGATGCCGATTTCACGTTTGATTGACCCCACGATATGTCCAACGCGCAAGTTATACATGGATAGCATTCGAACGGTGACGGTTAATGTCTGCATTCCCGCATTACCTCCCATCGAGGCGACAATCGGCATCAAGAAAGCAAGGACAACAAACTGATCGAGAGCCTTTTCAAAGTGTGCAATAACGCTTGAGGCGATCAAACAATTAATCAAACTGATGAATAGCCACCGAAATCGGCTGAGACTCGCCTGAATTATGTTGCTGTAAAGAGAAGCTTCTTCGGTAACACCACCGAGTTTCAAAATGTCATCGCTAGCTTCTTCTTGGATAACGTCGATAATATCGTCAACTGTGATCATTCCGACAATGCTGCCGTTAACCTCTAGGACGGGCATAGAGCTCAAGCCATATCGTTTAAAGATATAGGCAACTTCTTCTTGGTCCAAATCAACAGGGACAGATTTGACATCCTCGTTCATGACTTTTGAGACAGATGTTCGGCGAGGGTGGCGTAAGATCCAGCTTAAAGGAATTTCACCAACGAGTTTATTATCGTCGTCAACGACATAAATATCATAAAAATGTTCTGGGATATTCTCAATATCTTCAAGAGAATCAATAATTTGTCCCAAAGTCCATGTTGGTCCGCATAAGACAACTTCGCGTTGCATCAAGCGACCTGCGGAATATTCCGGATAGCTTAGGGTTTTTTCAAGTGTAATTCTTTCTTCGATCGGTATCGCTTCAAGAACTTCACGTTTTCTATCTTCTTCGAGATCTTCAAGAATGAGGGCTGCATCGTCGCTTTCGACTTCGGTAATCGCTGCTGCGACTTCTTCTGTTGTAAAGAGCGGGAGAATTGATTCACGAATAGAATCTTCAAGGAAGGTTAGAGTTTCACCCGAGATTTTATCATGGAGAAATTCAACAAGTTTTAGACGTTTGTGTGCTGGAAACTGTTGAATAATATCTGCCATGTCGGCCGGGTGAAGTTCTTGAGTAAGAGATAAAACCTCGACATAGTCCTCATCATCAAAAGCTTGTTCAACAACTGATGCAAGATCAGGTTCTTTTTCAATGACTTCTGGTTGGATGTCGAGGTTTTCTTCCACTGCTAGCCCTCCATTCGTGCTTTGCGACGTTGTGCTTCAACAGCTGCAATTGCTGCCATATTAATAAGTCCACGAGATGTGGCTGTTTGATTGACGATGTGGCCTGATTTATTCGTTCCCATCAAAATAGGTCCGATTGGCAAGCCGTGCCCCAGTACTTTTAGCATATTGAAGCTGATGTTTGCTGCATCCAATGAAGGCATAATCAAGAGGTTTGCTTCTCCCTTTAGGGTTGAGTTTGGTAAGATCTGATCCCGTAATTCCTGAGATAACGCGAGGTCAGCGTGCATTTCGCCGTCAATCTCGAGATCAGGGGCAATATTCCGAATAATCTCAAGCGTATCGCGCATTTTAATTGCACTAAACTTGTCGCTAGACCCAAAATTTGAATGAGATAAGAGAGCAATTTTTGGCTGGATACCAAATAATTTAACCTGTTCAGCCGCCATAATGGTGATCTCAGCCATTTCTTCAGGCGTTGTCTTCTTGTTGACATAGGCATCCGAGATGAAATAGACGCCTTTATCCATGAGAATAACATTAAGAGCTGCCGCCACATTATGCTCTGGGCTTAATTGTAGTACGTCGAGAACATCCTTTAGATGTTCATGGTACAAACGAGATGTACCAACGATCATTGTATCTGCATCACCAAGATGAACAGTCAATGCCGCAATTAATGTTGTGTTTGTTCTAACGTGGAATTTTGCCGCTTCAGGGGATACCCCTTTGCGTTCCATAAGTTGGTGATATGCGCGCCAATAGGTTTGATAACGACTGTCGTTATTGGGGTCAATGATTTCAAAATCAATCCCTGCTTTCATTCGCAGGCCTAAACGTTCAATTCTGCTTTCAATGACGGATGGGCGACCAACAAGAATTGGAATACAGATTTGATCATCAAGGATTGTCTGGACAGCACGTAGAACACGCTCATCCTCACCTTCACCAAAAGTGACGCGCATGAGGTTTGCTTTTGCCTGAGAAATAACAGGGCGCATAACCATGGATGATCTGTAAATGAAGGATTGTAATTTATGCTTGTATGCTTCAAGATCCTCGATTGGTCTTGTGGCAACGCCGGTTTCCATCGCAGCTTGAGCGACAGCATGGGGCAGAACAACGGATAAGCGTGGGTCAAATGGTTTTGGAATAATATAATCTGCACCAAAACGGTGGATTTCTCCGCCATAAGCGTTGGACACAATATCAGAGCTTTCGGCATGTGTTAAGTCAGCGAGTGCTTTTACACAAGCAATTTTCATAGCTTCATTAATTCGTGTTGCCCCAACATCTAAGGCGCCACGGAAGATATAGGGAAAACATAAAACGTTATTAACTTGGTTCGGGTAATCTGAACGACCTGTTGCAATGATTGCATCATCGCGAACTTCTTTGACAAGTTCTGGTCTAATCTCTGGCTCCGGATTGGATAGTGCCAGAATAATAGGGTTAGAAGCCATGGTTGCTACCATTTCTTTGGTCATAACACCCGCAGCTGACAGGCCAAGGAAAATATCTGCATCAACGATTGCTTCGGCTAATGTGCGCGCAGGTTTTTGTGTTGCATAACGTATTTTACTTTCGTCCATAGACTCAGTGCGACCGTTAAAAACGACGCCTTTACTGTCTGTTGCAATGATGTTTTCTTTGCGAAGACCAAGGCTAACCAATAGGTCAAGACATGCAATAGCAGCAGCACCAGCACCGGATGTTACAAGGCGAACGTCTTCAATTTTTTTGTCAATAAGTTTTAAGCCATTTAAAATGGCAGAACTAACAATAATTGCCGTTCCGTGCTGGTCGTCATGGAACACCGGGATATTCATGCGTTCTGTTAGTTTCTTTTCGATATAGAAACATTCAGGTGCTTTGATATCTTCGAGGTTAATACCGCCGAATGTTGGTTCTAATGCCGCAATAATATCGATAAGTTTATCCGGATCTGTTTCATTAACTTCAATATCCATGGCATTAATGCCTGCAAATTTTTTAAACAGAACAGCTTTACCTTCCATAACAGGTTTTGAGGCTAATGCACCAATATTACCTAGACCAAGAACGGCTGTTCCGTTTGAGATAACAGCAATTAAGTTTCCTCGAGATGTATAGTCAGCGGCACAAGCCGGGTTTTCAGCAATAGCAAGGCAAGGACCGGCCACACCAGGTGAGTAAGCTAGTGCTAAGTCTTGTTGCGAGGCCATGGGTTTAATTGGAATGATGTCAATTTTTCCCGGACGTGGGTTTTGGTGATAAACAAGGGAGCGTTCGTAAATTTCGTTCGACATATTAATTTTTTCGATTTTTAGTTAAACAACGATGCTCCTAGTATACCTAAAATAGGTAAGGATATACAGGGGCTTTTTAATTTATCTTAATAATCACCTTGTTTTTTTTGTGTCGGGAGTTTTTTGTTTGAAATAAGAGACCAATATTTTGTGTTGCGTAAAGCATGAAATAAAAGAATAATCATCGTTGTTAATATCCCAACAACGTACATGTCAAAGGCAATTGCTGTTCCAACGGATGCTGAGCACCAAATTGTGGCTGCTGTGGTGATGCCTTTAAGATGTCCTGCGTCACGCATGATAACGCCGGCACCTAAGAAACCAATCCCTGATACGATTTGGGCTGCAATTCGCCCTTGGTCGCCGTACTCAACAAAGATTGAAACAAGGCTGAATGCGCAAGCCCCCAAAGAAATCAGACCGAATGTCCGAATCCCAGCTTCTTGGCCGTGATGTTCACGTTCCCAACCAATGAGTGCGCCCAGTAAGAATGCAACCATTAGGCGGCCTGAAACTAATAACTCATGAATCCAATCAATTGACATATGTTTGTTTCAATCATTTTTTTATGTGACTTATCTTGTTATTATGTCATCCTATAAAATAGAGAGCAAGTGTAAGATAAATAATTGAAAAAAAATCTTGCGTCGTATAAAAATCATGTATTTAATTAGATAAGAACCATTATTCAGGGGTTATCGCATGTCGCAAAATGCAGAAGTATTGGCCACTGCAGAGCAAAAAGTCGTGGATTTGAAAACGATTGGTGCTCAGTTTAAAGATGCACGTGAGGCAAAGAACGTCTCGATTGCAGACGCATCGGCGGAAATTCATATTCGACAATTATATCTCAAGTCGATTGAAAGCGGTGATCTTGATGCTTTGCCCGGACATATTTATAAGGTTGGGTTTGTTCGGACTTATGCTAACTATTT
Organism: Candidatus Paracaedibacteraceae bacterium; assembly: GCA_019636055.1. Lineage (NCBI taxonomy): Bacteria > Pseudomonadati > Pseudomonadota > Alphaproteobacteria > Holosporales > Candidatus Paracaedibacteraceae > Candidatus Paracaedibacteraceae bacterium. Next base: position 185,787 of record JAHBYH010000003.1, read on the forward strand.
AAAGCTTGATGCAAGGCAAATCTTAGCGGATATGAATCTTGTTGAGGAAGTCGTCCCTGATTATTCTAGTTTCACATATTCTGTCCCAGTCGATAGACAGCGTCGACCTGGTATTAAATTGACGCTTGCAGCAACAACGCTTTTATTTATAGGAGGCGTTGTTTTATATGTATCTGATGAATTTGCTGTGCATGAATCAGAAACCATGACAGGGGAACAAACTTTGCTTCCAGGAACAGAGCTGAGTTTGCCATCTCAGGATATATCTCAAGTATCCGTGCCAGATCTTGAAGTTGCACCTATTCAAGAAGCAAGCCCGGTTGAAAATAATACTCCTATTAATTTACAACCCCCCTTGGATGTAGACTTTCCTGTTCGTATTGTAGCGACAAAAAGTGCGTGGGTTCAGGTTAGTGATGAAACGGGGAAGGCTGTTTTTGTTCGTTTGATGCGAGAGGGTGAGACATACACTGTGCCAACAGATGGTAAGTTTAAGCTCAATACCGGTAATGGCGGTGGTGTCATACTATCCATTGGAGACAAGCGGTCAAATCCTATTGGTGATGAAGGTAAAGTTATTCGTGGTATTGATTTGTCGAAAGAATCGGTTACCAAAATTCTTGGATCCTAATCCGTTTTACATTCTATTTGGCTATATTCATAAATCATTAATGGGTTATTTGTGCATATTTTTATAAGCTTAAGAGTAACGGAGGGGAAGCATGACTCAAACATTCAGTGGTAACCGAGGTTTGCAATTAGAGGAACCGCTGATTTTTGAACTTAATCTTCCCAATATATCCGGTGTCGATATTGATCCTGTTGAGGTGTGTACGCAATCTTATCTTGCTGGGAAAACGCGCTCTTCTATTGGTTTGCCTGGTCTATCAGAACCACGGGCTATTCGTCATTATACGCGGTTAAGTCAGAAAAACTATAGCATTGATGCTGGGATGTATCCGTTGGGATCTTGTACAATGAAGCATAATCCTCGAATCAATGAGAAAGTAGCACGATATTTTTCTGATCTTCATCCATTACAGCCACACTCTACTCTACAGGGTGCGTATGCGATTATTTATGAGCTTGCCTTTTGGTTGATGGAACTAACCGGAATGTCTGCTGTTGCTATGTCGCCTGCTGCTGGGGCGCATGGTGAATTATGTGGGATCATGGCAATCAAAAAAGCTCTTGAAGTTCGTAATGATAATCGTAAGACCATTCTAGTCCCTGAATCTGCACATGGCACCAATCCGGCAACTGCGGCTGCTTGTGGTTTCGAGGTTAAAACGATCCCTGCAAATGAAGGGGGGCGTGTGGATATAAAGGCATTGCTTGAGGCTATGGATTCTAGTGTTGCCGGTATTATGCTAACCAATCCGAATACATGTGGCTTGTTTGAAGTTGATATTATACAAATTGCTGATGCAATCCATGCTGTTGACGGGTATTTCTATTGTGATGGCGCAAACTTTAATGCAATTGTCGGTAAGGTTAAACCCGCTGATTTGGGGGTGGACTGTATGCACATTAATCTGCATAAGACATTTTCCACCCCACATGGTGGAGGCGGTCCCGGTAGTGGTCCTGTTGTTCTCTCTGACCGGTTGGCACCTTATGCTCCACTTCCGTATGTTATGAAAAAAGGTGATGAGTATTGTCTTATTGAGGATGATGATTCAGGATTATCTTTGGGGCGTATTAAGGGGTTTCATGGGCAAATGGGAATGTTTACGCGTGCGTTAGCTTTTATCATTAGTCATGGTAAGGACGGACTGCGACAGATTTCTGAAGATGCTGTGATGAATGCGAATTATATTTTGTCGCGTCTTAAGGAAGCGTTTTCTCCTGCATTTTCTGGTTTCTGTATGCATGAAGCTTTGTTTAGTGATAGCTTCTTAAAAGGCACAGAGGTGACAACCCTTGATTTTTCAAAAGCAATGATCGACGAAGGGTATCATCCGATGACCATGTATTTTCCGTTGGTTGTTCACGGAGCTATGTTGATTGAGCCGACTGAATCTGAAACTAAACAATCCCTAGATGATTTTTGTGATATGATGTTGGATCTTGTAAAGCGAGCAAAGTCTGGTGATGCTCAATCTTTCAAAGAGTCTCCGAAATTAACGCCAAGACGTCGTTTAGATGAAACATTAGCAGCCCGATCTCCTAAGTTGCGCTGGAAAAAATCAGGAGACATCACTTCTGCAAGTCAAGTGGCTTAACATTTTACTTAAAAAACCAGAGCATGGCTCCTTTGAGCATTCCAGCTGCAGTTTCTAGGTATGTTGGTTGGGGAGGTGCGGTTTCTGTAACGGGGTGGGCTTCAGTTGTGAACTCAGGTAATTCGTGCCATAAAATATCTTTGTCTTCGGGAAAAAGACGTTGCATCTTGCTTTCTAATTCTTTTAGAACTGGATATAGTTCCGGAGCAACGGCATAAATTCGTTTTGCATGATCTCCCATTCTGTGGAAAATCTCACGGAGTTGAAGATTTGCTACATTTTCTTGGTTAGAAAAGTTTCTTAAGGTATTATAATAACAATTCCAGCAATCGATTAATCCTTTGGCCCCGTGTGGGGATTTTCCAAAGGCTTCGTGAAAAAATACTGGTGTTAACTGGAGAAAAATATCCCTAACATCCGCTGACAGAATCGGGATGAAAGTTTGTTGTACTTCTTCGTAAGTATAGGGTGTATCGCGTGTTTTATCAAAAGGGAGTTCTTCTGAATAGCACGTGGTTGCGATTAGTAAGATGCTAATTAACTTATACACTTTATCCTCCTTAAGTTATAAAAAATATACTTTCAAATATAATTATTAGGAATGAGGTATTCCGTCGCACGAGTATAGATAATGAACTTGCATCAAGTATAATAGCTTTATAATATAAAATTATAGATAAAATTTATGGATGTTTTCAGATGCGCTCTTTACCTTATTTCTGTACAATATTGTTAATGTCTTCATTTCATGTCGGAGTTGCTCAAGATATGCCGAATCCACCTTATAATTCACTTAATAACTCTACGGATTCATTGCCTGTCCCACCAGTTGCTGAAAAACGACCTTATATTTCAACTCATCACGGTGTTGAGTTAAAAGATGATTATGCTTGGTTGAGGGATTCAGCATGGAAGGGGCCGGAGGACGGTGTGAAAGACCCTGCTATTATGAGCTATATTTTAGCGGAAAACGGATATCATGATGCTATTATGACTCCTTTGCAGTCTGAAAGAGATCGCCTTTTCAATCAAATAAAAGGGTATGTGGCTGAAGTTGATGAATCAGTCCCAGTCAAAGACGGGGCTTATTATTACTGGTCACGTCAAACAAAAAATCAGAATTATCCTGTGCGTTACCGCAAAAAAGGAATTGATGGACAAGCAGAAATCTATTTTGATGCGAATAAGGAATCCAAAGGCCATAGTTTTTATCAGGCAGGTGGCCTCAATGTTAGTCCAAATGGAGAGCTTCTCATCTATAAAGTTGATACCAGTGGCAATGAGTTTTTTACCCTTAGAATTCGAAATCTCTTAACCGGTGAAGAGCTGACAGACACTATTGACTCAATTGCTGGTACAGTTTGGTTGCCGGACGGCACTGGTTTTTACTATTCCGAATTTACCCCTGAATGGCGGACTAAGAAAATATTCTTGCATAAGCTGGGAACAGAAAAATCAGAGGATATTCTAATTGCAGAAGAAACCGATGATGTTCGTAGTATTGGTCTTGGTCAATCCTTTGATGAGCGTTATATCTTTATAGAGTCCGGATCAAAGGACGAAAATTCAATTTCATACATTGATCTACAAGATCCGACACGGACAGTTCATTCTTTATTTGACCTCAAGGAAAATCGTCGCTATGAGGTTGAACATCATAACGGCTATTTCTATGTTCTAACCAATGATCAAGGCGATAATATGCGCCTTGGCCGATTGCCGGTCGGTGGTAATCCTGATGCATTGGAAGAACTCCTTGCTCATGATCCGCAGACTTATATTACCGGATTCTTACCGTATAAAGAACAATTTGTTCTGTCTTTTAAACGTTTGGGACTTGAAACATTTTCTGTTATGGATCCGGTGACCTTTAAGATGCGTGCGATTGAGTTCATGGATCCTGCTTATGAGGCAGGGTTGATTCCTACTTATTTTGAGGATGATGGGCTTAGATACAGTTATTCATCTATGGCACGCCCAAACTCAACTGTTGAAGTTAAATTTGCAGATCTAAAATCAACGATACTGAAAACCCAAGAAATAGGCAGTGGTTTTGATCCTGATCTTTATACTGTGGAACGCTTGTGGATTGATGCCCGGGATGGAGTCAAAGTTCCTATTTCGTTGGCGTATCGTAAAGATAAGTATCAAAAAGGGACTGATTCGCCATTGATGCTGTATGGTTATGGATCTTATGGGTATGCGATTCCTGCGTACTTTAGTAGTCAAGCTTTGTTGTGGATGGATAATGGTTTTGCCTATGCGATTGCTCATCCTCGAGGGGGTGATGATTTAGGGTATCAATGGTATTTGGATGGTAAATACCTGAAAAAAGAAAATACATTCAACGATTTTGCAGATTGTGCTAAGGCTCTTGTGAGTCTAGGATATGTTCAGCATGGAAATATCGCAACCATGGGTGGAAGCGCTGGTGGTATGTTAATGGGCGCAATGGCGAATCGTTATTCGGATTTGTTTAAGGTTGTTATTGCAGCTGTTCCTTTTGTTGATGTTATGAATACAATGCTAGACGACACCTTGCCGTTAACGCCGGGTGAGTTCAAGGAATGGGGCAATCCAATCGAAAGTGAAGAGTATTTCCGATATATGCTGGGGTATTCGCCGTATGATAACATGCCTGCGCAAAACTATCCTGCCATGTATGTAACAGGCGGGTTAACTGATCCGCGTGTTACCTATTGGGAGCCAACTAAGTGGATGGCAAAGTTGCGCGAGCTAAATACTGGGAATTTGCCGTCTGTTATGCATATGAATATTAATGCTGGACATGCAGGCGCATCACGTCGGGATGACGCATTGCGTGAAAGAGCAGATTTCCTTGCGTTTACAATGCATGTGTTTAATTTAGGGGAATAAAGGGCAAGGCGCCTCTCCCCATGCGCCAAGGCTTAGGTGCGATTAATTGCTCGAAGAGTGGGGGAGAGGGAAGCATTAGATCAAATTATAACCAATTAACTAGAATCTTGGTAGGTTGAATAAATTATCAATATAGGAAATGATGAATGAAATATATACGCAAAATAGTTTTAACAATTTTATCTACTGTTTTAGTTGCCTCTATATTAACAGCAAGCGAAATCCCTTCCTCTGATAATCCGCCATCTAAAAGAGATATTCCATTAAGTGTAAGAGCGGCTCCGTATGTCTATAAAACAGCAGAGGTTATGGGTGTTTTGGCAGGCGTAACTGTTGTAGCATATACTGGTTGTAGTTTGTGGAATAAGTTGCCTGTTGAGCTAGCTGATAAAATTGCGCGGTACTCATTAATCTCTGGAATTGTTTTATCTTTAGTTGGAGGAGGATTGTTTGCTAGTGATGCTACTAAGAGCGCAGAACAATATCGCAATGCTCTCTTAACCAGGAATATATCTCAATCTGAACTTGGATTATACAAAAGAGCTGCACAAATGAGTGGGCGGGATGTTATTCCGGCTTACTTAATAAGTGGATGCTTAGGCGCTGTTGTTGGTGCGGTTGTGGCGACTAGTTATTGGTTTTTATTTGATCGCCAACTCTCAGATCAACCATAAAAAAACCTCCTATTTTGGGAGGTTTTTGTTTGCTTGAGAACACAGGGAATTTACACCTGCATAATATCTTTTTGCTTAGAGGCTAAGTTCTCATCAATTTTTTTGATGTGCGTATCTGTAACTTTTTGAACTTCATCTGATAGACGGCGATGCTCATCTTCTGAGATGTCTCCGTCTTTTTCTGATTTTTTCAAAGCTTCCATGGCATCGCGACGAACGTTACGAACGCTGATACGGGCTTCTTCGGCATACTTTGCTGCAATTTTGGTCAGCTCTTGACGGCGTTCTTCAGTCAACGGTGGCAGTGGGACACGAACCAATTGTCCGTCAACAGATGGGTTTAGGCCAAGACCAGCTTCACGGATTGCCTTTTCAACAGCCTTAATCATACCGTTATCCCAAACTTGCACGGTCAACATGCGGGGTTCTGGGACGTTCACGTTACCAACTTGATTGATCGGGGTAGGAGAGCCATAAGCGTCTACTTTTACGGCATCCAGTAAATTAACGGATGCGCGACCTGTGCGAAGACCGGACAATTCGCGGTTTAGAACGTCAACGGCGCCATCCATGCGACGACCAGATTCGGTGATTAATTGATTTGTCATTGTTTACCTCAATTCTATTCGGGCTGAGTAATTAATGTATGCTTGCCTTTACCAGCCAATACATTGGCAAAGCCGTTTTCTTCGAAAATGGAAAAGACAGCAAGAGGAAGCTTATGTTCGCGGAGTAGGGCCACAGCTGTTGCATCCATAACCCCAAGGCGATCACTTAAGATGTCGTTATAGGATAAGCGATCGTAATGTTTTGCATCTGTGTGTTTAACAGGATCTTTATCATAGACGCCATCAACTTTTGTCGCCTTAAGAAGGAGTTCACAGTCCATTTCAAGCGCACGCAAAGCGGCTGCTGTATCTGTTGTAAAGAACGGGTTGCCTGAACCGGCTGCAAATATAACAACGCGACCTTTTTCCATATGAGACAGTGCACGGCGACGAACGTAATCTTCGCCGATTGCCTTCATTGGAATGGCTGTCATCACACGGCAAACCATATCGTTTTGTTCTAGGGCATTTTGTAGTGCTAATGCGTTGATAACGGTTGCAAGCATCCCCATGTAATCACAGGTTGAGCGATCGATGCCAAGGACTTGCGAACCTTTATCACCACGGAAAATGTTGCCACCACCGATAACGACGCAGACTTGAATGCCGGATAATGTTGCTGTGTGAATATCTGCTGCAATTTTATGCAACATACGATTGCTGAGAGATTGGGGTTGCCCCGCTTCATCAACTTCAGCCAAAGCCTCCCCAGAGAGTTTGAGGAGGACTCGTTTATAGGTCATGAGTCCTCTCCTTTTAATTATTTGCCAAGACCAGCTTGCGCAGCGACTTCGGCAGCGAAGTCTGATTCTTCTTTTTCGATGCCTTCACCAAGTGTAAACTTGACATAGCCAGCAAGTTTAACTGGTGCGCCAAATTCTTTTGCTGCTTGTTCAACAACATCAGCCACTTTTGTTTGACCATCAAGAACGTATGTTTGTTCGAGAAGAACAACTTCTTCGTAGTACTTACGAACGCGACCTTCAACCATCTTCTGGATGATTTCTTCAGGACGGCCTGTTGCACGAGCTTGTTCAATCAAAACTGTACGTTCACGGTCAAGGGATGTTGGGTCAACTTCATCAATGCAAAGAGCAGATGGGTTAGCAGCCGCAACGTGCATCGCGATTTTTTTACCCAATTCATTCAATTTGTCAGCTGGTGCTGCGGATTCTAGGGCAACCAACACACCAATTTTACCCAAGCCTGGGGCTGTGGCATTGTGAATGTAGGAACTAACGATACCTTGTGGTACAGACAATGTGTGAACGCGACGCAGGCTCATGTTTTCGCCGATTGTTGCGATCAAGCGTGTGATTTCGCCATCAACAGTGTTTGCATCATCGTATTTTGCTGTTTTAAGAGCATCTGCATCGTGGGATCCAGCCAAAGCAATTTCTGTTACATTACGAACCATTGCTTGGAATTGGTCGTTACGAGCAACGAAGTCTGTTTCAGCGTTAATTTCAACAACGGAACCTTTTGAACCGGATGTTGCAACACCAACAAGACCTTCAGCAGCAACGCGGCCGGCTTTCTTAGCAGCAGCAGCCAAACCTTTTTTACGAAGCCAGTCAACTGCTTCTTCAAGGTTTCCATTGGTTTCGGTCAATGCTTTTTTGCAGTCCATCATACCTGCACCAGACTTTTCGCGAAGGTCGCGAACCAAAGCGGCGGTAATTTCAGCCATTTTAATCTCCAGAAAAAATTATGAAAAAAAGGAATGCCTGACTTGCGTCAGGCTATGATTTTATTCAGCTGCAGCAGCTTCTTCAGCTAACAACTCTTCAGGAAGATCGGTGGATGCACCGATGTCGAAACCTGCGTTTGTCATTTCAGCTTGTAGACCATCCAAAACCGCACCGGCAACTAGGTCGCAGTACAGATGGATCGCGCGTTGTGCGTCGTCGTTACCTGGAACTGGGAATGTAACACCAGCTGGGTCAGAGTTGCTGTCCAAGATACCAACAACAGGAATGCCCAAGCGATTAGCTTCTTGAATTGCGATTGCTTCTTTGTTTGTATCGATCACGAACAATAGGTCAGGAAGACCACCCATATCACGGATACCACCCAAAGCCAATTCTAGTTTGGTGTATTCACGTTGTAGGTCTAGCTGTTCTTTCTTTGTTAGACCGGACATGCCTGTGTTTAGGCGTTCTTCTTGGTCTTTCATGCGCTTAATGGATTGGTTAACTGTTTTCCAGTTTGTCAAAGTTCCACCCAACCAACGGTGATTGATGTAGTACTGACCACACTTGGATGCAGCTTCTTTAACTTTTTGAGATGCCTGAGGTTTTGTTCCAACGAAAAGAACGCGGCCGCCAGCAGCAACTGTGTTACGAACAGCTTCGAGTGCACGGTGCAACAAGTTAACTGTTTGTTCCAAGTCCATAATATGAATGTTGTTGCGAACACCAAAAATAAATGGAGCCATCTTTGGGTTCCAGCGACGTGTATGGTGTCCGTAGTGAATACCAGCTTCCAAAAGCTGGCGCATAGTAAATGTTGGCAATGCCATTGTAAAAAACTCCTGTTTTCCGGTTATACCTCCACAAAAGTTCGCACATAATTCGTCTGAATTAGCACCGGATGGTTTTGACGGCTCACCCGTCAACACCACTTTTGTGTGTGGATTTCCTTGTGATAGTAGCAAACATTAATGGCGATTGCAAATGATTATGTGTGAGGGTTGATTTTCTGTGAGGTAACACTAAAATTTTTAGGACAATGAAGGAGGTACGGATGAGTGAACCTAATTTTATTAGTCAGAGCAAACAAGGGTTTTACGATGAAATAGAATGTTATGTGAAAGACCGTTTCTCGTCCATCAGGAAGAAAATGATTAAAAAGTGGTTTGATTTCAAAGATTACGGCATTAATGATACCCTTCCTGATGGGACCAATATAACACTAAGCGGCCTAGCTTTTGATGGAAGTGTTCAGGAATTGTTTTGGCGGAAAAGTTATTTTCCACAATATTTAGATGATATATTTAATGAAACTTTGCGGGGAATATTGAGCTATTCTGAAAAAAACACATTGAATCCAAATTCAGGTATCATTGTTTTGGAGAAATTGTGCTGTAAGTATATTCAAGCCCTGTATGAAGAAATGGCGAGGATAGACGCGAATCTTAGGGGGCAAGGGAAACCAAAAGAAAGAATTGATGTTGAAGACTATGTAAGGGCTCATCAGAAAGAAGTTATAGATAGACTAACAAAGTATAAATTAAACAAATGGGAAACTGTTTGTTTTTTTATAAAAAAACATGCGGTTAATCTTATTAAATTCTTTAAGTTCTGGTAGCCAGAAAGCTTAAGAAAACTATATATGGTACTATTTTAGGCTTATTCTATTGAGCTGGCTTATCTATGAAAAAAATATAATAATTGTGTATCAAAATAGAATTATTTTACTTATGATGTGTCCTAAGGTGCTGTAATTAGGAGATATTTCATGATAGATTTCGGAAGCTTGATTGGTGCAGAATTATTTAAGAGGGCGATAAATAAGCTCTTGGATTTCCTTGCTGGGTTAATTGGTGCAGAAAATAAAGACTCTCCGCCTGAAGACTTACCCCAAATACTTAGCGAAGAAAATAATAACTGTGTCAAATCAGAAACTTTGCCTGAAACTATTTCTGAAAATTTGACCTCAAAATTAAAGAGGCTTTTAAAAGCCCATAATATCCCGCTTATTTCTATTGGCGAACTGTTTAATTTGAAAGATTTTTCTTATTCAAAACTTGATGATCCAAATAAATTTGTTGACTGTTTTGATTCCCAACTTTTAGCTAAGATCTGTGATATTTTTTATATTAAGTTAGATTGGTTGCAAGGCAAAAAAACACTATTCAATAGTGTGCATTCTCCAAAACGTTGTTATAAAGCGATCGGGGACTTAGTCAGCTTTATTTGCAATGAAATTTATTCACCCTATAAAGCTTTAGAAACATGTGGTTTTGAATTATTTTTTTGTCTGAGTTCCAGTCAGAAATTTTCAACAAAAGAATTGTCTAGTATTAGGCATTTAAATGAAACGAGTGAAACCGGATTTTGTATTGTTGTTAAAATCACTAAGCGTTACGGATTGCAAAAAAGTGAATTCTCTACCTATCAGGTTTTTGATCATGGCATGAGGTGGAGTTATTGGAGAACTCGATACACTCTAAAATCAGTTGCTCTGTTGTGTTTAAAGTGGAATAAGAAAATCAATTTAGTTTCGATTGATGATGATTCATTTAGCGCATTATCGACGGGAGATGTTCTCCCTGCAGAGATTATGGAAGAGAATAGCGGAGAAATTATACATCATAGACATTTTGACTTTAGGGATTATGTGGAATCTTACCCACATATGAATCCGGAATTTGATGAAATGAAATCGGTGGAGTCATACTATAACGAACGGCGTTATAGAGAGTATGAAAATCTTTTTAAGTTCTGGCATGATAATCCACAGCTCCATCAAATAACAGGTTAAATTATTGCTTCTCCACCGTTTAAGTAACCTCTCCCACAGTGAGAGAGGTTCTTTTACTAATCAAGAACAGCCGCTTGTGGCACCGCAGGTATTGCACTTGAGGCAAGTGCCGTTGCGAACCATGGTAAAGTTACCGCAGTCACCACAGGCATCACCTTCGTATCCTTGGAGTCGTGCTTGTGCTGAACGTTCGGCGCGGGCAGAGACAACGGTTGATCGGCCTGTTGTGCCTGTTGCTTTTAGTTCTGATTTAATGACATAAAGATTACTTGAGGCGACAGTTTCATTTTCTGATACCTGAAGTGGTTTTTCTTCAACTAAATCTTGTTCATATTCATCTGCCTCACCAATAGTATCCGGTAACAGATCTTCTGGCTTAACGTGAGCTAAGTCATAACGGCCCAAATAACGTACGGCCAACTCGCGGAAGATATAGTCGAGAAGGGATGTCGCCATTTTAATTGCGTCATTTCCTTCGACCAGACCCGATGGTTCAAAGCGTGTGAAGGTAAACGCTTCGACATATTCTTCGAGAGGTACACCGTATTGCAGACCAATGGAAATAGACATGGCAAAGCTGTGCATCAAGGAACGGAATGCTGCACCTTCTTTGTGCATATCGATGAAAATTTCACCCAAGGTACCATCTTCATAATTTCCGGTACGTAGGTAAATTTTGTGTCCGCCAACGGCTGCTTTTTGGGTGTATCCATCGCGACGTGACGGCAGTTTTCGACGTTGGGATGCGTGGATAACCTTTTCAACAACCTTTTCGATCACTTTTTGGGAAATGATTTGAGCTTTTGCTGTGCTTGGTTTTTGGCTGAATTCTTCAACGTCTTCTTCGTCCAAAAGGGCAGAGTTTAACGGTTGAGATAGCTTAGATCCATCACGGTATAAGGCGTTCGCCTTTAAGCAAAGCTTCCATGACTTAATGTAAGATTCCTTACAATCGTCGATGGTTGCTGTGTTTGGCATATTAATGGTCTTAGAGATCGCGCCGGAAATGAACGGCTGTACAGCGGCCATCATTTCGATATGACTATCGATGGACAAGAAGCGCTTACCAATTTTACCACATGGATTTGCACAATCAAACACAGGGAGGTGTTCATCCTTCAAGTGTGGGGCGCCCTCAAGAGTCATGGTTCCACAGCAATATAGGTTCGCGGCTTCGATGTCAGCCTTGCTAAAGCCTAGGGCAGACAACATGTCAAAGCTGAAATCGCTGAGCTGTTCGTCTGTAAACTTCAAGACATCACGGCAGAATTCTTCGCCAAATGTAAACTTGTTAAAGGCAAACTTGACATCAAAGGCTGATTTTAGCGCTTCTTTGAGCTTACTTAGAGCTTCGTCTGTAAAGCCTTTTGCTTTTAATGTTTCGAAGTTAATAACCGGTGCGTGCTCAAGGGTGCCATGGCCGACGGCATACTTGGAAATTTCGTCGATTTGCTCAGCCGTGTAGCCTAATGTTGTTAGGGCTCGTGGTACCATACGGTTGATGATTTTAAAGTATCCACCACCCGCAAGTTTTTTGAACTTAACAAGAGCAAAGTCAGGTTCAACACCTGTGGTATCGCAGTCCATCACCAACCCAATTGTCCCAGTCGGAGCAATCACAGTTGTCTGGGCGTTACGATATCCGTACTTTTCACCGAGTGTTACTGCATTGTTCCAAGCTTCTTTTGAAGCTTTGATTAACTCTGGCATTGGGCAGTCTTTGGCAACCAATGGCACTGGTAGAATGGAAAGCTTTTCATATCCTTTGGATTCACCAAGTGCAGCGCGACGATGGTTGCGCATAACACGAAGCATTGATTCTTTGTTTGGCGCGTAACCAGAAAATGGTCCTTGTTCCTTAGCCATCTTTGCGGATGTGGCATAAGATACACCTGTCATGATCGCGGCAAGAGCACCAGCAATGGCGCGGGCTTCTTTGCTGTCATACGGAATACCCAGTGACATCAATAGACCGCCAATGTTGGCATAGCCAAGGCCAAGAGTGCGGAAGACATAAGAGCGTTCTGCAATTTCTTTGGACGGGAATTGAGCCATCATCACGGAAACCTCAAGAATAATGGTCCAGATAGTAATCGCGTGTTCATAGCTTTCCACGTTGAACTTTTTGTCAGGGCAGAATGTTGCAAGGTTCAATGAGGCTAAGTTACAAGCGGTGTCATCCAAGAACATGTATTCAGAACATGGATTGGATCCGTTAATGCGACCGCTCTCAGGGCATGTATGCCATTCATTGATGGTTGAGTCAAACTGAACCCCGGGGTCAGCTGATGCCCAAGCCGCATATCCAATCTTATCCCATAAATCTTGAGCCTTTAAGGTTTTGTGGACTGATCCATCTGTGCGGCGAATCAGATTCCAGTCTTTATTTTTTTCAACGGCGTTCAAAAATTCATTACTCAGGCGAACTGTGTTGTTTGAGTTTTGACCTGAAACGGTGAGGTATGCTTCGGAATCCCAGTCTGTATCATAAATGGCAATATCAATGGTTCTCTGTCCCATTTTGGCCATTTGGACAACGCGTTTAATATAGTTGTCAGGAACCATGGCGGAACGGGCTGCACGGATTGCACCTTTTAAAGCAGGGTTTGTTGATGCTTCAAAGCGGTTTTCCACAGGGGTTGCTTCATTTGTGCATGCTTCCATGATCATATTAAGGTGGAACTTGTTGTTCTTGGACCCTGTGACCAAGGCTGCAACTTTTTGTTCTTCAACCACTTTCCAGTTGACGAATTCCTCAACATCGGGGTGATCAACGTCAACGATAACCATTTTTGCAGCGCGACGTGTTGTCCCGCCTGATTTAATGGCGCCGGCTGAACGATCACCAATGCGAAGGAAGCTCATCAGGCCAGAGGAACGTCCGCCACCGGATAGAGGTTCACCTGAACCACGCAAGTTGGAGAAGTTTGTTCCTGTACCAGATCCATATTTAAAGAGTCGAGCTTCACGGACCCAAAGATCCATAATACCCCCATCGCCAACCAAATCGTCGCCAATGCTTTGAATAAAGCAAGCATGGGGTTGTGGGTGTTCATAAGCGTTTTCAGATTTTTTCAGTTCACCTGTTACGTGGTCAACATAATAGTGTCCTTGGGCCGGGCCATTAATTCCGTATGCCCAGTGCAGACCTGTATTGAACCATTGTGGTGAGTTCGGAGCAACCATTTGAGTGCACAACATATACCGTGTTTCATCATAAAAGGCGAGGGCGTCAGCTTCGGTATCGAAGTAGCCACCTTTCCAGCCCCAGTAAGTCCAAGCACCTGCAAGACGGTCAAATACCTGTGTTGATGTAGTTTCGGGGCCAAATTTAGCGTCTTTTGTCGCTTCTTTGCGCCATAGCCAAGAGGGGACGCCATCTTCCTTGACAGCGGTTAGTTTGTCTGGAACGCCAGCTTTTCTAAAATATTTTTGTGCCAATACATCACTGGCAACTTGTGACCAGCTGCTGGGGACATCAATGTTTTCTTGACGATAAACAATTGATCCGTCAGGATTTTTGATTTCACTGCTTGTTTTTGTGAACTGAATGCCATCATATGGACTTTTTCCCGCTGTTGTATACAGGCGACGTACTTGCATTTTTTGAACCCTCTACGATACTAAATATAGTTTGAAGTTTGGTCATAACCACCACATCTTGTGTTATCATTTCATATTTAAAAGTGAAAAAACAGTCTTGAAAAATTATTTTTTTAGTGCTTTGACATGGTTAATTTCAAAAATCTAATTTAATTGCGGAGTTAGCAAGGTGAAAAAAAATTTAGAAATATTGCTGGGAATTTACTTTTTGGTTTGGTAAAATGTATCCTATGTTTTACGAGGGAATTCGTACATAATACGGTTGACAAAAGCTGTGAAAAAGATATATCAACTAGTATTCGGTTTTTTTATTATTGGATAAATACTTATGGAAAAAAAGATACCAATGACACAAAATGGTTATGATCGCTTGCAAGAAGAGCTTCGTAACCTTAAGCAAAATGATCGTCAAGATGTTATTCGTGCAATTGCCGAAGCTCGGGAGCATGGGGATTTATCTGAAAATGCTGAATATCATGCTGCGAAAGAACGCCAAGGATTTATCGAGGGGCGTATTCTTGAGTTGGAAGATAAGATCTCTCGTGCTGAAATTATCGATGTCACCAAATTATCGGGTAGCGACATTAAATTTGGTGCAACCGTTACGCTGATTGATGAAGATACCGAAGAAAATCATCGTTACCAAATCGTTGGTGGGGATGAGTCTGATATTAAGCAAGGACGTATTTCTATCACGTCACCGTTGGCTCGTGCCTTGATTGGTAAGACCGTGGACGACATGGTTGAAGTCACAACACCGGGTGGTAGTAAGGCTTATTCTGTCATCAAAGTCGAATACATCTAATAGCAATCATCAGTTACCACCTTTCCCATAAGGGGAGAGGTGGGAGATTCGCCAAGCTTATCTATAAAACAAGGAGAGGGAGCAAATGTCATTAGCAGTGGGAAATCGTTTACCTAACGTCACTGTCAAAGCGATTGTTGACGGACAGGCGCAAGATTTGAATTTACCAGAATATCTATCTGGTAAAAAGGTTGTCTTGTTTGCTGTTCCCGGGGCGTTTACAGGGGTTTGTTCTAAAGATCATCTTCCTTCTTATGTTAACCAGTATGACGTTCTTAAATCAAATGGTATTGACGCTGTTATCTGTCTGGCAGTGAACGATATTCCGGTTTTGACCGCATGGTCCGATATTCATAATGCGGGTAAACTTGTTTTTATCTCTGACTGGGATGCTGCTTTGACAAGAACCATGGGAATGGATGTTGATCTTTCAGCATTCTCTTTAGGTATTCGGTCAAAACGTTATGCTGCCGTCATAGAGAACGGCATTGTTACGCACCTTAATATCGAAGATTCCCCGGGAACCTGTTCAGTTTCAAAGGCTGATACGATCTTAGAAGGTTTGCTTTAGTCATTTGTTCTCTGTTATCTCGCGCCCTGATGGCATATCTTGATCAAATTGATTTCCAGCTTGGAATGCTCTTTCATCAAGGGACGACCAACCCGGGCCTTCGAATCCTCGTGAGATCGTTTCCCCCATAGAAGAAAAATCTGGGCTATCGGATGATTCTCGTGGTGCTGAATTATCATCAGTATTTTTTCCAAGGCTCGCTATATCTGGAAGGATATCAGGGTTATCCGCGTGATCATCTGATGAGGATTCACGGAGACGGCGTTCCTCCTCTTCTTCATCCTGTCGTTTAAGTTGTCGCATGAGATTTAAAAGTTCTTCGGCAGTTGCGTTCGGTTTTTGTTTAATAGCCCGATCAAAGTAACCGTTCATGACATCTAGATAACGTGACAATTCTAATGTTGATTTTAACCAAGCGGTTATTGCTTTCTTGCGCATCTCAGGATTATTTTTTGTAAGGATGGTTACAATCTCTGAGCCAATCGCGGCTAGGTGTTTGTCACGCTGGGTATTCACATCTCTGGTGAATTGTTCTGTAGTTCGTCCCCATTTCCCCCCACTCACAAAGTGACAGGCACCTTCGAAGCATTTGCGAATAAAGCCGGGGAGATTTAGAATGTCAAAGCCAATTCTTTTTAAGTCATCTGCGGAAAATATAATTTTTTCATCTAATATACCAAGCAGTTCTGTTTTTAATCCTGTTAGAGCATCAACAAGGTCAATATAATTTTTTAGTCGGTCTAAAGTAAAGTTCCAAAGGGTAATAATTGTCATATCCTGGGTTAAACTGATCGCTGGCTTTGTTGATAGATTCATTCCCATAAAATCTCGCATGCCATTAATTAAATTTGTACTATCATCAACTAACCCTATTTCGCTCGTCAGTATACTGAGTCTTGAAATTAATTTTTGGCTGGGATTCCCATCTAAAACTTTTGGTTTTTCGTTTGCTAGATTATCAAGAACTGGTGTTTGTTGTTCTTGGATCTGCTGAAGTAACATCTGATTGAGGATTACTAATGATTTTGAAAGGTCGATATAATGCTTTAAGGAGTTAAGACTTACATCCCATAAAACAAGCATTGTTGCATGATTTACGGCAATAACACCCCGTTGATTTGAACTCGGAGTTAATTCATTAATTCCTTCTTGTAATGTTTGGATTGGTTGACTCAGTTTTTTATCTAGCCTAGGCATGAGATTTATTAATTTGCTAATTAAAGCTTGTTTAACAGGTAAAAGTTGGTCGCCCCCAGATGATTCAGATGGTTGTGAATCCATTGCATTGGAAAAATTTAAGGTTAAAAGCGCAGTGGTGATAAGTCTAATCATATGGGGGACTTTCTTACTGGGATAACTTCTGAAGAAGTTCTTCTAAACTAGGTAATTCTTGATCGACTCGGCCTTGATCTTCACGTAGTATTTGAATTTTTTGTCTAAGATCGTCAACTAACCTTTGCTTTTCTTGATCGATTTGCCCTGATTGTTGGACTAACCGTGCTAGAGTTTCAATTTGCTTTTGAATTTGCATGACAGCTTCACCCGATTGCTTAGATAAATTTTCAAGTTGGGCCATTTTTCCAAGGATAGACTGAATAGATGCTGACAGATTTTGGGTCAAGTCTTCAGCTTCGATTCCCAAGTCCAAACCTTGTCCTATATTAGTCCGAGCATATTCTTCATGTTTGCGTGCGCTCTCAATACTACGTAAGGCCTCTTCTGGATTAATACGTACTTTTTCTGATCGAAGTCGCATAGCTTGGCGTATTTTTGTCTTTGCGTCTAGTGCTTCACCTGAGCTTACTTTCCCCGGAAACAATGTTTCCCAATCATTTTGTATCAGACGCAAATTTAAATCTGCATCTGCAAGTTGTTGAGCTGACATGTTTTTGATCTGATTAAGTGTTGGTTTTGGCGCGGGATTATCCATGCTTAATGCCGGTAAAATACTGATTACACTTAATAAAGCAATTTTTCTGACTAAAGACATTTTTCCCTCCTGATATAAGACTATTGCATGTGTTGTAGGATATCGTTCATTTGATCGTATTCACGCTGAGTACGCTGAATTTGTTCATTAAGGTCGTCAACCGACGTTTGTAGGCGAGCTCGTAACTGTTCGTAATGCTGGTGACGTTCATCGGCTTGTTGCGTCAAGTCTTGACGCATTCTCTCGACGATTTGTCGTAACTGGCTCATTTTTTCCGCCAGTTCTCCGTTTAAGTTTTGCATTTGTTGAGTATAGCCTGCCAAGGAAAGTCCAAAATCGCTGACAATGCCTTCGAGGTCTAGTGAACTATTAAGGAGTTCAGTAAATCGTTGGCGTAGGTCGTTTACTTGTTGGTTAAGCTGGTCAATTTCAGTTTGTTTTGCTCGAACTTCTTGTTCAAGAGCAATAATCCTTTGTTGGTCAATACCTTGTTGTAGACGGAGCAACCGGATTTCTTCGTCTTTAGCACCAATTTCTAATGTTAATTGGATAATCTGTTGGCGCAATGTTGTTGAATCTGTAAAAACCTGCTCAAGTTTTGAACGAATATTGGCGTACTGGTTGGCATTGTTATTGGGAACTAAATTAATGCTGTGTAAATAACCGTCTAAACGGCGGTCAATAGCGTCTAGTTGACCAAGAGCCGTGGCTAACTCTGTTGTTAGATCACGTACCTGTTGTTTGTATCCCCGCTTTTTTCCTTTTTGACGTTGGATTTCGGCCTCATTTTCCTGAACATCTTTATTGTTTAGCCAGTTGCGCAGAGCATCAAGTTGTTGTGTGATGCACGTGTGGGTTGATCCATGGCATAAGGCCAAACAAGAAGATGACAATGCTTGGGATACTGCAGCTACATTGGGGGATGTATTGATGGCATCGACTGTCTTTTTACAATCAGTAGGAGCGCAGTGTATTTTTATATTACATTTTCCAGTTGTAACAACAGGAGCCCCTTGATTATTAAGGCTATTAAACAGGACATCTCGTGACTGATTGGTGTATCGTCCCAGTGTTATTTTTTCTACTGCATGAGCTGACAGAGTAGTCAGGATAAGGGCGAATATTTTAAGCATACAGAACGCAGTAGTGCAACGTTGACTATACAACGAATATATATTCTAATAATTAATATATAGTAAATTTGAGGTAATTCTATGAGAAATAAATTTTTATTTATATCTGTATTTGCTTTGGGAACAGAGAGCTCGCAAGCCCATTTTTATGGTGGTGGTGATGTTGGGCTGAATGCAACTCAGTCAAACGTAACCTTTACACGTGATCCTGATGGAGCAGATCCGCATGGGGACTATTATACGTTAAAACCATCTCATAATTCTTTTGTTGCAGGAATTTTTGGAGGTTGGACCTTTAAGTCAGGTATTTTCGCTGCAGGAGTTGAGGTTGGTGGTACCGCAAATACAATGAGTGATAAAGTTTTTACCTTAAGTCCACGGGACGGGATTAATGAGAAGTTCACAATAAAAAGTCCGGGAAGTTTAGAAGCATCAACGCGATTTGGGGTTTACGTGAACCCGCAAAGCTATTTGTATATCAAACCAGGTGTTATTGTGACCAGAATAAAAACAACGTTTTCAGGTGTTGATGGCGTTTCAACACCAGGGCAAGTTTATCAAGACCGTCGAGGGGCATCAAGCTCAACAGGGGCATTTAAGTTAGCTTTTGGCTATGAAGGGTTTGTGTCAACTCGTTTTTCTGTTCGCAGCGAGGTATCTCATACATTTGGGACGAATCATCGCTTACATATCCCAAGCTATGCGGGTGCTGCTTATTCTGCTGAGCAAACGACCATAAAATTCAGGACATCCCATACGGCATTCAAGATTGGTCTTGCCTACCATTTTTGCTAGTGAAGATTAAATTCAGTAGGGATAATTATACAATCAGGAGGGGGGTATTTATGTTAAAGGTTATAGCAACATTGTATCTTAGTTCGACAGTCGTTGTCGCATTTGATGCAGAAAAAATTGAACGATATCGTCAGATGACGATTGAGGAATTGAGTGATGCAGAAGGAAATTTGCGAGAGTTATCTTCTTGGTTAACAGAGACTGACGATCAAAGTCTGGACTTTAAGCAAAGAATTTTGGCTGCCTTGCGAAGGAAAAACACTGCTGCATTACCGTCTCTGGCAGACGTGACTACAAGTGTTAAGCGGGCCAGAGAAGCCGAAGAAAAAATCAGAGCAGATCTCGCCAGGGCAGAGCAGTTGCGTGCGGAGCGAGAGGCATATTTATTGCGATTGAGTGTTATGTTTGATGCTGTGCCTCCAACCAGTTGACGATTGTATCAATTTGTTCTGGATCCATTAAAGCTGGGGCATGTGCTGCTCCAGAGAACTGAGCAAAATCTACGTTCTCACGCTCTAACATTTTTTCAACGGTATCTTTGGTTAGAACTTCTGAATTGGCACCACGCAGAACTAATGTTGGGCAAGTTATGGTGTTCCAGATATACCAGAGATCTGTTTCTTCTTCGGCAAAACAATCAACAATTTTTGGGTCATAATTAAGAATGTAATGACCGTATTCGTTTTTATTAAAACTGTGTTCTGCCATATGGTTTAGCTGTTCCTCGGTTGATATCCCAAATGGTTGCAATAATTGTTGTAAATATTTTTTTGCTGAATCGTAGGTTTTGAATTCGGGCATCAGGCTTAGATATTGTTTAATACGTAAAAGAGGTGGAGCAGGAATAAAAGGACCGACATCATTAATCACCAAATTTCGGATTGGTGTTTTTTCAAAACTTGCCAATCCCATGCCAATAATGCCCCCCATAGATGTACCGATCCAGTCAACGAACTCAACGTCCAATCGTGCCACTAATGTCATCATTTCAGACATATGGTTCGGAATGTTATAATCAGCAAGATTGAGTTGCCAGTCACTTTTGTTACGACCTGGTATGTCCGGACATATAACGCGGTAGCCTTTTTCAGCCAGATCTCTAGCTACGTAATCGAAATCTCGGCCATTGCGTGAAAATCCATGGACGCATAGGATCGTTTTATCTGATTTTACGGGACCCCACTCAACATAGTGAATATTGTGAAAGCCAGAGCTGGCAAGACATTTGATGTATTTATGGCGTGGCGTCATGAAAACTACCCCTTGGTAACGTTTTGTAAACCCTGATACTGTTACTATTATATAGAATCAAACTTAGTAAGACCATACTTGATGAATCTTAACGACATTATAAATGCTGCTGATAAAATACAAGGAGTTTTATATCGTACTCCTTTGGTTCCTGCTCCATGGTTGAGTAAGAAAATTGGGGGAGAGGTTTTCTTAAAACTTGAAAACCTGCAGTATACATCATCATTTAAGCCCCGTGGTGCTTTGATAAAAATGTTGAAATTGACATCAGAACAACGCAACAAAGGGGTGGTTGCCATGTCGGCTGGTAATCATGCGCAGGGAGTTGCTTTTCATGCGCAACATATGAAGATCTCGGCAACAATTATTATGCCTGTAACAACCCCTATTGCTAAAGTTGAGCGGACACGCAGCTATGGCGCGAAAGTCGTTTTGTCTGGTAATAATTTAGCCGAGTCTGAAATAACAGCGCGGCAATATGTAGCACAAGGTTTGACCCTTGTTCATCCTTATGATGACGAGGATGTGATTACAGGGCAGGGGACCGTAGCCTTAGAGATGCTGCAAGATCAGCCTGATCTTGATACATTAATTATTCCCGTGGGCGGTGGTGGTTTGGCAGCAGGTTGTGCGATTGCAGCAAAAGCCATGAACCCGGATATTAAACTCTATGGTGTTCAATCAACGGCCTGTCCGGCGATGATCCACTCCTTATACCCAGAGCGGTGGTTTATGCCACCCGATTCAACAGCTTTGCCCTTAGCAGAAGGTATTGCTGTAAAAAATCCGGGGATCCTAACGCGTGATATTTTGCGTCAGCATATGACAGACATTATTGCAGTCGAGGATCATGAGATTGAAGACGCTGTCGATGCGCTATCTATGGGTGGGAAAGTTGTGGCAGAGGGAGCTGGTGCTGCGGGGGTGGCTGCTCTTATTCAAAATCCGGAACTTTTTATTGGTCGACGGGTTGGTGTCATCGTTTGTGGGGGGAATATTGATTCTCGGGTATTCTCATCCCTGATTATGCACAGCCTTGTTCGACAGGAAAAATTTATTCGTATTAAAGTAAAAATCCCTGATACCGCCGGTACACTTGGGAAAGTGACAACAATTATTGGTGAATTAGGTGGCAATATTTTTGAGCTCGTCCATCAACGACATTTCACGGCGCATACATCTAAGATGACGGATCTTGAGGTTACGATCGAGACGCATGGTCGCGATCATTCTAATCAAATTATTCAAAAACTGACAGATACTGGTTATTTGGCGTACAAGATTGTGGGCTAAGAGGCATTAAAGCTGTTTAGATAAGCAAAGTTGTATTTTAAAGAAGCTTCTGTCCACCACTCGTATGGATTCTTTGAATCGTCATTATCTGATTTCTTAGAGTTATCATAAAAATCGTCATTCCCATCCGAGCCATCAGTTGATCCACCACCTTGGGCGGCATCAGTTTGAACAAGCTCAGAATGCGAGGATACGCTGCCAAAATCACTTGAGACAACCTCTAATCGAGGATCGGCTGCGATTGTAAATTCGCCACTCATGCCGGACGGCATGACATCAACGTGGTCGCTGATGTATTCTTCATCTGCTTGGCCATTTGTTGCAACAAGATTTGATATGATGATAAGTGTTTTAATCATTGTATCCTCCGACTTTAATTCATACTAGTCGCAATATAGTTAATAGTTGGTTTATTTGTGGGAAAATACTTTTTAATAATATGAGGCTAGAAAATCTCCAGTTAGAAGTCTACATTATATATGAGGGATAAATTAACGGAGGCCTAAATGGCAGAATATACATTATTACTTTTTGCGCTTGTTGTTCTATTTTTTATTTCGCGTGGGGCACGTATCGTTCCACAGGGATATGAATACACGGTTGAACGTTTCGGGCGTTACACGCATACATTGACGCCTGGTTTTCACTTGATCATTCCTTTAGTGGATCGTGTGGGTGCCAAGGTGAACATGATGGAATCTGTTATGGATGTCCCGACACAAGACGTTATTACAAAGGATAACGCAGCCGTGGCAGTTGATGGTATCGTGTTTTATCAGGTGTTGGATGCGGCAAAATCTGCATATGAAGTATCAAGCCTTGAACACGCAATTTTGAATTTGACGATGACAAACATTCGTACCGTCATGGGATCCATGGACTTGGATGAATTGTTATCCAATCGTGAAGTGATTAATGCGCGATTGTTACAAGTTGTTGATGAAGCAACTCATCCTTGGGGTACTAAGGTAACTCGTGTTGAAATTAAGGATATTCGTCCGCCGCGGGACTTAGTTGATTCAATGGCGCGTCAGATGAAGGCAGAGCGCGATAAACGTGCCATGATTCTTGAGGCTGAAGGTGAACGCCAATCTGCAATTTTGGCTGCCGAAGGAGATAAGCAATCTAAAATTTTGAAAGCCGAGGGTGTTAAACAGTCCATGATTCTTGAGGCAGATGCGCGTAAAGAGTCAGCTCAACGCGACGCAGAAGCTCGTGAACGTTTGGCACAGGCTGAGGCATTTGCAACGGAAGCTGTGTCTAAGGCTGTTAAAGAAGGTTCAACAAAAGCAATTAATTACTTCGTTGCTCAAAAATATGTTGAAGCCTTTAAGGCATTGGCCGAAAGCAATAACCAAAAACTTGTTTTGATGCCGATGGAAACATCAAGTCTTGTTGGAACAATTTCCGGTATTGCTGAGATTGTCAAGGACAGTATTGGAACTGAAAAACCGAAAGGAAAATAAGGATGATTGATTTTCTTTTGACTCAACTTGGCGCATGGCATTGGTCCTTTTTAGGATTAATGCTTTTGTTTGTCGAGATGATTGTTCCGGGGGCTTTTTTGGTTTGGATTGGCGCAGCAGCTTTAATTACAGCAGGTGTGACTTATTTGTTTGACCTATTGTTTGTCGCACAAATGTTGATCTTTACTTTATCTTGCTTGGTTTGTGTCGGGTTTGGAACTTGGGTATACCGCAGTATGGAGATCTCAAAAGAACAATCGACCGTCAATAGGAAAGCAGAGCAGATGGTCGGTTTTACCTTTGACCTAAGTGATCCTATAGAAAATGGTGTTGGTCATATTAAATTGGGTGACACTCGCTGGCGCGTTGAAGGCCCGGATCTTCCTGTTGGCTCTAAAGTTGTTGTCACAGATATAAAAGGTAATAGCTTGGTTGTTGAGAAAGCTTAGGTTTTTCCGATTAAACAGTTAATCCTGTATTGCAAGATTTGCAATACGGGATTTTTTTGTAATTGCAGTGGAGGTACGTATTGTTGTTTATGGCTAGTGAGCCTCATCCCAATTATTGCCTATTCCAACCCCGACAATAAGGGGAACCTTCAGGTAGGTGATTTTTTCCATACAAGATTTTATCACTGAAATTGTAGAATCAACTTCCTGTTCGGGAATCTCAAAGACCAATTCATCATGGACTTGCAACAGCATCTTTCCATCCAGATTATGCTGTGCTAGTAAGGGGGGAATCTGCGCCATAGCCATTTTAATAATGTCGGCATTAGTGCCTTGTAACGGGGCATTGATAGCTTGGCGTTCTGCAAAATTACGCATCATTGCATTTTTATCCTGAATGCCTGGAGTGAAACACTTGCGACCATAGAGTGTTTTAACATATCCATGTTCTTGGGCATAGTTCTTTTGGTGCTGCATATAAGCCTGAATACCGGGGTATTTTTCAAAGTAATGGGCAATATGCTGCGCTGCTTCTGATTGTGGAATATCGAGTTGACGTGCTAATCCAAAAGCACTAATACCATAAATGATTCCAAAATTAATAGCTTTTGCTTTACGACGCAGTTCGCTGTCTACTTGATCTAAGGGGATACCAAAAATTTCTGATGCGGTTGAGGTGTGAATGTCATTCCCGTTCAGGAATGCTTGAGTTAGAGATGGGACGTCAGCCATATGACAAAGCAGGCGTAATTCGATTTGAGAGTAGTCAAATGAGACTATTTTGTATCCCGGGTGCGGAACAAATGCACGGCGAATAAGACGGCCTTTGGGTGTTCGAACGGGAATATTTTGTAAATTTGGATCTGACGATGACAAACGGCCTGTTGATGTCAGTGCCATGGAATAGGATGTATGAATCCGTTGTGTTTTCTTATTGACACTATTCAGCAGCCCATCTACGTAAGTTGACTTTAATTTAGCCAGTTCCCGCCAGTCTAAAATAAGTTTTGGCAATATATGGCCTTGTTCGACCAACTTTTCCAAGACATCTGCATCTGTTACATAACCGCCTGTCTTTGTTTTCTTTGGGGCAGGCAGACCAAGTTCATCAAATAAGATTTCGCCAAGTTGTTTTGGTGAGCCAACATTGAAGGAACGCCCGGCAACCTCGTAGATTTGACGCTCAAGCTTGAGCATATCATCCGTAAATTCTTGTCCAAGTTGGAACAAAAGTTGTTGATTCACGCGAATTCCTGTAATTTCCATATCCCGGATGACAGGAATAAGGGGGCGTTCTATCCGCTCATAGACTGTTGCTATGTGTTCTTGATTAACTCGTGGTGCTAAATATTCGAATAATTGTAACGTAATATCTGCGTCTTCGGCAGCATAACTTGTAGCGAGTGCTATATCAACCATATCAAAGGTTTTTTGGTTTTTTCCTGTGCCGACAACATCACTGTATTTAATCGTTGTGTGCTGGAGATGACGCTCTGCTAATTCATCCATGCCATGACCATGTTTTGCACCATCAAGAATATAGGACATCAGCATGGTGTCAGTGATAGCATTAAGTGTGACATTGTATTTATGCAATACCCCTAGATCATACTTAATGTTATGCCCAATTTTAAGGACGCTGTCGTCCTGAAGCAGGGGGACTAAAATCTCTAGGGCTTGAGCTGGTGATAACTGTGGTGTCGCTTCTTGATGCCCTGTCGGAATATAATAACCTGAGCCAACATGCCCAGAGAGTGATATGCCAACTAGTTGAGCATCCATAATATTCAAGGAAGTTGTCTCTGTGTCAAAGGCAATATACGGTAGCTTGATCAAATCACGAACGAGGGTTTGTAATTCCGATGCTGTACGGATTGTCGTATAGGATGTTTTAGATTTTTCTGTTTGTGGGGAATTTTTGTCAACCCGAGCAACCAGACTGGTAAATCCTTGGGTGCGTAAGAATCCCTTAAGATGGATCGGGTCTGTTTCTTGAATTGTAAAAGTTGAGATGTCCTGAGGCAGAGGAGCTGTTTCACATAATGTTACAAGTTTTTTAGAAATACGCGCATTATCTGCATGGTCAATTAAGCTTTGACGACGCTTTGGTTGCTTAATTTCATTGACGCGGTCAAGCAAGGATTCAAGCGTGCCATATGTATTGATAAGTTCGGCAGCCGTTTTGATCCCAATGCCAGGCACACCGGGCACATTATCGGTTGAATCTCCGGCAAGGGATTGTACATCAATGACTTTATCTGGGAACACGCCAAATTTTTCAAAGACTTCTTGTTCAGCAATTTTCTTGTTTTTAATGGGATCAAGCATTGTCACGCCATCGCGGACTAATTGCATTAAGTCTTTGTCTGATGAGATGACGATCGTATTTAGGCCTTTTGATAGCGCATCTTTGGCATAGCTTGCAATTAGGTCATCGGCCTCGTACCCTTCGAGTTCGATTGACGGGACATGAAAAGCGTCGCAAGCTTCACGAATTAAGCTAAATTGTGGGATTAAATCTTCCGGAACGTCTGGGCGATGGGCCTTATAGTCAGGATAAATTTCTTGTCTGAAGGTTTCTCGGGCGGCATCAAAGATCACGGCTAGGTAAT
This sequence comes from Candidatus Paracaedibacteraceae bacterium, assembly GCA_019636055.1. NCBI lineage: Bacteria > Pseudomonadati > Pseudomonadota > Alphaproteobacteria > Holosporales > Candidatus Paracaedibacteraceae > Candidatus Paracaedibacteraceae bacterium. The sequence goes on from JAHBYH010000003.1 coordinate 212,564, forward strand.
CGGCATCTGCACGAGCTTGATCTATATATTTAGTCAACATTGTACAGAAACCATAGACTGCACCCACATGGATACCATCAGGACGGCGCAAAGGGGGGAGAGCATGATAAGCCCGAAATATAAAACCAGAGCCATCAATAAGAATAAGTTTTTTAGCCATAAGATTGCCGTTACAAATTACCTTTGGAACATGATAGCTGATTCATTTCCGGAATGGAAGAGTAGGGGGAGCTAAAAGATAGGTGGTGATGAGATTGCCTGTATTTCACGGACAAAATTCGCTGCAAATTCTATCTTTTTTCTGTCCAGATTATGGCTGTAATTACGTTGTTCGAGTAAATCTAGAATTTTTTCTGTAGCAACATTGCCTTTTGCATTCTCACCGCCATAAGGGCACCCCCCCAGACCTGTAATCGCAGAATCAATTGTTTGGATTCCTGCATTTAGAGCTGCATCAATATTAGCTGTGGCTGTACCGTATGTATCGTGGCAGTGTATTGCTAGTTTTGAGACGGGAACACGCTCTGATACAGACTGGATCATTCGGTCAATTGATTCAGGTGTGCCTTTGCCAATGGTATCACCTAACGAGATTTCAGAGCATCCTAATTGATAAAGTCTGTCTGCTACACTGGCTACATCGGCAGAGGAGATATCCCCTGAAAAAGGGCAAGCTACGACACAGGAAACGTAACCTCTGACTCTGATACCGTGTTCTTTTGCTGATTGGATGATTGGGGTAAAGCGATTAAAACTTTCATCAATGGAACAATTTATGTTTTTTTGAGTAAAAGCTTCTGACGCAGCCGTAAAAATAGAAATGTCTTGCACATTATTGCTAATAGCAAGTTCCATTCCCTTAGCGTTCGGAACGAGAATAGAATACCGTGTATTTTTATTTCGTATAATTTCATTGAAAACGGCATCAGTATCTGCCATTTGCGGTACCCATTGGGGGGAAACAAAACTTCCTACTTCGATTTCTGCAAAACCGCATTCACTCAAGAGATTGATAAGGCGAATACGTTCATCAATACGCCAAATCCGTTTTTCATTTTGCAGACCATCGCGCGGACCAACCTCAACAATTTGAATCATTTTAGAGTCCATTTTCTTTCTCTCTTATCTGTCTCAGGCGACCTCTCCCTTAAGGGGAGAGGTGTTGTTGCTGTTAAGTTTAACTAATTCTTCGCCTTCAGAAACGAAGTCACCAGTTTTGAACATAATTGCTTCTACAACACCGTTATGAGGTGCTCTGATTGTGTGTTCCATCTTCATAGCCTCAAGGATCAGTAACGGTGTGCCCGCGTCAACGCTTTCGCCTTGATTTGCCAATACTGAAATGATTCGACCAGGCATTGGCGCACTGAGAGATTGATCAGAATTTCCATCTTCCAGATTTAAATGATCAGGGTTATGGGGCGTGGCGGTGTAGATTTTACCATCCACAGAAATTCGAACTAAATCTGAAGTTCTGTCGACACATAGATAAGGAATTATTGTGCTATCTGGTTGATGTGTAGACTGATAAGATGTTCCTTGGCAATCAAAACGCACTGTTTGACAACCATTGGACATATGGCGCCATCCGTCGGATTTAGACCATGGTGATAGGTCTGTTGTTGTTCTTGATTGGATGAATTCATAAGCCAAGCAATGTTGAATCTCGTCTGTTAATTGTGGTTGGCTTAAGAGGGACTCCATAGATCTATCTAAGTACGCAATATTCGGGAGTTTGTCTGATACCTCGGGATTTTGCATTAGCTCTATCAGAAATTCACGGTTTGTTTTTACACCTGCAATTTTCAAATCAATAAGAGCTTTGATCATGCGTTGAATAGTATCTGCTCGATCTTGTCCATAAACAATTAATTTGGCGATCATTGGGTCATAATAAATACTAATCTGATTCCCAACAGTATAACCTGAATCAAGGCGCGCTAATTTGTCATGGCTGGTGAATTGAGTGATCTTGCCAATAGATGGTAGGAACCCTTGGGCAGGATCTTCTGCATAAATTCTAGCCTCTATTGCATGGCCTTTAGATGTGATTTGATCTTGAGTACAAGGAATTTTCCTGCCTTGAGCAACGATAATTTGCCATTTCACAAGGTCTTGCCCTGTAATCATTTCAGTTACCGGGTGTTCAACTTGCAGTCTGGTATTCATTTCAAGGAAGTAATAATCTCCTTGTGCATCAACGAGAAACTCTACTGTACCCGCCCCTTGATACTGAACGGCTTTTGCCAATTTAATTGCATCAGCATGAAGCCCAGATCTGGTTTTATCGGAAAGACCAACTGCAGGAGCTTCTTCTATAATCTTTTGGTGTCGGCGTTGTAATGAACAATCTCGTTCAGCCAGAGTTACAATATTACCATGAGAATCGCCAAAAACTTGAATTTCAATATGTCGTGGATCAACAATGTACTTCTCAATCATAACATTCGCATTAGAGAAAGCATTAAGAGCTTCACGTTGACAACCTTCGAGGGCTGCCGCAAAATCTGATTCTTTGTCGACGCGGCGCATTCCCTTACCACCACCACCATGAGTTGCCTTGATCAGAACAGGAAATCCAATGTCTTTGGCCTGATTTAACAAATGAGCCGCATCCTGATTATCCCCCATGTATCCACGGATAATCGGAACTTTGACGGAATCGGCGATTTGTTTTGCTTCACTTTTCGAACCCATTGATTGAATCGCTTGAGCAGATGGTCCGATAAATACAATGTTTTCTTTGGCTAAGGCAGTGGCAAAATCTGTGTTTTCAGATAAAAACCCATATCCCGGGTGAACGGCATCAGCTTTTTCTTGTTTGCAAATATCAATGATTTTAGAAACATTCAAATAGGTATCTTTGGCCTCATTTCCTGCCAATTTAATGGATTTCGTTGCCATTTTGACAAAAGGGAGGGATTTATCTGCTTCTGAATAAATAGCGATGGTTTCAATTCCCATCTCATGACAGGTGCGGATAATTCGACATGCGATCTCAGCGCGATTGGCAATAAGTATTCTTTTGAATTTATTCATGATTTGTAATCCAGTTTGGCTGACGTTTCTCTAGAAATGCTTTGAGGCCTTCTTGACCATCAGGTGTGGCTCGCGCGGTGGCGATTGCCTTAGCTGTAAAGGTCTTTAGATCTGAATTGATAGGCTGTGATTCAACCGTGCGGAGTAATTCTTTTACTGCCGTCTGAGCAACAGGGCTGCCTTTTAGTATGTTGTCAAGACACAGGCTAAGGGCGGTTTCCAGAGAGTCAGCTATTTGGTGAATAAGACCGCAATCCAAAGCTAATTGTGTGTCAATTAGTTCTGCTGTTAATGTAAAGCGACGAGCATTGCGTTGACCAATTGCTTTAACAATATAAGGCGATATGACGCCAGGGACGATCCCTAATCTTACTTCAGAAAGGCAGAACTTGCTGTCTGATGTGGCGATGCAGATGTCGGTTGTTGCAACAAGACCAACGCCACCACCATAGGCTCCCCCTTGGACAATACTAATTGTGGGTTTTGGACAGGTATATACGGCTTCAAATAAAGATCCTAGTGCTAAAGCATCTTGAACATTGTCTTCATAACTAAAAGTAGCTATATCCTTCATATAGCCAAGGTCAGCACCCGCACAAAAAACTTTTCCTTCCCCTTTTAGGACAATAGCACGGACGTCGTTAGATTTTCCGAGTGCCTGAATGGTTGTTGTCAGGTCGGATATTAAAAGGGGATTTAGGGCATTCCTTACATCGGGCCGATTTAGCGATACTGTTGCTACGCCTCGTTTGTCAATGTCTACAAGAACAGTTTGAAGGGTCATTGGTCTTATCGTTTGAGTAGATTATGTTCAAAATTTAACTGATTTGCAGCTTTAAGTCGAGGGCGTTTTCGATGCTTCTAGGAATAAAAATCCATAAGCGTGGCTTTTGTTTCGATGTTAAAATCGAGGGGGTAACCATTAGAAAGGGATGGATTTGTTCCAACAATTTGAATTTTTAAATCGCCAGGTTCATTCATATCGTTTGTTTCAAGCTCAATATTTAAGATTGTATAATCAAGGTTTTCCAAAGCTTGAGATGATTTTTGATCCTCTAATCCTTCGAATTTAGGGAAGTAATGTATTTTCCCTTTAGAACTGGCTGCGTTGAGTTTTGCAGTCAAGATTATGACTTTTTCTTGTGTGAATAATAAACGCGCTGTTCCTTTAAGAGTACCTGTGGCTGCAATCGATGTTATCGTACTTTTTGTAATAGCGTCATTAATATCTAAGTTTTCAATTTCAGCGCTAGTTTCTAGGCCGTGCTCAGTCATTTTGAAGTCATGTAGTCTAATGTGCCCTTTTGCGAATTCAGTTGTAATGACACTGGGGAGTAAGTCATGTGTATCACCCCTTTTGAGAAGCATAACTGTATTTTCAAAGTTTAATTTGTGCCGTCTGATTGAATCGACCGAAATGTTAAATAGATTTTCACCTGCCTTTGAGTCCAGAGATAGAATACCATTTATACCGAATAGATCGTATAAATAGAATGAGGCACGAAGATTGGTCATGTTTAGGTTAAATGATTTTAGTTCATCTGTCAGACCGTGAACCTTATCATAACTTAGGCCGACTAGTCCTGATTCATGAAAGGATACCGGGAGATTAAAATGATGACTAAAAATGGTTAAAAATAGCTTGAAGGGTATTTCTTTGAGTTTTGCTTTTAGGATATAAGATTCTTTTTGTGCATTATAGGATCCTGCGATATTGCCAATTTCAATAGCATTGTTTTTAATCGTTCCTGATAATTCAAATAAATGATTTTTATTTTTGACTGATACATCAAATTGAGACTGAAGAGGGGATATGTTTCCTGTAAGACTGAGGCCTTGATCTTGAGAGAAGGTTCCGGAAAGATTAGCCAGCGTTATGTACGGCAGGGTAAAGAAAGGGCTGTGAATATTTAATGTATCTTTAGAAAATTCTATCGTGATGCGTTCTTTATTGGTGTTAATGATGTTCCATTCGTTTTTTTTGGATTTTAGCGATAACGGAATTCCGAACAAATCAACTGTAATGTCGTCGAGTGTCAATTTGGTTAAGGGAAGATTGATCCTTTTTGCTTTTAGAAGAGTTGGGAATGTTTCCTTGTTGATAACAAAAGATCCTGAGGTTGCTTTTAGGGAACTAATTTGGCCAGAGGCAAGTTTAGATATTTGAGGTGTAATTTTGATTTTTCCAATAGTGCCAATATTAGTTTGGTTGAGTGAAATTTCTGAATTAGAGAGTGTTATACCGCTAAAGGTTAAATTACTGGATTCAGAATGAATTTTAACAGAGCTGTCTGTGATTGATTTTAAGAAAAAATTATGCAGATACTGACCTTGAAATGACATTTTGAACGATAAGGCAATAGCAAGAGCAAAGAACGTCAAGGGGGTGAAATATCTTAAGATAACATTGAGTTTTGTAACAACCATGTTTTAACCTTTAATTTCAGTTCAAAGGGAGGTATCCTTAATTAATATTGAATTATTTTATATAAATTATCAATTGATCCGAAGAGAAAGTAAAAATGATTTTTGATCCCAGTTTGTCCTCTAGTTTATATATTTTACCATTTATCGGTATTTTGTTGTCTATCTCGTTGGGGCCTATTTTATTTCCCAAGATCTGGCATAAGTATTACTTTAGAATATCCTTGTTTTGGCTCATGCTTTCCATTTTGTTGATGGTTGGGAAATTCGGCGTCGGTGCCACGTCTCATCAATGGATGCACATGTTTTTGCATGAATATGTGCCTTTTATTCTGATGATTGCCTCTCTGTATACAGTGACCGGGGGGATTCATATCGTTATAAAAACTCGGGCAAAAGCACGAACCAATACCTTATTTTTGTTTCTGGGCGGATTGCTTGCCAGCTTTATCGGTACAACAGGTGCGGCTATGCTCTTGATTCGACCTTTTATTGAAATGAATCGTCATCGTAAACATAAGGTTCATCTGATTATCTTCTTTATTTTTATTGTGGCGAATATTGGGGGCAGTTTAACCCCACTGGGAGACCCACCTTTGTTTTTAGGATATTTACAGGGCGTGCCTTTTTGGTGGCCGATGGAGCACTTATTCCTACCAATGATAAAAATGCTGTTTATTTTGTTGGCTGTCTTTTGGACGATGGATCATTATTTGTTACGTAAGGATGAACCGCAACCAAAGGCGCGATCGAATGGTGAACGACGATTGCACATCACAGGTTTTCGAAATTTTCCTATCTTGATTGGAATTGTTCTTTGTGTGTGGATGTTCGGGGCTTGGGATACGGCACCTCAATCCGGGATTTTTGATTTAACATGGGCTGAACTTGGTCGGGATTTGTCTCTTCTGTTGCTTGCGATTTTATCATGGAAAATTACGCCGGGAACAATCCGCTATTACAATAATTATAGTTGGGAGCCGTTTAAGGAAGTTGCCCAAATCTTTATTGGTATCTTCACAACAATTATCCCTGTTATCCAGATTCTGCATCAGGGGGAAGACGGTATGTTTGCAGAATTGTTAAGGCTAGCGAATCCGGGGGGGACTCCTGATAATGCCCTTTACTTCTGGTTGACCGGTTGGTTATCTGCTTTTCTGGATAATGCGCCGACATATCTTGTTTTTTATCACATGGCTGGGGGAGATGCTGTTACATTAAGCACAACGATGGCATCGACATTAATGGCGATATCAGCAGGTGCGGTCTTTATGGGAGCAATGACTTATATTGGGAATGCACCGAATTTTATGGTTAAGGCCATTGCTGAAAAACAACATATAAAAATGCCGTCTTTCTTTGGCTATATGATTTGGTCATGTATCATATTGCTCCCTTGTTTGGTTTTGTTTTGCTGGTTCTTTTTATACGGGTAGGGAAAGTTGATTACACTTTGCAAGGATAGAATCAGGATTGTTCTGTTGCTGTCACCCATGATCCTTGCTGGGTGCAGCTATTTTTTTCCGTCAAAAGAAGATCAAAAGTTTACGCCTAAAGATCTGCATCTTCCAGAAATTGAGTATACTGCTGATTTAGAAATTGCTGGCGACAAATCGCAAGAATCGTACTTTAAATCAATTCCAATGTTGATGCAGAATGATGTGGCTCATCCAACAAGTACGAATGCGCTTCGTTATCGTGCTCATGAAGATGTTTCTTTGTTGAAAAAAGCCCTCAAAAATCATGGCTATTTTCAAGGAAATGCGTCTTTTATCCTCGATCATGGGGACGAGAAAGTTAAACATGTTAAGTTTATCATAGAGCCGGGACCTGTTTATTGGGTGGAGGGAGTCGATATCGATATGACGGGAGCAGATGATGTGCCAATTCTGCCCGAAAAAGCGAAAAAGGTTATTGATATTAAGAACGGCACAAAAGTTCGATTAGATGATGTTTTAGAAGCTGTTCCAAAACTACATCGTTACTTTATAAGTCATGGTTATCCTGATGTTGAAATTGAAGAACCGATCGGGAAAATTGACGATAAAACGCATAAGGTTTTGATTACATATAAAATTTACTTGAAAGGCAAGAAAACCTTTGGAAATCTTAGTATTCGTGGGAATGGTAAAGTTTCTGAATCTTTTGTGAGAAATCGATTCCACTTTACCGATCAGGATTTTTATGATCAAAAAGTGTTGGATCAATCTCGTAAAGCTTTATTAGATACTGAATTATTTTCCTCTGTGCTTATTTCACATAAAACAAGGGGCGATAAGGCTGATATTATCGCTGATTTAACAGAAGCTCCGCCTAGACGTTTTGTTTTGGGAGCACGTTATGGAACACAAGAGGGGATTGGTGGTAAACTTGTTTGGCAGCATAAAAATGCTTTTGGGGGCGGTGAGGATTTTTATGTTCGGGGCGAAGGTGGTCAACGTCAGTTTAAAAGTTCCATCGGCTTAAAAATCCCTGATGTTATTTGGCAAGATTTTAACCTTGTGAATATTATTTCTGCAACAAAGGCTAGAACAAAGGCTTATTACGGTGTTATTTATAATGCCTATTCAGGGTTGGAACATCAAGTTAATGAAACATCAAATTATGCTGTGGGGTTAGAAGCAGAACATTCTCAATTAAAGCGGCTTCGTAGTACTAAACGAACGTTTTATGGTGTCCCTGTTATGTATACTTATGATGATCGTAATGATCATTTAAACCCCTATAAGGGGTGGAAATGGCGATTAGATTTTGCGCCATACTTTGGTGATTTTGGGAGCACAGGGATCATGTTAAAAGCAAGCCTTTATAGTGCTCAATATTGGCGTATAATTCCTAAAGATAAGTTTGTAATCGCAACTTGGCAAAAAATTGGTCAAATTGGTGGCATTGATTTTGATGATATTCCTTTCAATCGTCGATGGTATGGTGGGGGATCGGGATCTATACGGGGGTATGGGTACCAAAAACTGAGTAAACCTGATGATCAGGGAGCTCCTCTTGGTGGAAAGTCATTGCTGGAAGTTGGTGTAGAGCCTCGCTATCGTATTAGCGAAAAATTTGGTGCATCAGTTTTTGTTGAGGCCGGAGCTGTTTCGGAGCGCAGAATTCCCGGGTTTAAATCTCAGGAAATGAAGATCGGTTATGGTGTTGGTGGTAAATATTATACAGATATTGGTCCGATTCGGTTGGATATCGCGTTTCCAACAAAACGTCGTCGTGTAAATGGTAAAACTTATGATGCACCAGTGCAGTTCTATATTAGTTTAGGGCAGGCTTTTTAATGATGAGAATTATAACGAAAGTTTTAAAATATATTCTTGCTATAATTGCTGTTTTGTTGTTGGTTTTACAAATCCCATCCCTTAATACACGGGTTATTCAGGGGGTTCTTAATATTGCTACACCGTCTGACCTTAGAATTCGAATAAAAGGTATCAGCGGAGCCTTTCCTTTTAATCTGAGGATCAATCAAATTAAACTCAAGGATTCTTCCAAGACGTGGTTTGAAATAAATAATTTATCATTTGATTGGCGAGGGGTGGATGTTCTGTATGGTAAGTTACATTTTGGTGAGGTTCATGCTGAAAGAGTAGTTTATCTCGAGAATCCGGATATGGAATCCTCTGACGATCCTTTGATTTTACCGCGCCTCAATATTGATAAATTGAGGGTTAATTCAGTTGAAATTCCTATGCTCTATCGTGGGAAATTTACAGTCAACGGCGTGTTAAAATCCCCGGAAAAAGGGCATCAGATTATCAGGATAGATCTTAATTTTAGTACAGACTATAAGGAAACTGAAACCATAATTTATGAACAAAAGGGAATTGATTATACTATTAAATCTAGCATTAACAGGCCACTTGCAACATTTACATCATTATCACCAAGCCTTTTAACAAATACCCAAGGAAAATTAAATCTTCACATGGATCTGGCTGGGCAGACGACATTTAAGGGGGTTAATGGATCTGCATCTTTAAAACTATCTGGTTTTCATAGCCCTGAATTAAAACTGAATGATATCTTGGGTGGTGATTCAGAATTTTTGTTCACAGGAAATCTAGCTAATAAAGCATCCAATGCTGCAAGAATCAACTTAAAACTTAAAGACCGTCATATTGTTGTTAATGTTAATCAAACTGGTGACGAATTTGATATTGTTGGCTCTCTAAAATCATCAGGTTACACCGGACAATTAATGGGGAATATTAAGGATAATATAGCTGATATTAAGCTTGTTGGGACTGGTGGACATGCAAATATTCGCTTTAAAGGTAATTCGAAAGAAATTTTATCTCTCAATGTAGATTTCAAAAAAATAGATGAGCTTAGTCGTTTCTTGTTTTATCCTATGTGGGGGGCGATCGCTTTATCAGGTGTTTGGGATAACACAAACAAACGGTTTGATATGCATGCTAAAAGTATATCAACCAATGGTAAGGTTGATTTATTTTCTAGCGTTGAAGGAACTGTTTATGCAGAAAAGAACCACTATAAAGCAGAAGTAAAAGCACACAATGAAGATGTAAAAATTAAGATTGCTGGTTTTTCTGACTTGACCGTAAAGAATGTTCAAATTAATGAATTATATATTCGTCCTATCTATGATAAATCTCGTTTGATCGAGCTCAAACAGCCTATATATATCAAATCTGTTGATAATAACTATTTAGTTCATGATACTGAAATTCATTTCTTAGAAGGTGGGCTTCGTACAAAAAACTTGGTATTGTCAGACAAGCCAACGGGTGAGATTACTCTGAAAGATTTTGATGCGCGAATATTAAACTCATTTATTGAGGGGACTCAGTGGCGGGGCATGTTAGAGGGAAACCTGGTTTTTGGCGGAAAAAACTTATACGATGCTAAAATTGCCATTAAGGATTTCGGGCTTGAATCAGGGGAGCGTAAAAAAGAAAAACTTATCAATATAGATCTAACGCTTGTCCATAATAAATCATCTATTTTCGCAAAGTTGAACTATACTGATAATTTAGATTCCAAATTGGCCGGAAGTTTTAATATAAAAACTGACAAAATTCTGCCTGAAGATTTTGCTCCCATCACAACATCCCTGTCGGGAATTGTTAATATTTCCGCACTTAATACTTTGGTGTGGTGGGGTGACCGATTTAAGGGAAAGTTAACTATTGGGTTGAAAGGGGATGGTACGTTAAAATCCTCGAATATTTCAGGAAGGATTGCTTTGGATGACGGGTATTATGAAAATGGTGTTATCGGTACCACATTAAAGGAAATCAAGGCCCGCATGGCATTGTCACAGGGGATATTATCGATCCAATCTTTTGATGGGAAGGATTATGATAAGGGGGCGTTCGGGGTGACTGGAAAGGTTAATCTTCAAGCCATAACAAGCCCTGTTGTTGATTTGAATTTGAAACTTAATAAAGTAATGATCGCGAACACGCATGAAGCAATTGTGGTTACGTCTGGGAATTTGACTGCCAAAACCGTAAAAGCACATCATCATATTATTGCCGGTGCCATTACTGTGAATTCAGCTTTGATTAATTTGAATCAAGTATCCTCTGAACCAAAAACTATTCGTGTATACCGTACAACCGAAGAGCTAGAGCGCAAGCAAAGTAAAAAGGTGTCAGAATTGCTGACTCAACTGGACATTAAGGTTGATATCCCTAAAAAGTTATTTGTTCAAGGATTTGGCCTAAGGAGTGAGTGGAAAGGGGCTATGGCCATGACGGGCCCTATGAATATACCGAATATAACGGGGGGAATTCATTCCCTTAAGGGAAGATTAGATATTTCCTCTAAGAGGTTGGAGCTGGCTCCGAGCTCTGTAACGTTTGAAACGAAGCATGGTCAGATTATGCCGGTATTAGATGTATCGGCTAAAAAAGTTGTTCGTGAATATGAGGCGTTTATATCTGTGAAAGGCCCAGTGGATGAACCAAAGATTGATTTTATATCGATTCCGGCTCAAACAACTGAAAATGTTATTGCATTGATTTTATTTGATAAACCGCTTAGTGAAGTAACCGCAGCTCAAAGTTTACAATTGGCAACAACGCTTGCTGCGGTCAAGGCTGGAAAATTTTCGGGGGGAGCATTAGATTCGCTTAATCAATTGCTGGGGGTCGATGATATTTCACTAAATAAACAAGAATCGATTGATGGTACTGATGATAATTCAAAGTATAGTGTTTCTGTTGGCAAGCAATTAACGGAACGAGTTTTTGTTGGTCTCGAGCAAGGTATACAACAAGAAGTTGGCTCAAAAGTCAAGGTTAAGGTTGATGTAACTAAAAACACAAAAGTTGATGCGGAAGTTGGAACTCAAAATACGGCTCTTGGGTATGGCCTCGAGTTTAGATATTAATATTTGTTGATAAATATAAAATAGTATCTATATTTTGAAGACGTTAATAATAAATAATGATCCTATGATATGACAAAAAATATTCTAACAAGACTATTACTAAGTTCAATTCCCATCTTGACTTATGCTTCTGAAAAGGAGGCGACCTCATCAAACTCAACACAGATAGTAGGGGCGTCTTTTGCTATAAAAGCGGCTGACTTTCCTGATTATTCTGAAGATTATCTTGATTATATACAATCTATAATTGCTAAATTACCTGAAAATCATGCGCAGTTTTATACTGGATTATCCAGTGCAGGTTTGCGCGCACTATTTATCAGTAAGCATTTTTATTTTGACCAAGGGCTTAATATAAAAGAGCTTCAACGAGCTCTGTTTGGTTTGCCTGTGGATGGCTCTATCATTTCACCAGAGGCGATAGTATCCCTATTGAATTTGTTTCCTAATCAGGTAGATGCTCAACAATTACTTTATAGATTAAGAACGCAACCTATTGGAACAGTTAATTTGGTTGATCCAATCGCTTCTAAAGATGTTATTAACCGTGCCTTGATCAATCATCAACCGTGGGCTATAGAGCATTATTGTAATCTTAATAGCCTTCCGGATTCTATGTCTACTGAGTACTTGTTAGTCCTGGCTAATCATGGTGATAGAAGTGCCTCTGATAGATTGGATGAAATTTATAATATAGATATTCCCGATGTATCATCTTTGGATGGTGCTGTTCTGCAAAGTGTTATTGATGATCTTATTAAAAAAGTAACACCATATTCGTATGGTTCTCCTCTTGTCTTATTAGGGAATAGATTAGCTGCTAGGAACTTTCTTGGTCTAGCACAATCTTGTTATTTTGCTGCTGCCCGTCTGGGAAGCATTGACGGGGCTGAATATTATTATAATGAACTGGATGGGACTAAGCCATTTAACGAATTCTTAGACGAAATTGTTGGACTTAGTTATGTGGGCATAAGTGCAAAAAAGCCATTACTATTTTTTATTGGCATGGCAATGGATCGTTTAGTAAAAGAGGAGCATTTATCAAATAGTAATCGTTACATTAAATTTATAGAATTGATGGCAAGTTATGGTTCTGTTGAAGTCTTATCTTATTTAGTAAACTGCAATCTACCGCTCGATGAAAATAGAAGGCATCAGCTATACTTGCGAGGGGCTGATTCGGATAATGTTTTATTAAAAGCAACATCTATAGCAATGTTAGCAGGCACAAACAGGGGGGCAGGAAATCTAGTTAAGGCTAAAGCTTTTTATCAGTACGCTTTAGATTTGTTTAAAGATGAAAAGTCAGATTTTATGCTATTCAAAAAACATCAGATTAATAGTCTTTATATAGATATGTTGCTAGGCAGTTCGGATCAAGATGATAACAGTAAAGCTATTAAATATTTAGATGATCAAGCTAAAAATGGTCATGTTGTTGCGTATTTAAAATTGGGAAAATATTTTTATTCTCAAGGTAATATGTCGAGTGCTCTTCAAAACTTTATCAATGGCTCTCTTTTGGGTAATGCTGAATGTTTGCTGCTAAGCGGTATTATCTATAAAGAGAGAGGGGCATTTGATTATGCAAGAAAATGTATAGAACAAGCTCTTAGTTCTAAGCAACTATCAGAAGAAAATAAAAGTAAGGCTGAACGCTATTTAACGGAGATTGTTAGATTAGAAGAAGACGCAGCTCTAAAAGACCCTGAAAAGCTTGAACGTGATCGTTTAGCTCAAGAACTTATTGATGAAGAGAATCGCTTGGCATTTAGGAAACAGGACACCACTCGTCTAAAAGCTGAGCGAGAAGTCGCCCGTCAAGCAGAAAAAGCTCGTCTGGCCAAGGAGAAAGAGGCTACTCGTCTAAAATCTGAACGAGAAGTCGCCCGCCAAGTAGAAGAAGCTCGTCTGGCTGAGGAGAAAGCCTTTTTAAACAGAGCTGAAGAAATATTTAGACAGGCTTTGGTCACAAAAAATCAAGATGAGCAACAAGCGCTCGATATTTTCTTGAGAATTTCTAAACTTGGTCTTGATTCATTGCATGTCAAAGCGATGAAGGAAGCTGCTATTATTTTACGGAACCAAAAGAATTTCTCTGAAGCTCTTAAACTCTTTAGAATGGTTGAAGTTTTAGGTGATTCTGAATTAAGTAAAGACGCGTCTTACTCTGTCGGTTGTTTGTTAGCAAATAATTCAAATAGTTCAAGTAAGAATGACCTTGCTTATTTTGCCTTTAAAAGAGCTGCTAATTTAGGGCATATCAAGGCCCATTATGCGGCGGCAATGCTTCTTTTGCATCAGAAAAATATTGCTGGTATAAGCAATCCTTTAGATTTATCTGTTAGTTTTCTGCAAACTGCCGCAAGTTTAGGTCATGTGGACTCATTGCTTCAGTTAAGTTTTGTTATTGCGAATGCAACAGAAACACAAAAAGCGCGCCCTGAATTAGCTAGGATATATCATGAGCGATATAAAGAAGCTATGGAATTACCTAATGTTGATCCTGAAAAACTAAATCATGAGGCGCAAGAGCTCATTCATGCTAAAAGGAAAGATGACGCTAATATAGTTAAGGCATTGGAACAGCTCGATAAGGCCACTGATTTAGGCCATGCTGAGTCAGCCTATACAGCAGGACTAATGCGGTCAGGATTATATTGGCCAAATTTTCCAATTGCTTCTGATCATGATAAAGCAAAGCAATCTTTCGAAAGAGGAATGACTATGGGGCATAAGGGGTGTAAGTTTGAACTTGCTCTTATGATATCAAAAACCGATAGGCTTCGTTCAATTGCTTTGCTTGAGGAATTGCTTGCTTCTGGTGATATGTCAGTTAAGCCATACCTTAAAGCAGTAGAGCACGCAAGGCCTGCATAATCAAGTTTGTTGCTAAGGGCTTTGATCTAAAAATAATCCATGGGCAAATATTTTTGTGTTTAATCTATGGATATTATTAAATAACTGATATATAAATATTTTTGTAATATTAATAACTCTGTTTACAACTACCTCTTCCCTAATCGGAGAGGTAGTTTTTTTATTTAAGGATTTTTCATGAAATTTTTAAAATCAATCTGCTCAGAACGTCCGAATAAAAAATCCAGTGGTGTCGCTTCGTACATTGCTTATAATTCACTGGGTAAGGCGGTGTGGACTCCTCGAAACTATGGCCTCCTTGCGGATGAGGGATATCAAAAAAATGTTATTGTTTATCGATGTGTCAGTTTAATTGCACGTGGGGTAGGGAGTGTGCCTTGGCTTTTATATGACCATAACCATGAAATTGAGAAGCATCCTATCCTTGATTTACTCAATTGTCCAAGCCCGCGTCAAGCGGGTTCTTCTTTTATGGAGAGCCTTGTTGGTCATTTAATGTTAGCTGGAAACGCTTACATAGAAGCTGTTTGTGATCGATCGGGAATGGTTTGTGAGTTATATTCATTAAGGCCTGATCGGATAAAAGTCATTCCTAGTGTCTCTGGGGTTCCTGTGGCATTTGAGTACGAAGTTGACGGGCGTAAGCGTGTCTTAGAAAGTGACCCTATTACTGGGTGTTCTTCTGTTTTACACATCAAAAATTTTCACCCATTGAATGATTGGTACGGCATGAGTCCCATTGAGGCTGCGGCTCGATCTATAGATCAACATAATGTTGTTGCTGAACATAATCTTGCTCTCCTTCAAAATGGTGGACGACCAAGTGGTGCGTTGATGTTTAAGCCAGGGAATAGCCAACCTATGTCGGAAAAGCAACGGGATTCTTTGCGAGATGATATTCGTCGGATTTATGAAGGGAGCAATAACGCGGGCAAGATTATGGTTTTAGAGGGAGATTTTGACTGGAAGGAAATGGGGTTAAGTCCAAAAGATCTTGACTTTATTGAAGGTAAAAATATTTCCGCACGGGAAATATCTCAGGCATTTGGCGTTCCTCCGATGTTAGTTGGAATTAGTGGAGATGCCACTTTTGCTAATTATAAAGAGGCTAGGTATCACTTGTGGGAAGACACAATTATTCCGCTGATGGAGTTTTTGATTGCAGAACTAAACCTGTGGCTCTGTCCAATGTTCGGGGAAAACTTGCGGCTTTCCTATGATGTTGACGCTATACCGGCGTTGGCTCAAAGACGAGAGGCATTATGGTCGAAAATCCAATCGTCTGAGTTCTTGACGATCAACGAGAAACGTCAGGCGGTTGGCTATGGACCCATCGATGGTGGGGATTCGATATTTAAACCTCTCCCACAAGGGGATAGGTGATTCACACGTTACTTGTTTATGCAACAACCTCTTTATTTAATCGAGAGGTGTTTTCTAAAGGAGATTACATGACAGAACAACTCAATATACCCTTTACCCTAAAAAGCCATCAAGAAGATGGTTTTTTTTGTGGCTATGCCAGTGTCTTTAACGTGACTGATCATCATCAAGAAATTGTCGCTAGCAAAGCTTTTTCATCATCGCTTAATCGATGGAAAGAAAAAGGGCGGTTGCCCAAAATGCTGTGGCAGCACGATCAACGCAAACCGATTGGTGTGTGGGAAGAAATCTATGAAGACGAACATGGTTTGTATGTGAGAGGTCGGCTGCTTTTAGATCTTCAGGCTGGGCGTGATGCTTATGCTCTGATGAAAGCTGGTGTCATTGACAGTATGTCCATTGGTTTTCGCCTTGTCAAAGCAGCACGCGATGCTGATAAAAAAGCAAGGATCCTCACTGAGGTGGACCTTTTAGAAATTTCGCTCGTTACATTTGCAGCTAATCCTGAAGCAAAAGTAACAGCGGTCAAGGAATTTGAGCTGGATGAAGATATCATCCATCAAATAAATGAGCTGAGCGATATGCTTAAAGCTCGACGTTTAACCCAAGAAAGGAATTAACTTTATGTCTGAAATTACAACTACATTGGCTGAATTAAATTCATCTGTGAAGGATTTCACCATGGATCATGAACAAAAAATGGCTAAGGTCGAAGAGGGACTGATTAAAACAACAGAACGACTGAATCAAGTTGAGATTGCTTTGCGTCGACCACATGCAGGTGAATCAAAGGCGGAAAATACTGAAGGTTTTGGTCGCTTTGTTCGTAAAGGTATTGATGATATTTCAGCTAAGGCTATGATTTCATCAAATGATGCGGCTGGTGGTTATTTAATCCCATCTTCTGCGGTTAATCTGATTAATCAACATCTAAATTCACGTTCTACCATCCGTCGTTTGCCATCGGTTGCCATTATTACAAACGACAGTATGGATATGTTGCTAGAAAAGACTGAACCGGATGTGGGTTGGGTAGCTGAAACAGCGGATCGTGATGAGACATCTACACCTGAATTGGTGAAAGTATCCATTCCTGTGCACGAAGTTTATGCACGGCCTCGGGTTAGTCAACGGATGTTGGATGACTCTGCTGTCAATATTGAATTCTGGTTGGCTGATCGTATTGCAGACAAGATGGCTAAGACAGAAAATCAGGCTTTTCTATTTGGGAATGGTGCAGGAAAGCCAAAGGGAATATTGACTTATCCAACAGTTGAGATTGGTAAGGGAGAATGGGGTAAAATTGAATCTGTTGAGATGATTGCAAAAGACAGTGCTGATAAAATTATGGAAGCTTTTTATGCCATGAAGTCCGAGTATCTGGATGGTGCATGTTGGGTGATGTCTCGTAAATCTGCTGCTAAGATACGCACAATGAAGGATAAGAGCGGATCTTATATTTGGCATGCAAGCATCAGTGCTGATCAACCCAATCTCCTTTTAGGTTATCCTGTTCATCTGTGTGATGATCTGCCGTCTGAACAAGATAAAATCATTTTTGCCAACATGACAAAGGCTTATCAAGTTGTTGATCGCTCGCAAATGCACGTTTTGCGTGATCCGTACTCGGCTAAACCCTATGTGGAATTCTATGCAACGAAGCGTGTTGGTGGGGATGTTATCAATTTCGATGCAATTAAGGTTATTTCATTCAAAGGTGAATCATAATGTATGATGTGGTAAAAAAATCCGAAATACCGGTTATATCACTTCAGCAAGTTAAGGCGCATTTGCGCCTTGACCATGCTGAGGATGATGATTATTTGCTTCACCTTATAACTGTTGCCACAGAATGGGTTGAAGAATTAATTGAATCTCCTCTTTTAACTGCGACCTATAAAGTTAAATCGGCTGCTAAACGAATTAAACTTCCACACCAAAATATTATCGATATCGTTTCAGTTGTCGGTATTGGCGCAGATAGGAAAAAGCGTTCTTTAAGCCTCTATGACCTTGAAGTTGGCTCGAAAGTATCTGTGATTGTTAATTCTTTATATCCAAGTATCGAGGTGACCTATACCTGTGGCTTTGGGGACCGTCCTAAAGATGTTCCTGCACCGCTACGCCAAGCCATCATAAATCATGTGGCCTGTCATTATGAATGTCGGACTGAGATTTCAAAAGAGCAATATCTTATGCTGTTGCAACTTGTTCACCCCTATAGAAAGGTCGGATTATCATGAGAACGTGTCTTTTAAGTGAAAAGGTGCAACTCTGGCGCCGTCAAATTGTTGATACGGTGGACGGTGATGTGGCCGAGCGTTGGTCCCATGATGCAACGGTTTGGGCGGATGTTCGCCTTAAGGGAACGGATGGCGATTCATTGCTGCTGGATATCCGAATGCGTCCCCACGGTTATAAGGTTGATCGGATCTATTGGCATGGTGTGTGGGCTGATTGTCCTAAATCAATATATAAAACAAGAGATTATGTTCGATTTTTTGCAAAAAGTCGCGCTGATTTAACGGGTTCTTAAGGATCGTCTTGTAATATTTGTTTATTAAAATACTGGAGTCAAAGTCATGAGCGACTTTTCTTTATTAGCGGCAGTGAAGTCGCACTTGCAAAGTAACATAGAAGAACAAAATTTCTATATCACCCCACATTCGGATATGACATATCCATGCTGTTTATTGGAATTGGACGAAGTCGAGCAGGGGCTAGGACTGGGTGTTAACACCCCTCAATCCAAGGTTAAGTTTAGAACAGTTTGTCTGGACGCAGACGTTGGCGTTAAAACCAGTTTTGAGTGTTCTCAAAAGGTAAACCGATGTTTAGACGGTAAAATGCTAGATTTACCGGATGGGCGCAAAGCTATCATTAAGCTAATGGGTAGTGTTGTCGACATATCCAAAAAGGGTGATCGCAAGACCGTTAGCCATCACTATGAAACATTATTGCGAGGATAAAATGACAAAAGAAGAACTTTTGGATTTAATCAATCAAGAAATTGAAAATCAGGAACGAACGCTTCCGATTGAACTGCCCCGTTGGGTGCAATGAGGTTAGCTATGGAAACAGAATTAGTTATTTCAGGGACAGGGTTTCCTCCGCTTTCAGCCCGGGGGTGTATTCAAGAATTGGTACCACTGGCTATGGGGCAATTTCGTCGAACAGTTAATGGAGATCTTGTTTTTCTAGGAACCAATGGTAAAAAGTACCGCACAACCATATCTTGTGAAGATAAATCAGTTATCGCAACGGATAGTCTTGATGTCGGCTCGGTTGTTGAGATTAGCTGCATTCAGCGCCTGTGGCAAAAATCCAATGGGGGAAAAATCGAATTGGATCGTGTCCCAGTAGCTGGCTCGGTTCACGTCATCGACGAGCAACACAATCCCTTGCCAATTATTTGTTATGATCGTCAGGAAATTACTGTCGCGACACAACAACCTTGCTATGTAAGCTATCGCCCTATATTAACCATGAGGATTATGCGCTATTTCCTTAAGACGGATGAGTGGGGGGTGAAGACTGGATGGCAGATGGAGTTAGAAGAAGTTTAACGATAATATAAGGATTTTAAAATGTTTAAGGCAATCTGTACCGCCATTATGGGGGTTTTTTTATGGGGAAAATCAGTCTCAGTTGAGGTGGAAGCCCCCGTGGTTTTTGTTTGGTCTGAGATTTTGCTGCATGAATCTGCACGCTGTATGAACGGCCCATCAGTCAATGGATACATGATTAGCCGGCTCGATAATATCGATACAATTACGTGGAATCCTGATTTGGTTAATCGATTGTATTTTGTGGGAACAGGGCTTATAAAGTATGATTAACGTATAGAAGAGGAATTGAGGGAAAAATACCCAAAGCTTTACAAAAGTTGGAATGATTTCACAGATAATATTCCATATAATTCAGAATCATATACTTCTGCAGCTCAATTACTCAGACGTTGTCTAAAGGTTGTTAAGTAAATATCTATTTATAAACTAACCTACATATATTAGTCCTCTCATAACAGGGAGGATTAATATGTTAACTAAAGATGGCTGCTAAACTTGCTGACATAAAAGAAAAAAAGATCCCTGATTTTATTGAGATGTGTTTTGAACACGTTAGTTCTGGTGAAATAGATTTAAGTATATATCCTGATGTAATCTGGGCGAATATTCCGGATTGGGGACACGCTTATCTTAAATTAGCCGCGAGAATGAGTTTGCTGGGAGTTTATGTAGATCAATTAAGGTATGGCAATGGACGCATACCAAAAGGGATACAAGAACGGCAATTAAGAGAAATCAACTTTTGCTTAAAACTGCTTGCTGAATAAAAAAGCCCCAATTAAGGGGCTTTTTTCTTAGGAGGCGCTACTTCGCTTTGATTCGTAGTAACTGATAAACGCGGTACCTGCGATAATCAAAGCAACACCCATTAGGGTAATTTGGGTTGGGATTTCGCTGAAAATCATAAAGCCAACCAATGTTGTAAAGATGAACTCAACATAACGGAATGGCATCAAAGCAGAAGCATCTGTTGCTGTGAAGGCGCGGATTAGACAAACCTGAATCAGGTTGGCACCAATACCCAACAGGATAAGTAGGCCTAGTTCTTCCATTGTTGGTGTTTGCCAAAAGAAGAGGGCGGGAACAAAAGCACCGACTGTGGTTCCAAAGGCAAAGTAGAACAACATGTTATAGGTTGATTCTGTGGCAACCATTTTCTTAGCCATAATGTCTAGCAATGCGAATTGTAAAGCAGCAGCAACCGGAACCATAGCCACCCAACGGAATGTGTTTTCACCGGGTTGAAGAATAATCATCAAGCCAATAAATCCAACAAGTGTGGCAATCCAACGTGGCGCATCAACCCGTTCTTTAAGAAGCAAAACCGCGAGGGGTAAAAAGAACAACGGCTGTGAGAACATGATGGATGTATTTTCGTTCAATGGCATGACGTTAACGGCATAGCAGCAGGCACCGATACCACCAACACCAAGGATTGCGCGGCCAACGTGCATCATCGGGCGAGATGTTTTGAAGGCAGACAGACCGTGACTCATCATCAGAGGCACAACGGTGACCATGCTGAACAAAAAGCGGAAAAAGATAATTTCTGTAACGTGTAGGCGTTCACCTAAAAAGCGCATCAAGACGTCGTTGGTGACGCTGACAACGCAAATCATGGTCGCCCAAAAGGCACCTTGGGGGTAACCTTTGCGAAAGAACCAACCAATAAGGTTCATCCGGGCCAAACGGTCGATTGTGCTCTCAGGAGCTGTGGTCGTATTATCCATGTTATTCTCTATTATGGGGTTAAGACACGGTTATTTTTTAGTGTCATTTTAAATCAAATATATGATTCGCTTTGTCAATTGTCCACTTAATTTATCAATTCAAGTCAAATATCTAGGAGATACTTATGTCTATATATTTATATCTGTGTCATCAAACTCAGAAGTTTGAAGAACTAAGCGACCAATTGCCCTTAACATTGCTTGAATTAACGATTGATCATCATGAAGGACGTATTCCTATCTCTAATCTTATTGTTCCTGTACAACAGGATATCCCTGATACAGGTTGGGCTTATATCGCCACGGATGACCGCGGCGTCCTTGAGGCTATATTTCGAGGACAATTTACTGGTGGCGCTAAACTATTGGATGATCAGACAAAGCATATCAGTTTGTTAGCTTCGGCTTGTAATATGGAACAAACGATCGAAAAATTAAAGGGTAAAAATAAAGATAACTATTTTGTAAATTCAGGATCGCTGACGGATCTTTTAGAATTTACACAGGATATTCCTTGTTATGGGCGGTTGGGGGAGGAATTTAAGCTTTCTAATATTTTTAAAGGGAGAAATATAAAACGACTGCAGCATGAAATTCTCGCTGATACTTTTAAGATGCAGATTACGGATACACCTTTGCCTGGTATTGATGTGACGGTGATTAAAGAATGGACACAAGTTTGTCAAGGCGAAGTCAATCTCTATCCTCGTATTGAGACGCTTTTCCCGCATGGGCGTATGTGTACACTTTCAGCATCGGGATTGCTTGCATCGTGGCCAAAGACCGGGCAGATGTTTGGGCGTAGCGGCTATGCGGTTGTTCAGAGTCATCTGCAAACGATTGATCCACAAAAAACCGGTGTTCTAGGCGTTTATCCGGAAATAACGCCGGAAATCAATGGTAAGAAATACAAGATTTTCTGGTTGCAAGGCAGGTTGGTCGTTGAATGGTCTTACCGCCAGAAAAGGCGTGAGATTGTTCAGTTTACCCTTGAGCATAAGAATAAATTTTTAAATCAACAAAGACCGAATCGCAAACTTAAGTTAAGTCTGGCTAAAAGAGGAGAAGGTTCGAATAAATCATCATTTTTTGATAGTGAAGAAGGGAATATTGCTCTGAAACAAGCATTAGACATTGCTAAATCTCACCTTGCCTATTCAGCCCGAGCACTAGAAATCACGTTTCAGATTCCATTTACGGATGCGTTGGATTTAACGCTGGATCATTCAATAGAAGTGAATCACCCTTCTATTCCATCAAATTTCACCGAAGGAAAGCTGGTTTCTTATCGTCTGGAGAGAGCTTTTGATCGTGCGGTTGCTCATCTCAAAATACTGATCGCAACAGGAGTCTCGGAAAATACAAATCAGCAAATCAATATTGAAGCCTTATCCAAAATAGAAGGGCTAAGTGGAAGACATGATTTGGGGCCTGACGACATTATCGATCACATAAGTATCCATAATCATGCTTTCGACCAAATTGAATTTTTGCAAGTTGCCGCAGATGAATCACATCCGACATGGATTGATCTAAGGCTGAAAGACTTGAGAAGCCATGATGTCCTTCAGAGAGATTATGTGATGCAGGGATTGAGTTGGAGTGCCTCCTCTCTTGAGGAAGAGGCGAGAGTTAAGAAAGGAATACAATGACAATTTTATACCAACAAATTGGTCGCCCCTACTGGCAAGGGTATGAAGCACCAAGTACAGCGCATGTAACAACAGATCTAGTTAATCTCAGATTCGGTAGTGATGATTTTGATATTGTCTCTATTTCGGATGAATCATCATTTCCGGATGTCATTGATATTCTTGTAGAAGTATGTCCTGTCAGATCAACAGTTAATCCAACGTTTAACCATAATGGGCTTCAGCTTTTAGTTTATGGTACCAGTCTCAAAGATTATAACGTTCAAGAGATTAGATTAAAATCTTTAAGCTTGATGCGTAAAGCAGGCTTTATTGAAAAAAACATTTATTCTGCAATTGAATTATCTGAACAGTTCAGAGTGCATCCCAGTGATGTTATTTTATCTCAAACTCAACCCTTAGGGTGTTTTTGGCAAGAGAATGCACCTTACGATGCTATTTGTCAATATCAGGTCACATTTTACGAGGCAGATGATGAAGTCCGTTATCACTTAGATAAAGGTGATTCTTTCCTTCAATCCATTCGAGATGGAGCGTTGACTGTTACGCTCACTCATGAAGATTCCGCTAGTTGTGTCTATCACACGGTGGATTTGGTTCGCCATGGAACCACAACAGCATGGTTAACATTACACAAGAGGTGAGTCTATGAATGATGTACATATTTTAGCGAGAACAATTTATGGGGAAGCCCGTGGTGAATATTATCGTCTTGATGGCGGCCTATCGTCGTTGATTGCAATTGGTAATGTAGTCAAAAATCGCTTGAAACAGAAATCGTGGTACGGATCCTCTATTTCTGAAGTGTGTCAGAAACCCTATCAGTTTTCCTGTTGGAATCCTCATGACCCAAATCTCCGTTTGATTACAACGACAATTACCGATCCCTTGTTTGATCAATGTATGGTTGTGGCTAAAATGATTCTCGAGGATCGTTGGCCGGACCTGACTAAGGGCTGTGATCACTATCACGCATCAACCATGGAAGCACTGCCAACTTGGGCTTTGCAAGCAAAGCCAGTCCTTAAGATTGGGCGTCATCTATTTTACAAGATGTCAAAAGGGGGTAACTAATGGAGCCCACAACTGTTGCTGTTGCCTTGGGGTTTGCTCAGTTTATTCCTTCAATCGCCAAGTGGTTAGCCGGAGATAAAGCGGAACAAGTTGCCAAGGACGTTATTGGAATTGCTAAACGCATTACCGGCATTGATGATTCTGCCGGTATGATTCGTATGCTGCTTGATGAACCTGAACTCGTCATTGAGTTTCAAAAAGCAGTTTTAAATCTAGAGGCTGAAATGGAGCTGTCGGTCATGCGTGACCGACAAAGTGCTCGGATGCGCGACATGGCCTTCATCAATTCAGGTCGTAATAATACACGGGCTGATGTCATGGTCCTCAGCGCAGCAGGTGGACTTATTGCTTGTCTGATTTCACTGGCTTATTATTCAGAGTTTTTACCGGGGGAGGCTGTTGGAATTATTTCAACAGTGGCTGGTATCTTTGGATCTTGTCTTAAGGATGCGTATGCCTTTGAGTTTGGTTCATCTCGGGAAAGCAAAATAAAAGACACAACGATGGCTGCTTTATTTGAACAGGAACTATCATGAAAAATTATGAGAAGCTTTACTCTATGGCATTGGCAAAGAGGCGAAGGGGGCGACAGTTATCGCAAAGAACCCAAGCTGTGTTAAGGGCAATCCTAA
Organism: Candidatus Paracaedibacteraceae bacterium; assembly: GCA_019636055.1. Classification (NCBI taxonomy): domain Bacteria; kingdom Pseudomonadati; phylum Pseudomonadota; class Alphaproteobacteria; order Holosporales; family Candidatus Paracaedibacteraceae; species Candidatus Paracaedibacteraceae bacterium. Next base: position 237,314 of record JAHBYH010000003.1, read on the forward strand.
TGTCTTTGTTGGTGCCCCATCAACCTGCAATTATGACTAAGAAGAGGAGACACTTCTTCCTCAAAGGACGAGATTAAAGGCGGTATCCCTCAAGACCTCGTATACCGAATAGCATCGTCCTTTGAGAAAATCTTCAGCAACAAACGTATTGCGAGCCCACGTTCTCCTTCGAGACGTGGGTTTTCTTTTATAATTCTTTTAGTTTCTTGGTTAGCGAGTTTTAGTAATTGCCCCATTTTATCAGGGTATGAAACGAAGTCAGCCAATCTAAATCCAGGAAGACCACTTTGACGCGTTCCCAAAATATCTCCACCACCACGTAATCTGAGATCAGCTTCTGCTATTTCAAAGCCGTCATTTGTTTGGCGCATGGTTGATAGACGTTCTTTGCCAATTTGGCTCATTTCATGGCCGTATAACAAGATACATGTGGCTGCTTTTGTTCCTCGGCCGATACGTCCTCTTAGCTGATGAAGCTGAGCCAAACCAAAACGCTCAGCATGCTCAATAATCATGATCGTTGCTGCGGGGACATTGACCCCAACCTCGATGACCGTTGTTGCGATCAGGATATCGACAGATCCGTTGATGAATTGGTCCATAATTGCATCTTTATCTGCGGCTTTCATTTTTCCATGGACAAGCCCAACTTTTTTACCAAAAATCCCGTGAAGTTGATCGTATCGATCGACCGCGGCAGATACATTTATTTTCTCTGATTCTTCGACTAAGGGACATACCCAAAAAACTTTTGCGCCGTTCTGAATTTCCCGTTGGACACCATCAATCACATCGTTCAGTCGATTGAGCGGCAGGACTTTTGTATCAATAGGTTGCCGTCCTGCAGGTTTCTCGCGAATCACAGACACATCCATATCTCCAAAGTTCGCTAATTGTAAAGTGCGGGGGATTGGGGTTGCTGTCATGGCAAGAATGTCCGGATTGTTTCCCTTCTCCGACAGAGCTAAACGTTGTTCAACACCAAAGCGATGTTGTTCGTCAATAACAGCCAGACCTAGACGGTTGAATTTAACCGAATCTGTAATCAGTGCGTGGGTGCCAATTAATAAATCAATATTGCCCAAAGCAAGTTCTGTAAGGATTTTTTCACGCTTCTTCCCTTTTTCCCGTCCGGTTAGGATGTTAGCTTTTATGCCAATTTTGTCGGCAAGTTCAATCATAGATTCTGCATGTTGACGAGCAAGAATATCTGTTGGGGCTAAAATTGCTGCCTGATAACCTGATTCAATAGAACGTAGCATGGCAATCAAAGCAACCAATGTTTTTCCGCTTCCTACATCCCCCTGAATCAAGCGTGTCATCGGTGTCGATTTTTCCATATCTTCAAAGATATCTCTGATAACATCCTTTTGGGATTCAGTTGGCTCATAGGGTAGTTCTTGCATCAATCGACGGGTAAGATCACCGGTTCCGGCCATGGCACACCCTTGAATCTGAACTTCACTTGCTTTTCTTGCATAATGTAAGGCGAGTTGATGGGCAAAAAGTTCGTCAAAGATAATGCGTTCATGGGCGGGTGATAAGGTTAGTTCCTTTAGATTCTGGGGATAATGGACTTGACGAATTGCTTGGTTAAAGCTAATCAGGTTGTTGTCTGATAGCACATTTGGATCATGCCATTCAGGAAGGGTGATCAGTCTTGCAAGAGCTGCATCCATTACACGGTGAACACATTTATTTGTTACCCCTGTTGTAAGAGGGTATATAATTTCCTTTTCAGGCACCATCATTTCCGGTGTGACGGGCAACACTCTGTCCGGATGCATAATGCTCCATTTACTTAAGTTTTTATCGGCTCGACCGATGATGATTTTTTTTGCCCCACTCGGTAAAATTTTACTAAAATACGGAGTATTTCCATGAAAAAAGACAACATCAAAAAAGGTTGAGCCATCGTGACAACTCACCCGATGGGGTGATCCGCGTTTAAATGCGGGTTTATGCCCCATGACTTGTGCTTGAATAATAACGGTTTCACCAATGTTAGCGTCATTAATGGTTTTTACCAAACGATAAGAATGAATACCGCTGGGAAGATGGAGAAGAGCATCTATGGCACGTTCGCCCAATAACCTTTTGAATAGAGATTCACGGCGCCCGGCTACCCCTGGTAATGTGGACAGGGGAGCAAACAGTGGCGTCAGTCGTTGGATCAATTCTTGTGACATGCCTTAAGTATAGCCTAAGATTGTTTTTTATGTCGAGTAGCCTTCCTGTGTATAACAAGAAGTTTTACAGCTTAGACCAATCTATCCCATAACGTCGTAGGGTTTCTTCAAAATGGGTTGGTGGCGCTGCATTAAAAGTCAGTCTGTTCCCTTCACGATCCCTGAAAGTAATCGTCCGAGCATGCAAGTGAAGCGTTCTGTTAATATCTGTCACTTCTTTACCACCATATTTCCCGTCGCCAAGAATAGGAGATCCTAAGTGCTGGCAATGGACGCGGATTTGGTGGGTACGTCCTGTTTCGGGACGCAGTTCAACCCAAGCCATGAACGGAAGATTCCTTTTTTCTAAGCGTTTCAACGTTTGATATACAGTTACAGCATTTTTTCCCTTTTCATGATCAACCACGACTTTTTCGCGATCACCAATACCTGCCTTGACTAATGGAGCTTTGATAACGCCGCTACCTGGTGTTGGTTGGTCGACAGTCACGGCCCAATATATTTTATCAACATTCCCATCTTTAAACTGTTGGGTTAGATGCGTAGCCATCTCACCTGTCTTTGCAATAACAAGCAAACCGCTTGTGTCCCGATCAATACGGTGGGTCAAGCGATAACGACAGTTTTTATGTTCGCCATAACCAGCTAAGAAACGATCGACGTGACGAAATGTCTTGGTGCCACCTTGGACAGCAAGACCACTCGGTTTATTGATAATTAAGATTTCATCATCTTCCCAAATGATCAGAGAAGTAAAAAACTCCAACTCATCTGGTGTAAGAGTTGGTGCTTCTTTCATGCTGATTTGAGGGAGTACGTTTCGATATTTAGCAAGATCTTCCTTGACGGTAACAACATCGCCAATAACGATGCGGTGGCTCGATGCTACTTTTGTGTCATTTAGCTTGATCTTACCTGTGCGCAGTAATTTTTCAAGAACGCTTTGTTTGAGCTCTGGTATTTGTTTCTTTAGCCAGCGATCTAATCGCATCCCTTCAGAATCTTCGACAATATATACGGTTGGTTGGTTCATTTTCTTTGCCTTTTTATCAATATGTACCCAAAAATGCGATTTCGGGTACATATGCTCCATAACATGTACCCAAAAACGTGATTTCGGGTACATGTCTATCTATCTCTACTCCTAATTATCATTCATTTTTAGGGCTGCAATAAATGCGCTTTGTGGAATTTCTACGTTCCCGTACTGGCGCATTTTCTTTTTACCTTCTTTTTGCTTATCTAGAAGTTTACGTTTACGAGAAATATCGCCGCCGTAACATTTGGCTGTTACGTCCTTACGCATTGCAGAAACGGTCTCACGAGCAATAACTTTGCCACCAATAGCGGCCTGTACTGCAATCTTAAAGAGTTGACGTGGGATTAAATCTTTTAAACGCTCACAAATCATGCGACCGCGAGATTCAGCGCGCCCTTTGTGAACGAGCATTGACAGGGCATCAACAGGTTCTCCATTAACCATAATGGAAACCTTTGCAATATCACTTTCTTCGTATGTGTCTAACGCATAGTCAAATGACGCATACCCTCGGCTGATAGACTTAAGGCGGTCATAAAAATCAAAAACAACTTCGTTTAAAGGTAATTTGTAAACTGCCATGGCGCGGTTGCCTGCATATGTCAGATCTAATTGAACACCACGACGTTCACTGCATAATGTCAGAACTGAGCCTAAGTACTCATCTGGAACCAAGATTGTTGCCTTGATCCAAGGTTCTTCGATTCGATCAATTTTTACAACATCTGGATAATCTGCTGGATTATGCAATTCAATCATTGTCCCATTTGTCATATGGATTTTGTAGACAACGCTTGGTGCAGTTGTGATTAGATCTAGATCAAATTCGCGTTCTAGACGTTCTTGAATAATTTCTAAATGCAGAAGGCCCAAGAATCCACAGCGGAATCCATAGCCCAAAGCTGCAGAGCTTTCGGCTTCGTAATGAAAGCTTGCATCATTGAGTTGTAATTTTGCTAAGCTATCACGTAACCGTTCAAAATCAGCTGCATCGACAGGAAATAGACCGCAGAATACAACAGGAACAGATGGTTTAAAGCCAGGAAGAGGAGCTGCTGCTTGGCGACGTTCATCTGTAACTGTATCACCAACTTTACAATCAGCTACAGCTTTGATGCTGGCAGTGATGAAGCCAACTTCACCGGGAAGAAGCTTATCGACTAAGACTTGCTTTGGGGTAAAATATCCGACGCGGTCAACTTCATAAGTTGCGCCTGTTGACATCATGCGAATCTTCATTCCTTTGGACAGAACGCCATTTTTGACACGGACTAGAATCATAACGCCAAGATAGGGGTCGTACCAACTGTCAACGAGCATGGCTTGTAGAGCTGCTGATTCATCCCCAGTTGGGGCTGGAAGACGAGTGACAATTGCCTCAAGTACGTCTTGAATACCGATACGGGATTTAGCTGAAGCAAGGATTGCATCCGAGGCATCTAGGCCGATAACATCTTCGATTTGTTGCTTAACGCGATCAGGGTCGGCTGCGGGGAGATCAATTTTGTTCAGAACTGGGATGATTTCGTGGTTATTGTCAATGGCTTGATAAACGTTTGCAAGGGTTTGAGCTTCTACACCTTGGCTGGCGTCAACGATAAGCAATGAGCCTTCGCATGCAGCCAAAGATCGGCTCACCTCATAAGCAAAGTCAACGTGACCAGGAGTATCCATCAGGTTTAATTGATAGGTTTCACCATCGTTTGCTTTATAGCTTAAGCGAACAGTTTGTGCCTTGATCGTAATTCCGCGCTCACGCTCAATATCCATGGAATCGAGCAGTTGATCTTTCATTTCGCGGGATTCAATTGCACCGCAAAACTCGATCAATCTATCGGCCATGGTAGATTTTCCATGGTCAATGTGGGCGATAATAGCAAAGTTACGTATGTTTTTCATGATTCAAATTAAGTTTAGTTATTTATCTAATTTTTATAGGAATCTTACCTTAAAGGCAAATGATATTACACTTCTTGCCAATTTATTGAGTTCTTTGAACGCCAAACTTTCTATTAGGCCGTTAAGATTGGGGTAACCTAGAAAAAACTAAAGGGCACAGGAAAAAAATCTGCTTGAAATAGGTGCCTAAGGAGCAAATTTTACGCTCTACGTTTCTTGACAAACCATATGTCGTCATTATAGCCTTGCTTATGTTGTTTTTGATTTGGGGATAAGGTTTTCATGAAAATAGAGTTTCATAAAAATGATTTGCCAGCTGGGCTTGATTTAGGTAAGACTGTTGCGATTGATACGGAAACAATGGGGCTAAAGCCAAATCGTGACCGTTTGTGTTTAGTTCAGTTGTCATCCGGAGATGGTGTTTGCCACCTTGTGCAGATTGATCCGACCGGTGAAACTTATCCAGAAAACCTGATCATGTTGCTAAGTGATGACTCAGTAGAGAAATTATTCCATTATGCGCGTTTTGATGTAGCTATATTGATGCACACATTCGGTATTACAATGAGCAATATTTACTGTACAAAAATTGCATCAAAACTCGTGCGAACTTATACAGATCGTCATGGCCTTAAGGAACTGTGTAAAGAGCTTTTGGGTGTTGAAATATCTAAACAAGAGCAGACATCTTATTGGGGAGCGGATGATTTAAGTGAAGATCAAAAGAAATATGCTGCAACCGACGTCTTGCACTTGCACAAGCTAAAAGCAATTTTAGATGATCGCCTAGAGAGAGAAGGGCGCACAGAACTAGCTCAAGAATGCTGTAACTTTATTCTGACACGCGCCTATCTCGATCTATTGGCTGGTGATGAATTCGATATTTTTGCGCATTAACGCACGTTAGTGCGTTTACTGAAATCGGTGATTTCATCCTTAACTTGGAGTTTGCGTTTTTTTAGTTCATGAAGACGCGCTTCAGCGGTAAAAGCACCTGTTTCGATGCGTTTGATTTCTTTGTCTAAGCTTTTGTGCTTACGGATCAAGTTGTCTAAATGAGATTGGATGTTCATAATTTCCTCCTTCTTTAGTATCTACCCACACCATTATATAGCGTAGTAATAAGATGAGTCAAATGATATGAAATTTAATAGCAATTACTTGAGTGACTATAAAAAGCCCTGTATGGAACAACAGGGCTTTTCTTTTGAATAAAAGTCTTATCGATACTGGTTCATTTCTACACGAGCGAACGAGTCCGCTCTTTGGTCATTATCATTCGGGGATCCATCCCAGTGAAATGTGATTGTTGCATTACAAGCTGGTCTGTGTGTTATTTCGAAATTATAACGTGGTGGTTCTGTTGGTGTGCCGATATTTGACCATTTAGCTTCTGATGATGGTTTGTATACAATATTATGGATACAACCGCGATTTCCTGAAACATTCCAACCCGGAGCTGAGCCACCCCATGCTTTAATTTTAAGTACAGTTGTCATTTCTGCATTTTTAGCATCAGCTTGTGTTGCTAAGAGCATGAGTCCTAATAAAGCGAGTTTTTTCATCCTGAATACTCCTAAAATGTTAAATCTCCTTATTATTCAAGATGAAAACTTAAATTAAAGTTAAGTTCTGCAAAAAAAGAAGCCCTGGTTAGGGCTTCCTTAATTTACGCTTCGTATGGGCGTCGATGAACGTTAAATATAACGTTAAGGATTAACGCTAAGACGATAACGGCAACACCTTGATGAAGTGTTCCAAGGCTAACCGGAACTTCATGGAGGAGCGTTGCAATCCCTAGGATCACTTGAAAGACAATCCCGACAATCATAAGCTTTGCTGCATCTTTGACAGATTTGCCGAAGTCAGAGCGAAGTAACCCCGTCATGGCAAGGATGGTTAATGCCATTGTTAAGACCGCGATTGTTCGATGAACCCATTGGACAGTTGCGGCATTTTCAAAGAAATTTAGCCATACAGGTGTCAGATGGCTCCATTCATAAGGGATAAAATCTCCCCCCATTAACGGATAGGTATTGTACATTTTTCCTGCTTTTAATCCTGCGACAAAACCCCCGTACGTAATGGTGAGCATAATGGCCAGTGCTGAAAAATGAACAAGCATGACTTTATTATTCCCGCCCCCTCTGACTTGTTTTTCGTTGGGGTGGATATGACGTAGCCCTGTAAAAAATAAGACAGCAAATAAGACAAGCGCTAACATCAAGTGGACTGTTAAACGATAGTGACTAACGGATGGATCTTTGACTAGGCCACTTTTAACCATATACCACCCCATAAAACCTTGTGCCATGCCGATAATCGCAACGACAACGGACATTTTTTTCATGCCACGACTGAGTTGCCCTTTAGCCCAAAACCAAACAAGAGGAATGAAAAAGAATAAACCAATCAGGCGTCCTAAGAGTCGATGTGCATATTCCATAAAGAAAATAAATTTGAATTCAGATAATGTCATCCCGTGATTGACGAGTTGGTATTCCGGGAATTGCTGATATTTCGCAAACTCTTCGAGCCATGCAGTTTCTGATAAAGGGGGGATGGCCCCAACTAATGGTTTCCATTCAACGATGGATAAACCTGAGTGGGTTAGCCTTGTTGCGCCTCCCAGCATAATCATGAGCCATATTAAAAAACAAGTACCGAATAACCATAGGGTTATGGCGCGGTTCGGATGGGTAATTTTATTCATAAATCCCTCAAATGTTAAAATGCTATTCAAATTAGTTATAGCCTGAGTTATAGTCAAATAAAAGGATCTATTCGGAGAAAATCTATGCGTTTTGTTTTTTTGTCTGCTGCTTTGCTTTCAAGCTCTATGGCTGCCACCTTGGCGATTAAAGGGCCATTGACTGAAGCATCTGCCTATAATATACATGAACGATTTGTGCAAAATAGCGGGGCAAAACTCGACCAACATCCCTACAAGAACTATACAGTTGAGCTCGGTTCAATCTCTAATCTTGATGATAAAGACGTTGCTTATATGACAGATGTCATGAACAAATGGGTTGTGGCTAATGGCAAAAATCTCCGTGGCGTCAAGTTTGATATTGCCCGCTGTGAAGTTCTTGGTGGTAAAAAAGTAATGCTGGTTGGTGATTATATCTATAATGATATATTTAACCTCCGGGATAGCCTATCAGAAGCTATTGAATCCTCCGTGCCACCGAGCGGGAAGAAATATTCCCTGAGAGCGAACTGCAAAGGGAACTTTTCTCCTTCTGTCTACGTTGGAGATATAAAAGGTTTTACTCCAAAACAAGTTGTTTGTCGTGTTAATCGTCGCATTAACCAATCTGAAATTATCCATGATCAGCCTTATTTTGAAGTCGAAGTCGACTCATTGCGTGTGTATCATTAAGATAGAACCGAAAGAACTTTCTTTTCTTTAAGTAAAATTATGTATAAAAAAAACGCATTTTTCCTTTTTTCTTTTCTTTTAACAGGATGTTCCATTGGACCTAATTATGAACGTCCTGATATGGCGTTACCAAAAAACTGGTCTATTCCTTGTCATAAATCACAAAACAGTGATCGATGGTGGCAAGGCTATCAAGATCCTGTTTTAAATAATCTTATTGATCAAGCTTTGACATCAAATTTGGATTTACTGATTGCTTTGGAAAAAGTCAAGGAGGCAAGGGCCGGTTATGACGCTCAGCTTGTCAATTGGTTGCCAACGATTGGTCTGGGTTCCAGCGTACAGCGCGATCGTAATACTTTTCCTATATTTGGGTTGAAAAAACCGTATGACACATGGAAGGCTGGCTATGACACCACATGGGAAATAGATTTATTTGGCGGAAACCGCCGAATGATTGAAGCTGCCGAAGCTCAGGCTATTGGGGCAGAGTGGGGATTAAAGGCAGCTCAACAGATTATTATTGCGGAAGTTGTTCGAACGTACTTGCAATACTTAGAATTTAAAGACTTGTTCCGGATAACCAATGAGACAAAATCGAATCATGATGAGACAGCTCGCCTCGTTTCTTTAAAATTAAAAGCAGGTGGAGCATCTGTTTTTGATGCGCATCGTGCAACAGCTCAAGCTTATGCAACAGCTGCGGACGCTCCGAAATATGCCACAGCAGCAGAACAGGCACGCCAAAAACTCTCTGTTTTGCTCGGTGAAGCTTCGGATTTGAGTAAGTTGGATGTAGCGTTACCTCAGTTTGGGGTATTAACACCGGATCTTGATTCTCCTGTAGAAGTTATTCGTCTGCGCCCGGATGTTATGATTGCTGAGCAAGATCTTGCATCTGCTACCTATATGACGGGTGTTGCTATTTCGCAAATGTATCCTAAGATATCCATCCAAGGTTTTCTGGGGCAGATGTCGACACTTCAAAGTAATCTAATGGAATCAAGAAATAAATCCTTTACGATTTTAGGGGGGATTCATCTTCCGCTATTTACCTTTGGTCGCTTGCAAAAACAAGTTGATGCCGCCGATGCTCGTCAACAGCAGGCCCTGTTTAATTATAAGAAGACGATATTGTTGGCTATCGCTGAAATAGAATCTCTGGTTAACGCGTTTAATAATGAGAAAAAACGATATGGTCATTTAAAGTTAGCAGCTGATAATGCGGGAAGTGCGTGCTCAATAGCAAAAAAACAATACAAAGAAGGTTTAATCTCACTATTTGAAACATTAGAGGTCGAGCGGGCTTACTATGGGCTACAATCACAACTTGTTGAGTCAAGATCAAACCTTGGGATTATCTATTCTGATTTGCAAAAAGCATTAGGTAGAGGGGGATAACATGATCAGATTTCTGGCCAGCGGCTTTTATTCAGGCTATCTACCCAAAGCACCGGGAACTTGGGGCACGTTGGTCGCTCTGCCTTTAATTTTGTTGTGTTATTATGGACATATTAATTTACTGTTCATGACGGGGGTGATTTTTCTTGTTGGTTGGTATGTCAGTCAGCAATTAACTCAAGATCCGGCGAGTGATCCTGATCCATCCTATATCGTCATTGACGAAATTGCGGGGATGTTCCTAACGGTCTATCTTTTATTGCATTTCAATATAATTGATCGGTTATCTGAAAAAGGATTAGCTATATCGTTTATTTTATTTCGATTGTTTGATATTTGGAAACCATGGCCCATTGGTGTAATTGACATTAAACTTTCTAAGATTGTTGCGCTGCGTGGGTTTGGTGTCATGATTGATGACATATTGGCGGCTATTTGGGCTGCCATAACTATGGCAATATTTACAAAAATTATGCTTTACATGTCTTAGATAAACCGAGTAATGTCGAGTATGATCTAGTTTTATAGGAGGTGAAATTGGATCTAGTAGCAGGAGAGGGGGATCACCCTCGTAATAAGATTGTTTCACGAGGCAAGGGGCTCGTGCGTAAATTGTTTCGCAAGCAAGAGATTATTGACGTCTCCCATGCCACGAATAAAACAGCAACGCAACTATTAACTTCCCTAAAAACCATTAAGAAAACAACAAAGAATTTACTTTCCATTGATGATACATATTTAGATTGTACTTTGCAGTCTAACTTAACCACTTTACAAAAGGAAATTATTCGCCTTGAAAGTTTAATCAAGAAACGTGAGTACGAGGCGAAAACTGAGACATTGGGTTTGGGTTATCTTGCATTTAATGATCCGGTTACGGGGCTCCCTAACCGGCGTTTTTTTGACGGCATGGTTGAATCTTTATATGCAGAGGGACAATCATTTCATGTCGCTATTATTGATGTTGACAACTTTAAATCCTTTAATGACACCTATGGCCATGAAATTGGCGACGAAGTCTTAAAAAAAGTTGGCGAAAGAATTAAGGAATCTGTTCGCAGCGGCGATATTGTCGCGCGATATGGTGGGGATGAATTTGCGGTTTTGATCCATGGATCACCGGACTTTACCATAGAAGCAATTTTATTACGACTACACGAACTTTCTCTGTCGTCATACAGATTAGCAGATAAAGATAAAAATATTCACCTAAGCATTGGCGCATCCAATTGCGCAACGAAATACAATAGCATAGCTGATATTTATAAACACGCGGATAAGTCGATGTACTACGCCAAACAGATGGGCAAAAATACGTATTACTACCAAGAGTTATAACCACTGTGATTAACTTGTAGGCAGTTTATTGAGAATGCAGCCGACAGGCCATCTTTAAGAGCTATAAAAAACAAAATGAAGGTAAAGGCAAGAGACATACGCCCTGACTACGAGTGGGACAAAGTTCTTCCAGCTGAATAAAAACGTTTTTAAATTCAAATACATAGATACCATATAAGGTTTTCATTAACTTAAATATGGATCGTGAGTGTGTTTAATTTTTTTACGAGATATCAAGCAAAGATAGTAATTTTCGCGATGGAAAAGATTGTTGAATCTGACCCGATAATGGCTTTAAAAATAAGGGACAAAATGGCGTTTATCCTTAGGATAAGTGTATTCAACGTACTCAATGAGTGGCCATCAGCAGATGAAAATATAGGTTCTTTTCTTTCGTCTAAAGCGAGTAAGGGCATTAGCTCTACTATAGCTTTAACACTCGCACATATAGTTATGAGTATAACAAATTACGCACGGAATAGGGGCGACAAGTCAATGATGTACAGCTCATCAATTGTATCCACTTGGCTGCATGCATTAGCTAATAACGATCATAAAAGCATTGTCATGCACATTAATGCAATAGAAACTTTGTTTATAAGCAATTCTTATTATTTTGAAGAGAAGCAGAATCAAAATATCAGCTACGAATTATATGAATCTTTGCCTCCTGAGATTGGTAATAGTTTGATGAGGATTGAGTAGTGGACTAAGGGATTAAAGGGAGGTACCATTCCAGCTCCAATTAACTGCCTAAAGATAGAGAAGGCGACAGTAGGGAAGGTGAAAAGGCGAGGGACATACGGCCAGACTTTGACTTAGATGCTTATATAGAAGAATTAAAAAGCATAATATAACATATTGAAAACAAATGGTTAATCCCTATACCTATGTTTGAGAAAACATATTTGTAGAGTTAATTTAATGGAATTTCATGAAGTGCTAGGAATATTTTTATCAGGTGCAATATTAGTTGGCGCATATATAGAAAATAAATATTCGACAAAGATAATCTCTTTACGAAGCTATTACGAAAACCGATCAGAACAACTTGAATCGATTAATAGTAGGCTCTGGAATGAATTTAAATTATATAGAGTGAAAACTGAAGAATTTATATCTACGATAGAAGATATTTACCCTGAAGATATATTCTCATTAGAAAAGAAAACAGAATGGTTTTTTGAACAATCCGATAAATACGATGATTGATTAGAAAATACTGCGAGTTTGATAAACAAAAAGGCTCTAACTAACTAGAGCCTTGATGTCGACCGCGACAACCACGCAGTCCTTATCAACAAGGAATGCTAAGGGAGAATGAGCAATCTAACGATAATTCTAAACACGACCATAAGTTGTATAATTGGTATTATGTTAAATTATGATATTATTATACATAAATCAAATTAAAATATCAGATATTTTGTTTCTTTTGAACCATAATAAAAAAACTTATTGTAATCGCTTTCTCTAATTTTTTTTGTTTACTTTATTTCAAACTACTCTATTTGTATTTTTGCTGTGAATTGTTTTTCTAAAAAATGGAGAGTACTATGAATGAGATAATTATAGGACTTGTATCACCAATTGGAACTGAAAAAGATATCATTGTAAAAACACTCGAAAAAAACATAGAAGCGTATGATAGTGAATGCAAGGTGACTACAATATTTGGAGACATAATAAAGATTCAAGAAGAAATTTATGATAGGCAACTTATTGACCTACGAGATAAATATGTAAAATCTATCGAGTCAGATAACATTAATTTGTTGATCAATAAGGATATGAACGAGAACTCAATAAAAGTAGATAGCGGACAAGAGATATACAAGATTTATCATGAGTCACATTATTTTATAAATACTGATTCCTCAAAAGCTTTCATTAAGAATTCTGTTCTAAAATTTATAAAACTGTTATATGGCCATTATGATGAGTACCCTGATACAGATGAATTTGGTATGGCAATTGCTTATGCTTCAGCGATGAGATCAAATTATCCAACAAATAGGCAAGTTGGTGCTTCAATACTAACACAGGGTGGTGAAACTCTTGCACTCGGAAGTATCCGTGTTCCGAATCAAGATGCAACCACATCAAAAATGGAGGCTGAAAAAGTAAGATATAAGTTTGAAGAAACAAAAGAAAAGTTAGGGAAATATAAAGAATATATTGAAAAAAGCAATATAGAAGATTCCTCTAAAAAAGAAATTTCTGATTTTCTTATGGACTCCCTTGATTATCATCCATGTACACATGCAGAAATCTCAGCTATCGCAGATGCCGCAAAATTGGGGATTGCTATTAAGGAGGCAACTTTATATACCACAACATATCCATGCCATTTATGTTTAAGAGATATAATTACATCCGGGATAAAACGTATTGTCTATCTGGAACATTATCCTAAGAGTAAGGTTGAATATATATTTGAAGATTTGTTGGATCACCATAAATGGGAAATTGAAGCTTTTGAAGGTGTTGGTCCAAAACGATTCGCATACGTTTATAACTCAAGGTTCTTAAAAAGTGATTCTGATAAAAAATTTATTATAAGTCAAAGAACCTTTGATTATTACAAATCAGCAGAGGAAAAAGAGCTTAAATTTTTGCTGCATACTCTTGCTAAAACGTTCCCACACTAAAAACCCCGCATTACGCGGGGCTTTTTTAGTTTTCTTCTTCATCGCTTTCGACATCGACATCGTCTAGGTCGTCGTCCATATCGTCTTCATCATCAAGAAGGGTATCGTCGTTACCATCTAATTCAATATCATCGTCAAGAATTTCTTCTTCTACAACCGCAGCCTTCGCAGCCGACTTACGCCCACGGCGTGTTGTTGTCACAATTTCGTATGTTGATCCGCACTTTGGGCAGATGATTGGGGACTTTTGTAAATCATAAAAACGGGATGCACAGCTTTGGCATGTACGCTTCGTTCCCCATTCGAGTTTAACCACGGAATACTCCTTACTAATAACTTAAATTCTTGTGAATATTTTTGACATGCAACAGCTCTTTTGTCAAAGAAAAACTATTGCTTAAGGTAAAATTTTAGCATTTAATATCAAGTATGAAATTCTATAATCATGAACAAAAATATGGTTTCACAAAACACGTTAATCTCGTATAGGCAAAGTCATCTGCGAGGCACCCTGCTCGCTCATAAACATATCCCTGGCGATAAATCCATTTCGCATAGAGCTTTGTTCTTGTCTGCTTTGGCAACGGGAACAACCGAAATTGTTGGCATCAATGCGGGCGAAGATGTTGAGCATACTCAGCTTGCTCTGGAATCACTAGGCGTTCAGATTGAAAATGCCGGCCCACAAAAAAAGATCGTCCATGGTCTTGCAGGCAGAGCACTTATGCAACCAGCAAACCCTTTGTATTTAGGGAACTCCGGGACATCAACACGGTTATTGGGTGGATTTGTTGCCCCCTTCCCTATTCAGGTTACTCTTTATGGCGATGCTTCTTTATCTCAAAGGCCTATGCGTCGGATGATTACACCATTAAAGGAGCTTGGCGCTAGGTTTGAAACCAATGATCATGAGACTTTGCCCTTAACGATTCATGGTGCAAAAAAGCCGATTGGGATTCATTATAAAGTTCCGATTCCCTCAGCGCAGATTAAAACGTGTGTCTTACTCGCTGGCATGAATATTGAGGGTGTTACATCTGTCTATGAACCTATAAAAACAAGAAATCATACTGAACTTATGATGGAATATCTTGGTATTCCCTTGACTGTGGTTGAATCTGAGACTGGTGGGACAATTTATTCTATTCAAGGCAAGCAGCCGTTTAGTGCGAAAAATATTCGTATCCCTGGCGATCCATCTGCCGCTATATTCTTTGCTGTTGCCGCAGCAATAACGCCTCAATCAAATATCACAATTCGCGGGCTTAACTGGAACCCCTATCGCCGTAGAGCTTATGAAGTTCTTCAGCAAATGGGAGCCAAAGTGACCGTACTCGATCAATCGATGTCCTGTGGTGAAATTATTGCCGATATCCAAATCGAAGCGGCGGATCTTAATGCTGTCAATCTCGAAGCATTTGAAGCTCCGTCCCTGATTGATGAGTATCCGGCAATTGCGGTTGCCGCTGCGGCTGCACGCGGAACCTCAACATTCAAAGGATTAAGAGAACTTCGGTACAAAGAAAGTAACCGTTTGGAAGCAATCTTTAAAAACCTGATGAACTGTGGCATTGACGTCAGGGCAGATGATGATACCTTGATTATTAAGGGTACTGGCGGAACACCGATATTTGGCGGGATTACAGTTAATGTCTTTAAAGATCATCGCATTGCTATGGCTTTATATATATTAGGCATGATTGCTCGCAATCCTATTATCATTCAAGGCGCAGATTGTATTGCTTCTAGTTTTCCAAACTTCCACCAAGTATTTGAGAACTTATCCTTTATGCATGCGGCATAGATCAAGTACGCCTTGTAAGATAAAGGTTGCTGCCATTTTGTCGACGACCTCTGATCGTCGCTTGCGACTCATGTCAGCTTCAAGCAGCGTTCGTGTAACGGCAACTGTACTCAGGCGTTCGTCCCAAAGAAAGACAGGTATGTCATGTTGTTGTAAGAGTGTATCAATAAGTTTTTTGACAACCTGAGCTTGGGCCCCTTCTGTGCCATTCATATTGACCGGCCAACCGCTGACGATACAGGATACTTTATACTCTTTAATAATTTTGATTAAGGCGGCAATATCCGCAGATAGATTTTGTCGTTTAATTAGGCTATGAGCTGACGCAATCATCCACGTTTGATCACTGACCGCGACACCAATTGTTTTATTGCCAATATCCAGTCCCATAGCGCGGGTTTTTGTTTGGGATATGGGGACTAGATCTTGCTGGGTGATGAGTGGCACAGTTAACCTGTTAATTTAAGAAAATTCACATAATCATAGCATAAAAAGTAATTTTGATAAATAAGCTTGATTTATTTTGATCCATCACTTCATAGATAAATCGAGAGCCTATGCATAAAGAACTATTTTCTTAGGTTACAAAAAACCTTAAGAATGGGGCCTCAAAAATTTAACCTATTAAATTAACGCTGTTTTTACTTTTCTTCTTTAAGATAACAAAGATGTATAAAAAAGTCCGTGCAGAAGTATGTGAGTGGTGCTATTATTTTCCTAAAGTTTTAGCTAAAAGAGGAGCAACGTTCGAATGACAAAAACCCATACAATTACCTTGATTCAAGGGGATGGAATTGGTCCAGAAGTTACAGGCGCAACACGCAAAATTATTGATGCAACCGGCGTCAAGATCAACTGGGAAATTTGTGAGGCTGGTGCTCAGGTTTTTAAAAAGGGTTTGTCAACAGGTGTTCCTCAAGAAACGGTTGACTCCATTATGCGAAATAAGATTGCTTTAAAAGGCCCACTTGAAACTCCGGTTGGGCATGGTGAAAAGTCCGCAAACGTTACACTGCGTAAGATGTTTGAAACCTATGGTAATATCCGCCCCGTTCGCGAATTTCCTGGCGTTGCAACCCCTTTTTCAGGTCGTAATGTTGACTTAGTTATTGTGCGTGAAAATGTTGAGGATCTGTATGCGGGTATTGAGCATATGCAAACCCCTAACGTTGCTCAGTGTCTAAAGTTGATTTCTAAGCCTGGTTGTGAAAAAATTATTCGCTTGGCATTTGAGTTTGCTCGTGCTGAGGGGCGTAAGATGGTTCATTGTGCGACCAAGGCAAATATTATGAAAGCAACTGAAGGATTGATGAAACGGACCTTTGAAGAAATTGCTAAGGAATATTCTGATATCCAAGCACAACATATCATCGTTGATAATTGTGCGCATCAGCTGGTGAAAATGCCTGAAATTTTTGATGTTATCGTGACAACAAACATGAACGGCGATATCCTCAGTGACCTTGGGTCTGCCTTAATTGGTGGGCTTGGATTCGCTCCGGGGGCCAACATCGGTGATGATTTCTCTATTTTTGAAGCCGTTCATGGATCCGCACCGAAATATGCGGGGCAAAACAATATCAACCCAACAGCTGTGTTGTTGTCAGGTGTCATGATGCTACGCCATATTGGTGAGTTCGAAGCGGCCGAAACAATTGAACAAGCACTGGTTGTTACTCTTGGTATTGATAAAGTCTATACCCGCGATGTCCACGGAGATGCAGGCTCTGTATCAACAACAACGTTTACAGACAAGATTATTTCAAACTTTGGACGTAAACATCCGCAGTGGCAAGAACGCCCATACAAACCGATTAACATGCCAAAATTGACCGATGCGCAAAAATCTATCGAAGTTAAAACACGCAGCGTTAATGGGATAGACTTATTTATTGAAGCGCACAACGATCTTGATGGCATGGGACGTAAATTGACCGATCTTGCCGGATCTGCTAATATGAAATTGAAAATGATTTCAAACAGAGGGGTAAAAGTTTATCCAAACGATCATGGAACTGAACCGGATCTGACAGATTGTTTCCGTTGCCGTTTCGTCTCAAAAGATGGATCGGATGTTAATGATAACGATATTATGAAGCTTGTCTCTCTTGTAAATTCAGACTATCGCTGGATGCACATAGAAAAACTTAATGTATTTGATGGTATAGCTGCATATTCAAAAGCACATGGTGAAGACTAATTCGTTGGGGAGGTTCGCCTCCCCTTTTTTTTATTGACTTAGGAATTAGGAGAATTATTATGACAAATCTCGTTTTGACTTCTCCGACGACTTTAATCTTTGGAAAAAAAGAATATCGCTGTGCGACTGGTGCGGGCGGATTCAAAGAAACCAAAGTTGAAGGCGACAAAGCGACACCTGTTGGTGTATTTAGTTTAAGATATGTATTTTACCGGCCTGATAAAATTGAGGATAAACCATCGCAGCGATTGACCTGTCGTAAATTAAATAAAAACGATGGTTGGTGTGATGATCCCAAAGATCCGCGGTATAATAACCATATCCGCCTGCCCTATGCTGCTCGTCACGAAGAATTATGGCGCGAGGATGATGTTTATGATGTTATCGTTGTAACTTCTCATAACAGCATGCCGGTGATTCCAAACAATGGTAGTGCTGTATTTATTCATGTTGCTCGTGACGGTTATACACCAACCGAAGGGTGTATTGCTCTTGCTAAAGATGATTTACTCGAGATTCTTAGAAACGTCGTGCCTTCCACTCAAATTATAATCCCCAATTTTGATAAAAAATTAAAGCGTGCTTAATATGTGCTTGATTGGATCCTAGAAAAAATAGCCTATCTATGTTATAATTTCCCAAACAAATCCTTGGGACTATTTAATATGAAAAAAATTATAGTGCTGTCTTTATTATTTTCTTCTGCAATTGCCAAACCTGAAACCTTTATTTCACGATTTGGAGCCCCTAAGCACGATGGCACAGAGAAGAACATGCCTTTCGTCAATCCAGATGCCCCTAAGGGGGGACGGCTTCGTATGGCAACGGTTGGAAGTTTTGACTCCCTAAACCGTTTGGTTATTAAAGGTTTTCCGGCCGAAGGGTTAACAATGACTCAGGATACCCTTATGCGGAAAATTGCTGATGATCCGCACTCGGTATATGGGATAATTGCTGAAAAAGTTGAGCTTGAGAAGGATAACTCAGCGGTTACTTTTTTTATCAATCCAAAAGCAAGATTTCATGATGGTAGCTCGATCACTACTCAGGATGTAAAGTTCTCGATCGAAACATTGCGTGATAAAGGATTGCCACGCTATAAGAAATACTATTCTCTGATAAAAGAAATAAAAATCATCGATGACAAAACTATCAAAATCGTATTTCTGCCAGACGACAAAGGATCTTATGACAAAGAAATGCCAATTATCATGGGGAACCTTATCGTCTTACCTAAGAAAGCGCTTGAAGGAAAGGATTTTTCTGCTATTACGCTTGAGGCTATACCCGGATCTGGCCCGTACAAAGTTAAATCACACGAATTTGGTCGCAAGATCATTTATGAACGCGTTAAGGACTATTGGGCAGCTGATCTTCCGATTTTGAAGGGAACATTTAATTTTGATGAAATTTCTATCGAATATTTTAAAAGTGACCATGCTTTGCGTGAATCTTTAAAGGCCGGTGAAATTGATTTTTATATGGAAGTAGATCAGAAAAGTTGGAATACAGCCTATAATTTTCCTGCCGTCAAAGATGGGCGTGTGGTTAAATTCCAAAATGAACATCATCGGCCTGTTGCAGTGCGCATGATTATCTTTAACATGAAAAAAGCAATATTTGCTGATCGCCGTGTGCGTAAAGCGATTGCTTTGGCGTTTGATTTTAATCAAATTAACAAAACCCAATATCATGGGTCCTTTAAAGAAGCGCTTAGTCTTTTTGCAAATACTCAGTTCCAGCCAAAAGGAAAACCGTCTGAGGATGAGGTAAAGATTTTGAGTCCGTATAAAGCGCAGTTGGATGATGAAATCTTCCTAGATTCAATTAAACCGTCATCAATTGATCGTCGAGCAGCCTTAAAACAAGCTGATGCACTCCTGAAAGACGCTGGGTGGGTCATTGAAAATGGTAAGCGTGTTCACAAAGATACCAAGGAACTCCTTGCATTCACATTTACGCTAAAGGATCCGCGGATCGAGGGGGTAGCTCTTGAGTTCCAACGAAATCTCAAACCACTTGGTATTCAGATGACCGTATCAAAGATTGATACAACCCAATATGAAAAACAATCCGTTGAAAAGACATTCGATGTCATTCTTCATACTTGGGCAAACTCGATGTCTCCCGGAATTGAACAAACTTATTATTTCGACCCCAAAATGGCCGATCAGGCAGGCAGTTCCAACTATATTGGTATTAAAAACGAGGCTGTTTATGCTCTTGCTCAAAAAGTTGCAAATGCATCTTCAGAACAAGAATTAATGACTGATGTAAAAGCGTTAGACCGTGCTGTTATGGGGATGTATTATCAGATCCCCGGTGTTTACGATAACTTAACCTGTATTGCCTACTGGAAAGATAAGCTCGATTTCCCGAAATATGATCCTGATATCGGAGTGAATGTTCCCGAGTGGTGGTGGGCAAAATAATGAGGTTGGCTCTTTATCAACCCGAAATCCCGCAAAATACAGGAACATTAATTCGGTTGGCTGCCTGCCTTGGTGTGCCTTTGGATATTATTGAGCCTTGTGGGTTTATCTGGAATGATAAAAAGCTAGAGCGAGCCGGTATGGATTACATTGAGCTTGCTAATGTGACTCGCTACTGTTCCTATGCTAGTTTCCGTGATGCCCTGCCCCATCGCTTAGTATTAATAGACACTAAAGGCGAAACCGCTTATCACAATTTCAAATTTCAACCGAATGATATCTTGATGTTAGGTCAAGAAAGTGTTGGGGTGCCTGAATTCGTATTCAGCGACATTCCCGATCGGGTTGTTATTCCCATGCAATCGGGAGCACGCTCTCTTAATGTCGCAATTGCGGGGGCAATGGTTCTTTCTGAGGCATTGCGACAATGTTCTGGTAAATAAAGTTCGATGAATGATGGGGTTTAATACTCTCCAGACTTTCTTGCATCGAATTCCCGTTAAAATAGGAGAATACCTTGTTAAATCTGTATCATTCAGTTAAGATTAAGTAAAGTTTTAGGTGGAGATGTATCTGTGAAACGGTTGTGGGGACTTGGGATTTTGGCTTTACTTGTGGGCTGTTCGGGGCCAAAGACTAAAGCATCAAAGGATTTATGTTCCGGGACCAAAAAACCTTATACGATTCAAGGTATTAAGTATACCCCTCAGGATCATTACGATTATGAAGAACATGGCGTTGCCTCTTGGTATGGACCTGGGTTTCATAAGCGCCCGACGTCATGTGGCTCTATTTACGATATGCACTCCTTAACCGCAGCTCATAAAACGTTGCCAATTCCATCTGTTGTTGAAGTTACGAATGTCGAGACGGGAAAAAATTTAGTTGTTGTTGTTAACGATCGCGGCCCTTTTGTTGGTAATCGAATTATTGATTTATCTAAACGAGCTGCGCAAGAGTTGGGAACGCATAATAAAGGCTTAGGCAAAGTACGAGTCAGGGCTCTTCCCGAAGAAAGCAAGGCTTTAGCTGCGCACCTTAAACAATATGGCCGTTATGGAATTGACCCATCAGGCCGTAAATGGGACGACATTTATTTTCAAGAAATTGCCGGGAAAACGCCTGCCCAAGACGTTATGAATCGTGAACCTGAAATTCGCAAAGCTGTACTTCGTTCTGATGACCAGTACAAGCCCACGCTAAAACCGGCTGTTTATCGTCCATCAGTACAAGTTGCAAAGGTACAAAATCTAACCTTTACCAAGGATGAGGAAGATATCTTTGAGGATATGCTTGCTTCAAAACCTAAAATTAAACCGAAGGTAAAGTCTCAACCTGTTCGGGATGAGGATATTATTCTAGAAGATTTGAGTAAAATCTCCCCCAAACAGAAAGCTTTATCTCGTACAGGTCATTTTATTCAAGTTGGTAACTATATCCAAAAGAAGAACGCTGACAAAGCAGGAAAAATCCTTAAAAAACATGGCAAAACTTCTGTAACAAAAGATAAAAAATCAGGAAATATGTATACCGTAAAGATAGGGCCCTATACGAATCAGCAGCAAGCGCAAAAAATGCTTAAACAGATTTCTGCCGAAGGGCACCACGGCGCAAGACTTATTATGAATTAGGAAGACGGAGAGAGATGTGGCAAATAAGTTTATTTTAACTTTGATGATGGCAAGTTTATTGACTTGTGTTGAAGCAAACCAGAAAAAACATAAAAAGAAATCAGTTTTGAAACAGGCTGTTGTGGAAATACAGCCAGCCCCCCCTCCCCCAGTTATCCCTGGTGTACCTGCTGCGATAGCGGCATCTTTAAGGATTGACACGCAAGCGGAACAAGCTTTGATCATGGACTATAACACAGGAAAAGTTTTATTTGAAAAGAACGCTGATGTTCCGATGTATCCGTCATCTATGACAAAAATTATGACTGCCTATATGGCGTTTGATAAGATGAAGCGCGGGCAAGTGCAGCCAACCACACCTGTGTTGATCAGCGAAAAAGCTTGGCGTACAGGTGGATCGCGGATGTTTTTAAACGTAAACACTCAGGCAACGATTGATGAATTACTACACGGTGTGATCATTCAGTCCGGTAATGATGCCTCGGTAGCTTTGGCCGAAGGATTGTCTGGATCCGAAGAAATTTTTGCTGCAGAAATGACACAAAAGGCACATGAATTCGGTTGCATGCAAACCACGTTTAAAAATGCAAGTGGTCTACCGGATCCGGACCATAAAACAACAGCCCGAGATCTGGCGACCATTGCCTATCGTGTGATTCATGATTATCCGGAGCACTATCCGCTTTTTGCAAAAACATCCTATACCTATGGTGGGATTACCCAGCCGAATCGTCATCCACTGCTTGACAAAAATATTGGTTGTGATGGTCTTAAGACCGGTATGACAGATCTTGGGGGGTATGGTGTTGTTTCTTCTATTGCCACAACTGATCCAAATGGAAATACAAGTCGCTACATCATGATTGTTAATGGCTGTAGGACAAGTAATATCCGTGCAACAGAATCTATGAAGCTTGCAAATTGGGCACAAAAAGCATTTACATCGGTACCACTGGCTAAAAAAGGTGTCTCTATACAAAATGCACCCGTTTACGGAGGGGCAGAGAATATGGTCCCTGTTAGTGTTTCAAAAGATGCTTATGTCACAGTTCCCACTATCATGAAGGATCAAATCAAGTATGAAATAAAATTTGACGACAGTGTTCAGGCACCGATTGCTCAAGGTCAGACTCTTGGTAAATTTTTAATAACAGCCCCTATGTATGAACAGCCCCTGGAGTTTGATCTTATTGCAGACAAGCCGGTTGAGCAAGCTGGTATTTTCAAGAAAATCTGGAGATCTATTACTCATATTTTTGGCGGTAAGTAATGACCAGAGGCAAATTCATAACCTTTGAGGGTGGTGAAGGTACGGGAAAATCAACGCAATGCCAACTTTTGGCTGAATACCTTCGACTCAAAGGTCATTCTGTGATTATTACGCGTGAACCTGGTGGGACTGATGGTGCTGAGCTTATCCGTGCCCTACTTGTTTCAGGTGATGTGAATCGTTGGTCTGGGATAACCGAAGCTTTACTGCTCAATGCGGCACGTGTTGATCATTGGGAAAAAGTGATTAAACCTGCGCTTGACTCGGGAACTTGGGTGATTTGTGATCGTTTTGCCGATTCAACCATTGCCTACCAAGGCTATGGACGGGGATTAGATGTTAATTTTTTGCGCAATCTTCATGAATCGGTCTTACCAAATGTTTGGCCTGATCTTACCTATATCTTTGACCTTGATCCAGAGATCGGCATATCCCGTGCTCTATCTCGGCATACCAGTGAAATTAGATTCGAAAAATTAGAGATCGATTTTCATAATCGGATGCGTGCCGGTTACCTTGATATTGCTAAAGGTTTTCCTGAACGGTGTCGGATTGTTAATGCTAATCAGGATATTCAAGCTGTGCATAATCAGGTTATAAGATTTATCACTTGATTCTGCGCTAACCTTAGTCATTATCCACGTTCTTCGCTTTAATTTCTGCTCTAAGTCGCTCGTATTTTTGGTGGGCTTGATCAAGTTCTTCTTGATTGAGTTCCGCCCGCACATCATTACGATATTTAGTTGCATCGATTGTAATGTCACCGAGGTCGTCAATATTGTCTGCTGCTAATGATAAATATACATAGGCATCTTCAAGATCGCGCGGTACACCATCACCATTTTTTGACATGATGCCAAAGTTAAATTGACTCGGGCCATATCCACGTTGTGCCGCAATTTCATAATACATTTTTGCGGTGTGAATATCTTTTGGGATAATATCCCCATGTAAGTACAAGCCTGCTATTGTATCCAGTGCAGGTCCATATCCTGCATTAACGGCATTTTGTAGGTAGGGCATTCCTTCTGATATATTGGGTTTATCCCCAAAAATCAAAATCAGTGATGTGTAAAAAGAGGCTTTGATGTCACCTTTGTTGCTCAGTGGCTTTAAATATGCCAAAGCCTCGTCTGATTTACCTTGATAAATAAGGCTGATACCGTGATCAACCTTTGGTGTGGCTAAACAAAAACTTGTTGTTAGCGCTAAAATAGTGAGTGTTTTCATCAAAACCATAGTTTAGACAGTTCAAAAAATATATAGAAAACTATACTAAAAACTAAAATCCTTGTAAACCAATAACCATATCCTGGCACGTTGTCATTAACATATGACATCATTATTTCTTTAGTAGACGGTAGTTTTTTATGCTGCCGTCCTTCTTCTTCCAATGGTGTAGGAGAATCAGATTTAGCCATATTAACCTCGTTTTCCAATGTCCACGTATGGTCTTTCCTTGACACCTGTGTACAGCTGACGCGGACGGCCAATTTTTTGCAACGGATCACCAATCATTTCTTTCCATTGTGCAACCCACCCTACTGTTCTAGCCAAAGCAAAAATAACAGTAAACATAGATGTTGGAATCCCCATGGCTTTGAAGATAATCCCTGAATAGAAATCAACGTTAGGATAAAGTTTTTTCTCAATGAAATATGGATCGCTGAGTGCAATGCTTTCTAATTCCATAGCAATATCCAGTAGCGGATCATCTTTGATATTTAATTCTTTTAAGACCTGATGACATGTTTCCCGCATGACTTTTGCGCGTGGATCATAATTTTTATAGACGCGATGCCCGAATCCCATCAAGCGGAACGGATCATTCTTGTCTTTTGCTTTATTAACATATTCCTTGATGCGACTTGGATCGCCAATCTCTTGAAGCATTGCTAGCGCTGCTTCGTTTGCGCCACCATGTGCTGGCCCCCAAAGGGCAGCAATCCCGGCAGCCATACAGGCAAATGGGTTTGCAGCACTGGATCCGGCCAAGCGAACCGTTGATGTTGACGCATTTTGCTCATGATCCGCATGTAAAATCAAAATCTTATCCATAGCATTGGACAAGACCGGGTTAATCTCGTATGTTTCTGTTGGTACTGAGAACATCATGTGCAAGAAGTTACTTGCATAATCAAGATCATTCCTTGGATAGACAAAGGGCTGCCCGATGGAATATTTATAGGCCATAGCAGCAAGTGTCGGCACCTTAGCAACCAAACGATAAGCTGCAATTTCACGCTGCCTTGGGTCGTGAATGTCTAGACTATCATGATAGAAAGCCGATAAAGCCCCAACAACCCCGACCATAATTGCCATAGGGTGAGCATCACGGCGGAAACCACGATAAAATGATGGGATTTGTTCATGAACCATTGTGTGCATGGTTACATTCTTAACAAAGTCATTTTTTTGCTGTTCAGTTGGTAAATTACCATACAGCAAGAGGTAAGATACTTCCATGAAATCACTTTTTTCAGCGAGATCTTGAATTGGATAACCACCGTATAACAGGACTCCCTCATCACCGTCAATATAGGTAATTTTTGACTCGCAACTTGCTGTTGATGTAAATCCCGGATCAAAAGTAAAAAGCCCTGTTTCATTATACAGGGCTCTTATATCAATGACACTGGGACCACATGCCCCATGCAATACCGGTAATTCAATCGTTTTTCCATTATAGATAACTTTTGCGGTTGATTCATATTTTTGTATTGGCAAAGTCACTTTATTCCCCTCAGATTTATATATCTAGAATTATTCTAAATTGAATCCGATTAAGAATCAATTAACAATAAACACTGAAGGATGGCTTTAAAATTTTCTTAAATTAAATTACAGTTAATTACAGTTAAAAGCACGAAAGTTACCTGATGCTATATTTTCTTAAAGTCTTGTTTATTGGTCATGCCCTGTCACTTGATGTCGGTGATGAATTTTCAATCGGGGTTAGGAACAATCAAGCTAAAAAATATCATATTTTCGAAAAAGATGGCGATCTCATCCTTGAAATAAAAAAACAAACCGATGCAAATTATAAATCAAATCACCCCTGTCCCAACGACGATAAGATTAATTTATCGGATCATAATAAGATAGTTGTTTGGCACGGTAGTGCAGTTCGTACTTATGAACAAGAGAGACAGGCTGCATAATATTGTCTCAAATAATTTCTCGTTATTGCAACTTGGCAGATTTAAGAATTCGTTACTTCTAGTATTAGAAATAGAGGGATGCTACGATTAAAATGTATTCTATTGACGGGGGGGTAAAATGAAGCAATTTTTAGGGGTGTTTTTTTCAACATCCATAGCGTTTTCAGCGGATTATTCTGATTGTTCTGATGGGTATCCATCATCACCGCCTGACACTCAGTCAGAAATAAGTAGTCGACCGAGCAGCCCATCCCAAGAAGATGAGGCTGTTTTTACATGGCATGGTCTTAAAATGGGGGACGCAGCAGCAATCAGTCTTCTTTTAGATCAGAACTTGACAACAAGCGAAGTATCTATAGCTATAGAGATACTTGAAGAATTGGCATCGGAAAATAATATCTATGCTCAGGAATTATTGGTTAAGTGTTGGATTTATGGAAGCTTGGGACTTGGAAACACGCAGCAGAACCAAAGTGAGCGCTTGCAACACCTTTGGACCTATGCAGAAAATAATACGCTCGTTCATCGCTATCTTATCGAAAGTTATATGGAAGGTTATTTTGGGATCAGTGTAAAGAAGAAATCTCGACTGAAAAAAGCTCGACGCTTTGCTTTAGATCACTTAGATTCCCCTGGTGTTGGAGATCTTGTCATTCTGGCTTTAAAAGAAAATATGCTTGGATTCAAATCAAAACGTGAGTATTTAAAACATATTAAAGGTAGAAACGGTCGCTGGCATATTATCCCCGGAGATAAAACAGAATTAACAGCAATTGAATCCTTAGCCGAACAGCATAACTCTAGTGCTCAGGCTTTTCTAATAGAGTGCTATATGGATAGTCGCTATGGTGCTGATTTTTGGGATAAGGCACGCTTTAAACTTATTCTTGAAAAAATGGAAGCCCTAGATTCAGGAGAGAACCCACACGTAGGAGTCTTGATTTTATCAGTTTGGCAACAAAATTTACTAAATTATAGAAAAAATAGACACGCAGAATATCTTAAAGAGTTGAGGCGTTTAAAAGGAAAGTATGGTCATCTATACGATGATGCGCCAACCCTCAGGAACTACAATCAATTTGAACTCCTTAGGGATTAACGACAGTTCGACATAAGAAGGTCTATCCAGCAATAGAATCCGTCATCCTCGACGAGCAAAGCTAAGGTTTTCTAGCGAAACACTAGCTTTGCTCGTCGGAGATGACGAACCTGTCTGATCTTTCTTATATCGAACTCACGTTAGGGGTTATGTTGGATAAAAATTATTTGTTGTACCTTAAGGGTTTTTTAATCCTGTTCTGATACAGTGAAGGTCTAACAGGGAGACAAGTCAAGATGACTAACAATGTTTGTGTCGCTTCCGATTCTTCAGAAACCCAAGAAAGCATAATTGATTATTTATTGAAAATTAAACCGGCTGGTGCTGCCTTCCATGCTGTTATGTTTAATATGTCTAAACTTTTGCCTTTTAATCGTGAGCCGGCAAAAATTGAAGTTGCTCTTGCGGAAGTGAACCGAATATTTCTTCCGCTAAAGGCAAAAGTTTATAAATTGCTTAATCATAATATTGTCTGCATTATTGAAAAACAACCAATCATCTCAATTGAACGAGCCATATCACAGTTTAAACGTACGTTACCCATTGATCCTATTTTATCAGATGCGTTAAGAAAAGATGTTTTCTGCCAATTATTTGATCTCGGTTTACGGTGGCGAGATCTTGATGATATCGTGCAGGACATTGAAAATGATCCTTTGTTTAGGATCCGGAAGCAAGATGTGGACGGTAACTCTGTAACAATGATTGATCGGGGGATTGATAGCGAGACATTAAACAGTTTGGACCGAATTATTAGTGGATCAGATTTGCGACCTTATTTAAAAAGACAGTCTATTTTTTGGTATGATGGTAAAGAAAAACCCCATAAGATTGCAAGCCATCTTTTCCTATCTGTACAAAAGATCCAAGAGAAATTGGCGATTAATGAATCAATAACAGCCAACATTTGGTTGTTTAAACATTTAACAACAATCCTTGATAAGCAGACACTCACGATAATGAAAGAGTTATTGATGGCTCATTCTATTGAGAGTCTCCATGCCAATATAAACCTGAGGACAATTATATCCTCAAATTTTTACCGATTTTTTGATTATTACGAAAAACAAAAACCATTGTCTTTTTGTATCGATATTGTCGATTATATGGCGCATCCGGAAGCAATGCTTTTCGCGAGAGAACTTCTTAGAAAAAAAGATTGTCGGTTAATTTTAAGCGGGATAACCGCGGATCATATACGTGTTTTAAATTTTGAAAAAGTTCCTGCAAGCTTGTTTAAATTAAAGTGGAGTAACGGAATTATAGAGAACAAAACCTTAATAAGGGATCTTATTGATGTTTTCGGTGCCTATAAATTTATTTTGCATCAGTGTTCAACCGAGCGAGAAATTCTAGAGGGTCTTGACTGTGGAATCGAACAATTCCAAGGATTTGGGATAGAAAAATTACTTGACGCAAAAAATCTAGTTTAGTGGCTTAGATACGTTCAACATTATTGGTTATTGATAATGTGCGAACACTGGCAATTACTGTATTAAGATGTGTTGTATCTTTAACTTCAATATCAACAATTATATCCCAAAAATCAGGAGTACGGTTTGTTACTTTGATATTAATAATATTACCGGCTTGCTTGGATATTGCCGTTGAGAAAGCTGACAAACTGCCTGTTTTATTGAGAAACGTTGCTTTTAGGCGGCCGACAAATTTCTCATCCGTTTTTTGTTTGCCCCAATCTAAATCAAGGATACGATTAGGGTCAGAGAATGCCTTTAAGACATCACAGTCTGTCGTATGGATGGTAATTCCCTTGCCTGTTTTGACAATACCTGCGATATGGTCTCCGGGTAACGGATGACAGCATCCAGCATATCGAACAGCCATCCCGTCAATGAGTCCCCCAATAGAGAAACTATGAGATTCTACCGATACCTCTTTCTCTTTCTTTGGTTTAGATTCGCCCTGTTCTTGTTTAAATAAGGGATAACATACATGAATAACATCGTGAACGGAAAGAGTCCCCTCTCCTACGCTGGCATATAAATCCTCAAGGGCAATTTGTTTTAACTGTTCTATCGCTGGCTTAAGGATTTTTTCACCAAAATCAAGATGAGCTTGCTTGAATGATTTTTGAAGAATGCTTTTACCGAGCTCACTAAATTGTTCACGACGTTGCTGACGAACGAATTTGCGGATATGAGACCGAGCTTTCCCTGTAACAACAAACCTTTCCCACATTGGCGAAGGATTCTGTGTCTTAGAGGTAATAACATCAACTTGGTCCCCGTTATTCAGAATCGTCCTAAGAGGCATCAATCTGCCATTAATCTTAGCGGCTGTAATGTGATCACCTATTTTAGAGTGAACAGCATAAGCAAAATCGACAGGTGTTGCGCCACTTGGTAATTGAATCAAATCCCCTTTTGGGGTAAAACAAAAAACCTGATCTTGAAACATTTCAAGTTTTGTATTTTCAAGGAATTCTTCTGGATTAGATGCTTGATCTAAAATATCAAGCAAACCACGAAGCCACGCATATTGGCGTCCCTCGTGTGAGGCGCCCTGTTTGTATTGCCAGTGGGATGCGATACCATATTCAGCAATTCGGTGCATTTCTTCTGTGCGAATTTGCACTTCAATACGACTGTTATACGGGCCAATTAATCCTGTATGAAGTGATTGGTAACCGTTTGGTTTTGGTGTGGAGATATAGTCTTTGAATCGTCCGGGCAGCACCAAATAGGCATTATGAACGGCCCCTAAAGCTTGATAAACTTCGGGCATTGTTCCGACAACAATGCGAAAAGCCATAATATCTGACAATTGTTCAAAAGCAACCCGCTTGTGCTGCATTTTTTTCCAAATAGAATATGGGGTCTTTTGCCGTCCGTTCACTTGGAAATTATTTAGACCATACGAAGTTAGAACCTTCTGCATATCGTCAATAATTGCTTCGACTGTATAGTCTGCATTCTCATACAAAAAACTTAATCGACTTTGGACGGATTCCCGTGCTTCCGGGTTAATAATACCAAAGGCAATATCTTCGAATTCATCCTTCAAATATTGCATACCCATGCGTTCAGCAAGGGGTGCATAAATCTCAATGGTTTCGCGGGCAACCCGTTTACGTTTTTCCACAGAACTCACATGGTGTAATGTCCGCATGTTATGAAGGCGGTCTGCTAGCTTAACAATGAGAACACGAATGTCTGTCGACATTGCCAAAACAAGTTTACGTAAGTTTTCTGCTTGTTTTGTATGCTCAGATTGAAGCTGTAATTGCGATAGCTTGGTTACTCCATCCACAAGATTGGCAACGTCCGGGCCAAATTCTTTTTCTATGTCAGCCAACGTGACTAAAGTATCTTCGACAGTATCATGAAGAAGGCCAGTAATAACGGTTGATAAATCTAATTTTAATTCTGCAAGAATTTCAGCAACAGCAAGTGGATGTGTGTAATAAGGATCACCCGACGCTCTGAGCTGTGAACCGTGAGCTTGCATACAAAACGCGTAGGCGCGCCTCAGTTTGTCTTGATCGGCTGTGGGGTTCGATTGGATGACTTTTTCTAGTAATTCTTCAAGCTGCCTATTCATCATTAGTATTATCCTAAAGAAAAAACTAGTTTATCCCGTTATTGAGGTGTCCAAGCTTCATAATTTTGCTTTTCAATGGGCTTGTAATACCCTTTTGGCCGATAGGCATAGACAGTCCCAGTCAAATTGCGTTGATGGGGTTTTTCCCAATAATAGCGTTTGCGGGGTTGGGGCGGTTCGGGATTTGTGTGGTGCAACCAACCGTGCCAGTCTGCCGGAACTTTCGATGCTTCAATTTCACCATTATAAATGACCCAACGGCGAAAAATACCACGACCACCCTTTTTTTTATCCTGATAATATTTATTACCAAATTCGTCTTCGCCAATTAATTGGCCACGCCACCAAGTAAAAAGAATTGTTCCGATATCTGTCATGACACCCTCACGTCATATATATTTATTTAAATTGTACTCGATTTATCGGATCAAAAGCAATGCACTTGGCAATAATGACTCATTTAAATCCAGCTGAGGGGGGACAAACGGTGTTGATCTTTTATGGCTTGCTTCCTCAGTGCATATCATTTTAACTATGCTCTTTTTTGATGTGCTTTTGGATGCAACGCATCAAAATTAAATTTCTATGAGGATGAGAGTGCTTGCAGCAACGGCTGCTGTTTCTGCGCGCAGGATATTTTTTCCTAGACTAAGATGCTCAACAAAGGGCTGTCTTTTCAAGATGTTGACCTCATCAGGGTGTAATCCGCCTTCCGGGCCAACAAGAATAGCTGTGCCTGAGGTAAAATCAGGACGAGATTCTGACGGTAGTCGTTCAAAACAAACGTACATTTTTCTGTGCGGATCCCAACTAGACAAAACTTGTTCTAATTTTTTTAAAGGATGAATGAACGGGACAGAAAGCCGTTCGCATTGTTGGGCGGCATCTGTGGCAATTCGTTGAAGCTTTTCTATGTTGACCTTGTGAATATTGCCATGCTGCATGATGACAGGCTGAAACTCGGTAACACCAATTTCTGTACATTTTTCAATCAGATAGTGCAGCGCATCATTCTTGATGGGGCAAAAGACCAGGGTTAGCTGTTTCTCTGTTTCGGGCTGTCGAACGTTTTTACCAATTAAAACATCTACTTTTGATTTTGTCAGAACGGCAAGTGTTGCCTCAAACTCGCCAAACCCTTGGTTAAAAAGATTTAGAGTATCACCAATAGAATACCTGAGTACATTCCTTAAGTAATGGATATGTTCATCTGCTAGGGATACAGTTAGACCCGGTACCAGAGAATCAGGATAATATAGTCGTGTCATTAGGCACTCCTGCGACCCTGGAAGGCTGTGAACAGTGTTCCTTCATCCAGATAATCCAGCTCACCACCAATCGGAACACCATGGGCAAGCGTTGTGACAGTGGCTCCCATCGGTTTTAAGAGTTCAGTCAAGTAATGGATTGTTGTTTGTCCGTCAACTGTTGCATTCAAAGCTAGAATCACTTCGGTTATTTGACTTTTTGCAACTCTTTCTACTAGGCTTTGAATGGCAAGTTGTTGTGGTCCGACCCCATCAATCGCGGATAAAACACCTCCTAGAACGTGGTACATGCCCTTAAATGTATTAACCCGTTCCATGGCCCATAAATCAGCCACATCTTGAACAACGCAGAGTTGTTGCGGATCTCGTTTCGGGTCGGTGCATATACTACACGGGTCGGTTGCATCAAGGGCAAGGCAAATATGACAGGTTTTTACTTTTTGTTCGGCATCAAGCATAACTTGAATTAAGGGGCGAAAAGCTTTTTCGCGTTTTTTCAAAAGATGCAAGGCTACTCGGCGACCGGAGCGTGGACCAAGCCCCGGTAGTTTGCTAAGATGCTGAATTAGAAGTTGGATTTCCGGACTATTCACGGTTATTTCTGTCCCTTTAATGCATTCAGGGCATCAAACGGATTAGGCTTTTCAGAAGCCGCTTCTCCGTCGATCGTTTCAATTTCGATGTCTGCGCGCGGATAAGGATTTAATTCTAATGACAGGTATTGTGCTGTTACTTCACCGAAATCGATCTCATTATTCTGATAGAATTCAAGATCATACTCTTTTTCAGCTTCGGTATGCCAATCCATATCATCATGGAATCGATCTTCATCCCCTTCGACGAGACTAAGTTTAAACTCAAACTCTAAATGATCAGGCACTTCTGCAAGGGTTGCAATGCAGGCTTGAACGACATCAGCAATAACTTTTGCATAAACCTCAAAGTCCCCATTATGGTCAGACTTGCGGATCTCAAGCAAAGCGCCTAACTTTTCGACGCGCAAGAGATCAAAACGAGCAGCCAGAGCTGTTAGTTCTTCTGTAGTGGCGGTGACTTCATATTTATAGGGTAGCTGCCCTACTTTATCTAAATTAAACACTCTACTAAATTCAGGTACCATTTTTTATTCCTAGTTAAAGCACAACAGCTGAATATCATTTTGCGAGTTCAGGACGTTCAGCTGCTCTTTTATATACGCACCTAGTTTTTTCGATGCATCGTTGTATTCATTATTACCGTCATAAACGTTTCTGTAAATAGCTTGTTCCAGAGAATTGTTATCCAGAGCTGTATCATAGGCGACCAAACGTCCAAAAAAACCTTCAACAAAGCGTTTAAAGTTTTTATCGATTCCTTTTTCACTCAACCGTGCATTGCGCAGGCTATGATCCATGTCTTCAACAAATAGATCGACGAGTTCTTGGCTAATTTCAGCTGATTGAGTACTGGTATCTTTTTTAAGGCGACGCAGCATCATAAACAAAAATAAGGACAAAACTTCAAAGCGCCCGAGAACCTCGTCGTTAATAGAATAATCTTGATAGATAACCGGGTTTTTGACTCGATCAACGCAGGTTGCATACAATTTTACGGCAATTTCTTTGGCTGGGGAATTTGTTTTTTTCCAAAACATTATAGCTCCATACTTGACTTTAGTGTCATCTCGTGCAAATTCTAGGATGAAGAACAAACATATCAACTTTGAGTTAACTATACGATGAATCGTACACTTATTCCTACAGTTATTTTATCGACTTTTGTTACAGGATGCAGTCCGACAGTTGACAATCGCGGCTATGAAAACGACAACCGGGACTTTACTAAGATTATTCCGGGCAAAACAACACGTGATTTCGTTGAAGAAAATTACGGCAGCCCATCCACAATCAGCGCGTTTAAACCTGAGACATGGTATTATATCTCTAAGCAAACAGAAACAAAGGCCTTTTTTACCCCAGTTACAACAGACTTAATTTCATACGAAGTTATTTTCAATGATTCAGGGATCGTTTCTAAGGTTATGGAACGTAAAGGAGAGCATGTACGTGAAATAACCCCTGTAAAACGAGAGACACCATCAGCTGGTCATCAATCAGGCTTACTGAGAGAAGTATTCAGCAACTTTGGTAAGATTTCAGGTAAGAGCACGTCCAGAACTGGAACCCCTTAAAGAACGACCTCAAGATGATGGTAGCCTTTCTCAGCCCGTACGTGCTGGATTTCTTGGGCGATTTCTTTGCCAGCATCTCCTAAATTGTTCTCGGAAAAATCTATATATTTGAGGGTGTTATTGACTTTTAATGCCTCAGAAAAGTTATTGAATGTTTGAATATCGATCGAACAATTTTTAAGTTTTAGACTTAAGAGGGTTTTATTTTGCTTTAAAGCATTAGGCATTTTTTTCATTTCGTAGAAATTGAATTTATTTCCGGAAATATCTAGATCTGTAAGGGTAGAATTTTCTTTTATTACGTACGTAATTAGTTCCCAGTCCCTACCCTTAGAAATCTTATTATTAGAAATATTCAGATATGTAATGGACTTATTGCCCCTCATCACGGTAAAAATAAGATAGATTATCCCCCTAGGATCATGGATAGTTGCATTTGAAATAGTTAAATGCGTCAATGTTTCCCTGCTCATTAGCACCTCTGAAAAAAAACATTAAATCACTTAAATTGAATGTACTCCCTTCAAAACTCAGATTTGTAATAGCGTTTCGTTTCAGGATATTGATAATATCCGGCCCATAAATATTCCCTTTGACAAACCTGAGTGAAGTGATGTTTGGGTGCTGCTGTAGAATATCCCCTAATTCAGGCATATACGCATCATACTGATTATACGTCATCAGTTCCTTAATCCAAGGACGATCTTGTATGGCTTTTTTAATCATATCACTTAGCTCTATTGGCTCTATTCTTGTCATAGAGATCGTGATCTCAAGAGAACCGTTCTTCCCCTCTTGAATCACTTTACGCAGACTATCCCTCCTCGATTCATTATCATCAAAGGAATTCCAGAGTTTAGCTAACACCTTATCATCAGTGTTTTGCAGTAAATCCTGCATCAGAGATTTATCCATAGAGGGAATGTTAGATGCCAGACTCAATAATATTCCAATAAAGGTTATGCAAACCTTCTGATTGTTTTGAGCCGACTCATCATCCGAATCGACGAGGGTTTTAGAAAGCCAATTAAACAAATAGGTCAGATCATTAAAAAATTGGTGATGATCACCTTCATAAGCTTGCTTTAGATTAGCCTTGGCTTAATTTTCTTGATCAGAATCACCCGAAGTTAAGTCTTTGTATAAACGTCTTTTCTCTGCGAGTCTGCTGAACCATGGTGAGATATGCGAAGCATCAACCGTAAAGAGTTTTTTTGGTTGAAAATGCCTCTCTTGATTATTCGCATTACTTCCATCCCCCTGTTGAGATTGAGATGTTGTAGACAGAAATGTCAATACTGCAAGGAAAGCAGTTTTTGTCATAATATGTTGATCCTTGCATAATTTAATCATTACTTATGATTCCCAATACTTATTCGCAGCTCGCGCAAAGGCTTCGTAGATAGCCGGAAGAACCCACTCAAACTTGCCACGCATATAGATAATAAATTGTTTAGTTTGGGTCACGGGAATTTCTGATGTTTTTTTTCCCTTTAGAATTTCCATGGCCATTTTTGCGGCAACTTCTCCCTGTTCGAACGGAGAAGTTGCAACCGCAAATTTAGCCCCATCTTCAACAGTAAACCCATTAACACCAACAATCGGTACTTTTGCGTTTTCAATTGTCCACTTCATAACATTAGCAGCGGGGACTAACTTATCATTATCGTCGTAAATCTTCCTATAGTTTGAAATTAGTAAACAATTGGCTTCTTGCTCTGCATTCAAAACCGCTTTTTTCCATTCAGAATACTTATGGACCAACACGGATGGTTGCAATTTTATCGGTTCCCAATTTTTTCCATAATTATGAATAAACTCATCATCAGCTTGGACGGTCCCAGAGTCATCAGATAAGTGCATTAGCTTTATTTCCGACACGCCGGGATTGCTTTTCAAAATTTCTAGAAGTGTATCTCGAACACCAACGAGAGGTAGTCGTTCCAAGATACCTGTTACATTGGATGCTTTATCGTAACCATACGCCTCAGGCGTTCCATTAACACCAGAATAAACAATATCGATACCAGGTTGGTCGATGTAATATTTTGCAACATACTCTTGGGCGTCCTCGTCAACAGCGATAATTATATTCGGCTTTATTTCATCAACAACACGTCTAGCTAATAATCCTGCACGTTGTCTATGGCTCTCTGATGGGTTATTCTTAGTGTCCATATAGTGCCAACGGATATTGTATGCCCCTTTTGCAGTGA
Source organism: Candidatus Paracaedibacteraceae bacterium (assembly GCA_019636055.1). NCBI lineage: Bacteria > Pseudomonadati > Pseudomonadota > Alphaproteobacteria > Holosporales > Candidatus Paracaedibacteraceae > Candidatus Paracaedibacteraceae bacterium. The sequence continues at coordinate 274,028 of JAHBYH010000003.1, forward strand.
GTACTTTTTTTAGACCTTCATTAACATCACGCGTCCATGAGTAATCAACATTATAGCTATTGATGACAAGTATAATTGGTTTATCTAAATTATAGATAACAGAAATCACTGAAAAAACAATGATGAATAGATAGAAGAGGAAATTTCTGATATATAGTTTGTACATGATTGTTTCCCCTTACATTAAGCCTAAACTTTTCCAATAAGGAATTGAGATATAAAAAGCCCCTAATTTTAGGATGCCTACAAAAAGATTAAATAGAATAAATTTCTTTCGATCATAGAATAACTGGTTGTTAATCAGGCCAGCCTCTTCGAATATGATATAAAATGAATTTTGATAGGGAACAAACCACATATCGGCAGCAACCAATATAATAAAAGTCACGAGCCATGGGTTAACACCCTCATTCGATGCTAAAGGAATAAATATTGTGCTCAATAATACAATTGTTGGTGCAATTGGTACAAATATACGAGCGATAAGGGTTATCACGCAAATGTAACTTAAAAATACGGTAGCATTGCTGCTAGCTGAGGTTAATATCTTTAAATATTGAGATAACCATAAATCTAGCCCAAGATACTTAATTGTTGCAGTTATACTGACTGCTGCCGCCATGAAAATTAAGAATGGCCAGTCAACGTCTCTTTGAAATTGGTTCTTTGAAATAAACCCAAAACCAAAAATACAGAACATAACAAACAGACTTACGATAGACGGATGAATTTTATGGATGCTATTTGTCAACAGACCGATTGTTAAAATAATGATACCGATTATACTCGTGATCTCTTCGCGTCGCAAACTACCTAATGCTTGTAATGGTTCGCTAAAAGCACTCTGTTTAATCTCTTGTTTCTTACTTAACAACATAGTTGTGAGCATAAATGCAAAATACCCTATAGCAACTGCGATTCCATAAACACCTGCTGCTTTTAACCAACCAAACCACTGGAATTGATCTTGCTCCTGAACAGGGAGTAACCCTAGGATGACAAAATTCATTAATGAGCTTGAGAGAATAACGTTTGCAAAAATTGAGCACCCAAAAAAGGCCGAGGCTGCAAACTGAACGCTTAAAAAGCTTTTATTACTAATACCTAGATTCTGAACCATCTTAGAAACAATGGGAGTCACAAGAACGGTACGGCTAACAATAGACGGCACCATTGGGGTTAAAATTGTGCCAATAAAAAATATAACTACATTAAGCCCGAGTACAGAATTAGAGACCATATTCGTAAAGAAAAATGCAAAACGATGCGTTAAACCAGAGTTTGTAATAAGCAAACTTATAACAAATACAGACATAATTAATAGAAATGTCTCAGATGAAAGTCCGCTTAAGACAACATTTGTTGGCGCAATCCCAAACATCAAAGTTGACATCAACAAAAAAACTCCCGGTACAAATTCTGGGAATAATCGAAACATCCACATAGACACAGAACATCCTAAAAAACTCAAGAAAATTCGGCTTTCAGATTCTATATCGGATGTTTTTAAGCCAAAGTAAATTGCCAGGGGTAAAATAAGTGTAACAATCCATCCCAACAGATTTCCCCAGCTTACGCTATTTATTGTATCTGTTGGTTTTTGAGGTTTGGTTGCAATTGGCATTTTTGTATATTGCTGCAAAAATGAAGAAAATAAACCGTCCGGAACCTTATCTTTATGCGATTGTATTTCTAATTGTTTCAACGATACTGTGGGAACCATGTAAATAGTGGTATCGTTTAACGCTTTTGCTGTTGATATATAGTGATCAGCGCCAAGGTACACTTCCTCTCCAAAGCTATCACCGGCCTTTTTAATGGTCTGTCCCTTATCATTACTAAGAACAACCTCCCCTTTGGCAATAAAATATACAAAATTACCAACAGCATCTTCTGTGTAAATTACTGTATCTTTGGCAATATGAATACGATCACTCCCACTGACAATTTCTGCTCTATGGGTTGGGTGAATTGTGTTTAAATAAGATGATTTATCTATAATCTGGGCTAAATTCATTTTAATAACAAATTAGATTTACTTAATTTAGTATAGATCGATACTGTTTAAAAAATACTTAAGAAAGTTCATTTTTTGTTAACATGTGAGTCCTATGGTATTAGTATGACTAATTTTTTTAAATCAACCCTATGAATACTTTTATTGGTTACGACGTTACTAATTTAGAAATGATAGCTGATCACTACGAAGCCTATATTATTGATTTGTGGGGTGTGATTTATAATGGTCATCAGGTTTATGATTCTGCAAAAGATGTACTAAGGAATCTTGTATCACGCGGGAAGACAATTCATCTTATTACCAACAATCCAAGAACAAGTCGCGAAAATGCAAGGATACTTAGTGGCCTAGGTCTAACACCCGATTATTATAGCGATATTATCAGTGCGGGTCAGAAAACATTAGATTTATTGAGATCCGGCATATTAATGCCAGAAAGACAGCGTCCATTAAGTACATATCTTATCGATGATATCGGATTATGTGATTGGATTGATGATGCTAATTTAAAAATTGTACCGGATGTTCATACGGCCGAAATGATTTTGTCGATTCATATGGATGAAACATTGTATACTCCTACCCCATTTATTCCCTTATTTGAAAGTGCAATTCAACTAGGAATCCCTCATATTTGTTGTAATCCGGATAAATATGTCATGAAAAATAATGTAAAAATGGCCCGGGTTGGTGTTTTAGCTGATTTATATCGTGCTTTAGGGGGAACTGTTTTTGAGATTGGCAAACCTCATCCTGTTATGTTTGAGGATATTATGAATCTTCACAAGCAGGAATCAATATTATTAATTGGCGATTCGCTTGTCACTGATATAACAGCAGCCCATTATATTGGTGTTGATAGTTTGCTTGTTACATCAGGCTATCATCAAGAAGAGTTTCGTTCTGCCAGTCGCCTTAATAGTCAACGCTTGTTCAAAAATTATGGTGTATGTCCAACTTATGTTTGTGAGTATTTGTCATGGTGATAAAAAATGCTATAGTATATTCAATTAATGAGTATATTTAAAAATTCACCTAAGGTTCTAAACTAATGAATATCCCCCGCCGTGGTTTTATGTTGTGTCTATCCTCACCTTCTGGGGCAGGAAAAACGTCTATTTGTAGCCGTTTGCTTGAAATTGATCCTCAGACTACGCTCTCTGTTTCTGTTACGACACGCTCTAAACGCCCGGGTGAGATTGATGGAGAAGACTATTTCTTTATCACCCCGGAAAAATATAAGGGAATGGTTGAAGAGGCTGAGCTTTTGGAGCACGCAACGGTATTTGGACACGGGTACGGGACGCCAAAAGAGTTTGTCTTTAATTCGCTTGCAGACGGAAAAGATGTTTTGTTCGATATTGATTGGCAAGGAACTCAGCAATTGGCACAAATCGCACGGACTGACCTCGTTAGTATTTTCATCCTTCCACCGACAACACAGGCTCTTGAAGATCGACTTAGAAACAGGTCTCAGGACAGTGAAGAGGTTATTCTTCATCGTATGTCTGAGGCTGCTCAAGAAATGAGCCACTGGGCAGAGTATGATTATGTGATTGTCAACGAAACCCTTGATAAAAGCGTGCAACATGTTCAATCGATTATCACAGCCGAACGTCTGCGACGTACTCGTCAAATTGGTTTAACTCATTTTGTTAACGGATTACGGGGCGTTCAATGACAAACGGCAACGTATGTTGCTGTTGATTCAAAAGCTAAAATACCATTTTCATGAATTTCTGATTTAATTTTCAGATGTCCCCTACCTTTTTTATGAATCATTTCAAAGAAAAGATTGATCTCGTCATCAGCGGGGCGTGGGCATATAACGGTAAAATCTTGAGTAACAGGCGCGCAGAATTTAGAATCAGCCGTATGAACAAAAATCTTAGCATCCATGTTCCGTTGTTTTAAGAGAAAATCCACGACAGCCCAACTGGCAAGAGATGCAACGCTGAATAAGCTTCCGCCAAAAGCTACACCCTTGTCATTAATATTGGCATCAATAGATGCTTTAAAGATAACACCGTCCCTATCAGACTGCACAACGGTAATTCCCATGGCTTTGGTGACGGGAACTTTATCATTCATAAATGTCGTAAGATAATCGGGGTGCATTTAGTATTTTCCTTAACTTTTCAGGGCTATTTCGTTTTCAAGAATAGCCCTGAAAACATTCTTTTTATTGAAGCTGGCTTTCAACAAAGTCCCAGTTGACGAGATGATTTAAAAACGTATCAACATAATCTGGTCGACGGTTTTGGAAATCAAGATAATAGGCGTGCTCCCAAACATCACACGTTAACAAGGCTGTCATGCCGTGCGCCATAGGCAAATCAGCATTACCTGTCTTAAGCAGTTTGAGGGATCCGTCTTTATCCTGAACCAACCAAGCCCAGCCACTACCAAATTGAGTGACGGCTGCCTGTTTGAATTCAGCTAGGAAGTTATCCCACGCACCAAAAGCAGCTTCAATTTTTGCTTTAAATGCTGCTGATGGTTCTCCGCCACCATTTGGCTTCATGCAGTTCCAGTAAAATGTGTGATTCCAAACTTGAGCTGCATTGTTGAAAATGCCAACCATATCGGCTTTACCTGCAGAAGCCATGATAACGTCTTCCAAAGAGGATGTTTCTAACGCATGGCCAGCCAATAAATTATTAAGGTTTGTCACATAAGCTTGGTGATGTTTTCCATAGTGGAATGAAAGCGTATTTGCTGAAATATGTGGTTCCAACGCATTCATTTCATACGGTAATTGTGGTAGTGAATGAGACATTATAATTCCTCCTGTGTATTTTATAATAACTAATTCCTAGCAAATTAGTCAGATATTGTCACTCAAATTTTCCTGTACCCGGACAGTAAGAAAGTAATGACGTTACTGTTTTTAAAGAAGCATCTAAGCTTGCCATTGTTTTTGATAAGTCAAAAGTATCATCATCTAAAAATGTCCAAAAAGCAGCCCCAAATGCCGTATTAAAGGCCAAGGGAATAGCAAGTGCAAAAATCCCTTCATTATTATAATAGTGCTTGACAAGATCTGAACCAAATCGGTTTAATCTTGGCGCAATTTCAAAGTATGTGGTTGGGGACAATAAAAGATTATGTGTCAGTTTCTTTAATCCCAGTCGATATGGCGTTATTAAATCAAAGACCATCATCACGGCGTCAAATATTTGATCACGTGGGGTGAGTTTATCGCTTTTAGGGGGTAAAGAAAGCTTTTGCCAGATATCCTCGATGAGAACGAGCACAATTTTTTCACTTGTCGGAAAAAGTTTTTGCAATATTGATTTATCAAGATTACACCTCTCGGCTAGATGGTCGATGTTATCAACGTCCCCACCTTCTTCAATAGTTTTCCACACACACGCGATAATACGGTCAAATAGTTCTTTGTTCATTGAGAGAGTTCCTTAGCACGATTATAGGCTGATTCTGCCGCATTTAAAACCAATTGGTCAATGTCGCCTGTTATGAGTGAATTTAAAGCAGCCGCGGTTGTTCCTCCCGGGCTGGTAACTTGTTTTCTCAATTTTTCAGCTGTTGTATGGTTTTTCTTAAGGAGCTCAGCTGCACCAACAAAGGTTGCCTGAGCAAGCAGAAGAGATTGTTCAGCATCAAAACCTAATTTTTCTGCAGCTTGTTGCAGAGCTTCTGTAAAAAGATAGAAATAAGCAGGCCCACTCCCGCTAATAGCTGTTATTCTATCGATTTGATCTTCATCATTCAGCCATAAAATCGTTCCGCTTTTTGATAATATTTGCTCAATAAGGATTCGGTCTTGGTGGCTTTCATCATGAGAATAGATCCCATAAACACCTAATCCTGTTGTAATAGGAAGATTAGGCATAATGCGTACGACTCGACCGTTAAGAATATTCGAGATTTTTTCTATTTTGAACCCGGCAGCGATTGATATAATCAAAGTTTCTGACGTACACAGATGCTTATAAAGAGGCAGAATATCCAAGAGAATTTGAGGTTTTACCGCAAAAATAATAACATCTGGCAGATATGTTGATGAGAGTTGATCGACGGATGTATAACATAATCCAATGCGATCTAACTTAGGGGAAATAATCGAAACCTCAAGACCCGAATCGGTTATCCAATCCGCTGCAAGGGCTGTTCCCATATGACCATATCCGACAAGCAAAATCTTAACCATTGTAATTTCCTTTAAATATTTAAGGATGAAAGTAAAATAAATGTTTACTTTATCTATAAAAATCAGTATATTAACAATAATATTTGAGTTAAGACTCAAAAAAAGTGAATAATAATATGTGAAAATTAGACTTGAAAAAGTCTAGCTGTTGAGACAACGATAGCGTTTTTTTTAATAATTTAAAAACAAAAAAAACATATTTTTTCGCTTTTGATTAAATTAATTTTAACAAATTCCGCTTAATATGGAATTATAACGCAATAGGCAATAGGTGTACCATGAAGGACTCTTACTTCAAATCAGTTGTGATGATTGAACGTCTACACAGATTATTTCTTGACGTCGTTCGCACAGAACTTGATCGTTTAGAAATTCGCGATATTAACAACGTCCAATGTTTGGTTCTTTACAACATTGGTAAAGGTCAAGTAACAGTTGGTGAATTAACCAACCGTGGTTATTATCTTGGGTCAAACGTTTCTTATAACCTGAGAAAAATGGTCCAAAATGGTTACCTTATCCAAGAGCCATCAGCTCATGACCGCCGTTCAAGTCATGTAAAGCTTTCTTCCAAGGGTTTGGATTTACATACCAAACTAGATTCTATCTTTAAGATGCACGCTGATAATCTTAAATCAGTTGGCATTGAAGATGATCATGTTAAATTGTTAGATGAAACACTTGTGCGACTCGAGACATTTTGGTCTGACCTTATTAAAGGTGATACTCGTCGATAAGTTATTCATCCTAGAATTTAAGAAAAGGGGCGGTTCTTCCACCCCTTTTTTTTATTAATAGAGTCAATATATTTTTTATCTTATTCACACGTTTTTTTTCTTGACACTAAATCTTATGAGAAAAATGGTCAATATAAACATTTTTTTGGTAAAATTAAGCTTTTCTGCGCCTTTCAGGTGCTATGCTCAAAAAATCAGCAACCTGTTTCCCTCTCAAGGAATCCGTGCATACTCTCATCATCCCAACAGCATATCCACAGAGTTATCCACAGGTTTCGTGGATAAAAATTAACAGTTCATTAACCTTTACCTAAAGAACTGAATATCTTTAGATTCTTCCCTATTACTAAAATATTATTGTTGTTTATGGATTAAACTCATTAAAATCATAAATAACGACTCGTAGTAGGCTATTCATGATCAAAATATTATCTATGTTCGTCAGTACAATCGTGTGTTTGGCGGCCTATGAAAGAAATCACACGACCACTGCGGTAGATTCTGCCTCACCAAAAGTGCTTGAATTGTCAAAGTATATGACCGAAAGGGATATTAATGGGTTTATCCAATATTTAGAAAAGCATCACACTGGGTTTGATCGCAGACAACGAGTAGATCTATACAATAAGGTCGTTTTATCCGAGGACACTAAATTTTTTGCAGCACTAAATCATTATATTCGATACAGCGACGATAGATTGATTTACACTCTTAATAAATTAGGGCAATCTCTAAAGTATATGAACTATGCGAAAATTATATTAAGTAATCGGCCATATTTGTTGCCGCAAATATTGCTGACAACTATCCTCAAAGAGTATTACTGTTCTTTTATGTTCGTTCTGAGTAATTACGTAAACCTCATTGATGAGGATACTGCTTTGCAGTTTTTCATCATCACTTTAAAAAATAAAAAAACGCTATATACTGAAGAGCTCTTAGCCAAACTGAGGGGCCATACAACAGCTTTATGTAACGAAATATTTATTTTAGCTTGTTATTTTAATGACACTTTTGTATTAAAGAAAATTCTTGCTAATCATGCTATTAAGGACGAAGCAATTTGTGTAGCCTATTCAAACAGACGGGATGATGATCCCGAGATAGAGTGGCCTAAACAACTAAGAAAGCGAATTGCTACTATTTCAGAAAGCATCCCATCTGATCAAGCTCCGATATTCAATAACATCCGAGCAAGTCAATTCCTCAATCTTCATAACGCTATGTTATTTCATAATGGAACGCTCTATCGTATACGGTTTCACTTAACGGCACGCCCTTTTTGTCCGCCTTATATCGTTGCGTTTGATGATGACGAGTATGGTAGCAGTATAAACCTACGAAAATTGTCATTCTCAGAACCGCTAAAATCTATAGGAAAGACATTTATTTACCAAGCAGGGAATTCTGATGCCAATATGTACAGACAGGCCCATTGCCTAAGTTATGCGAATATTTTGACTGTTGAGTCATTAACAATAACGATGTTTGTTGAGCTTGATCCTATTAAGGGGGTTCCTATCCAGCCGCTTCCTGATATATGGCAATTAAACTCTGACAATTCAGATTTTACGTTAATTGTTCGAGATGAACGATTTCAGGCTTATTCATCACTAATAGAGCCCCTTGTATCAGATGGATCGGATCCGGATGAGTATGTTTCGCTAGATGAAAGTAATAGTTCAATGTTTGTTCCACTTGACTCCAGTGCTGATGACTCTTTAATGTCTTGTTCTTGCTCACAAATGGATTAGAGCTAAGGCCATTTATACACAAAACCATTTCGCGCGCAAACCATTGCAAAATATTGGGAATGAGGTGTATTTGGGGATCTTTTTTATCAAGGTTTGACACGTACGCTGTCAGTTTTGATGTGCGCCCTTGATGTAAGTCGGAAATAATATCATGTAAAGTCTGGGTAAATTCTTCTAGATCTAACGCTTTCAGGCTCAATGCTTGCCCCAAACTATTGCCTGCAGCTTGAAATATCAATGGATCTATATTGATTTCCGATTTTTTGAGATCGTCCAATGTTAATGGCGGCATATTCAGTACGCTACACCGAGAGCGAATCGTCGGGAGAAGGCTCCCCATTGAATGGCATACCATTAAGAATAAAAAATTCTGAGGGGGTTCTTCCAGAATTTTCAGCAGAGAGTTAGCTGCATTTCTGTTCATTTCATCAATTGCATCGATAATAACAATGCGCCAACCTGGAATTGCAGGGGATTGTCGGGCAAAATTCATCAATTTCCGAACTTGGTCAATTTTAATCTCCGATTCTAATTTGCCATCCTCGTCCATCATTTTTTCCAGAACCAAAAGGTTAGGATGTGCGCCCTGCTCGATAAGCATGGAATAAAAGGCTGGATTATCGCTTGAATCAGCTAAAAGATACCGTACGAGATGGTGGGCGAAGGTTGCTTTTCCTATACCGCGTTGCCCTGATAATAACCATGCAGGATGAAGACTATTCGTGGCCTCTAGACTCTTTAATCGATCCAACTGAGCACAAAACCCAATAAGTTGCTTTTGATGTTGAGGCTTTAATGTTATATCAATCATTTTTCATACGGTCTTTTTGATCTATATATTTTGGTATAGAATAAACGTAGATAGAACATTGAGGCAAGTATGCAATTTGCATTTATTTTTCTAAGTTTAGTATTTGCTGCCGGCATCCGTGATCCTCAACTAACCCGAGAAGACTGCCGTCAAGGAATTGTGACACATCAACCGGATAAATCAGTCACATATCAAGCCGGATCTACAGCATCAGGAAAAAAGGTTGAACCGGCAGACCTATCCAACAATCGCGACTTTGGATTAGGTAAAAACGCTGTGATTCCTCTTGATATTCCCTTACAGGACTATGCTCAGAGTTATACAGCAACCCCTAATGTTGCCGTTAATGCAACCGTTAATGATTCAAAAATTTACACAGGAATCGTTGATATGAAAGATGGTAAGATTCGTATTAATGGTGAATCAGTAGATAATGTTAATGAAGAGAAATTAAGGGAAGAATGTAAAAAATTATATCCTGATTTAGAATAAATTTTTCCTTTTTGCCATGATTTTTTATAGATTATTGTTATAAAAGCATAAAAAGAGAAATTAATCCCCCCTACTCTACCTAAGTTAGGTTCTTAATGCGGTTGACGTCAATGATGGAGTCAACAAGCAAGATAACATATCGACGCTACGTTTAGCAGAAACACAGCAAAATGAACTATTTAATGCTAAAGAATTTTCATGCTCTATTTAAGGCAAGTAAGCTTTAAACAACTAATTTCTAATTTCAAGGATATACCTCATCCTATCTTGAATGCGGATCAAGCTAGACGTTAGACTGTGTTTAAACTATAGTTACATAATTTTATTCTGCTATATTTCATTGAAAACTTGAAGAGGAGAGCGCATATCTTTTCTAAGAACTAATGTATATAACAAAAAACAACTACTCTAGGGGTCTAATAATGAAATTCTCTTCATTTATCCTTCCAATCATTACGCTTTTTGGAAGCCTAAGCTTTGCAGCTGATGACAGCAAGCAATACCAAGGCGAACCTTATAACGTATTAAGGTTATCGCCTGCCTTTTCCAATATTATGCAGCGTGAAGGAATCGTTTTATATGCTACGGCTGACAAAATGCTTCCTTTGGCACAAAAAGCTTTTGATGAAGCAATGAAAATTAACCCTTTTATCGAAAGAAATACCTTAAATCATTCTGTACTATTACCTTTTCTTAAAAGGCAGCAAGATTTATTTGGTGATGCAATCCAGTTATCAACTTTATTTCTAGAGAAAAGTAAAAATGACTCGTCTAACGAACTAGCAAAAATGTTGTTTTCTGTGAGTCTTTATAGATATGGCTGCATTTTTCTTAATTTAAGTGAGATAGTTTTTCAGATCAAGAAATACGACTTAACTGTAACAAATGCAGCAAGCGCAATAGAACATTTACAACGTAGTTTGACATTGTTTAATGAAGATAGTGATCAAAAAAATGCTCAACGAGCAACAGAAAGCCTATCCCATGCTTATCACCTAAAAGGCGTTGCATTACTAAATCAAGAAGAAGGCGAAAAAGATACCAAGAAATCCTTGCAGTATTATAGAGATTGCATTGACAGCTTATACCAAAGTTTTCAGTTAGAAGAGACAACCATAACGAAGACGGAACTCATAGGAACGATTGCTATGGCTGCCTCTACAGCGTTAACAGTATATAAAAAATATCTAACGGATAGTACATCATCGGCAGATCTCAAATCCGAAAATCTTGATAATGTTGTTACCCTAATTACCCTTTGCCAAAGCATTCCATTCACTCAACCGATCATTGAAATTATATCTCCATCACCTTCAAAACGAAAAAGCACGTCAAAACTTATTGATTTAGAGGGATTGAAATGTATGATTGTGTCTTTAAATTGCCGTATTTTATTGAATGCTGAAAACACTGAAAAAGCGGAAGAGTTGTATAAAAAATTCTTATATGACGGTAAGTATGCAGATGCACCGGAAATGGAATCCAAATTCATCACTGCTAACCTCGAGTTTTTAAAAGGAAACTCTGCGGCACTTAGGAAATTTTATCGTGAACAAAGGATTAAGAGGCATATTGCACGCATAAGAGCACGCCAAAGTTCACGTCCTCAAACAGAAACAGCACCTCAACATCATGGGACTCCAATTACTAAGCAACCAAAACCTACCCCAAGTTATGCGGATAGTGAGACTTCATATAGCTTATCCTTACCAAAAGAGACTTATTCTCGGCCCACGCCAAAGAAAGAAAAGGTGAAAACACGAGGCATTGCTAAGCCACCAGTAGCAATCCAACATACTGAAAATATTGATCACTCAGTGCAAGAAGAGCCAACTCCCATTATTTTAAGTAAAACTCATTATAATACGTTTGCCCAAATCGTTATTGAGCATACATGCAACATTTCCCTAAATGAGGTTAAGCAGTTGCTCTTAGCTTTTGGTTGCACAATCAGTAAAACCCAAGGCAAAGGTGTTCATCAAAAGATAACAGCACCAAACGGGAATATTTGGACAGCACCGCAGGATTGGGGTAACAGAATTCCTGATTATTATCGTTTACAATTAGCAAGTTTTATTCTTGATATTTTGGAAATTGAGCCTGATAATGTGGTAAAGAAAAATAATTAAAATTTACCATTGAATTTACCTTTAGGGTTCCCCATAAAGATGATGTAATATTCTTGTGTACGTATTAGGTGCCCATCATGACAAACGCATTACTCTTTCTTGCAACAGCCTTTATTTGGGGAACGACTTGGCTTGCCATTAAGTTCCAACTTGGGGCGGTTCATCCGTTGTGGTCAGTCTGTTATCGCTTTGCGATTTCAGCTGGGGTTTTGGTGCTTATTTGCCGAATGCGTGGTATAAGTTTAGGCTTTCCAAGGGACGATCATAAACGCTTTGCTTTGCAAGGATTGCTTCTTTTTTCCTTAAACTATCTATTTTATTACATGGGAACCGGATATTTCGTGAGCGGTATTGTTGCTGTTATTTTCGCATCTGTCGCAATGTTTAATATTTTCAATGGTCGAATTTTCTTAAAGATTCCTTTATCAAAGAGCGCAATTGCCGGCTGTGCCATTGGTTTAATTGGTTTAGGTGTGATTTTTAGATGTGAATTTATGCGCTTGCTTGATAAAGATTTTGCTTTTATTATCACCGGTTTTCTCATTTGTTTGGCAGGAACAGCAATTGCATCAACAGGACAGATTGTTGCAACAGCCAACCTTTCACGGAAACTCCCTGTTTTACAAACGAATGCATGGGGGATGACCTATGGTGCTCTTTACACGGCTTTTGGTGCGATTGCTGTTGGTGAACTTCCCTCATTCGATTTTAACACGAAGTACATCGGATCCTTACTCTATCTATCGATAGTCGGCACAGTTATTGCGTTTGATCTCTATATGCGGTTAGTACGCAATATCGGCCCAAGCAAAGCAGGCTATGCCTTTGTCCTTATCCCGGTTGTTGCTTTGACTGTATCCTCTGTATTTGAAGACTTTAGTTGGTCGATTGAAACATTGATTGGGATAGCTCTTGTGGTAACCGGTAATATTGTTGTGATGGTATCAAAAGCAATTCAAGCAAAACGCCAATTAAAAATGACGATAGACTCTCAAGAATTCAAAAAAGCTGCTTAAAATTCTTTATTGGATCGGACAAAACTGGTAGCATTGGAAATATTGTAATTTTATTCCTTTATATTTATGGAAATAGTTAAAAACTTTATCCCAGACCATGTCGCAATTGTTCTTGACGGAAATGGACGATGGGCAAAACGCCAAGGATTACCCGCTATTGCGGGGCACCGTCAAGGGGCAAAAATTCTCAAGAAAATAACACGTCATGCTGACTCTATGGGAGTCAAGTATCTTACCGTTTTTGCCTTCTCGACTGAAAACTGGAATCGTCCTCCTGAATGGGTTGACGAACTCATGGTATTGCTCAAGTTTTATTTAAAAAATGAAGCAAAAGAGATCATAGAAAATAATATCCAATTTCGTATTTTGGGCAGAAGAGAAAAATTCTCACCTGAAATTATTCAGCTTATTGATGATTTAGAGAAATCCACAAGAAAAAATACAGGCATTACTCTGACAGTAGCTCTCAATTACGGTGGTAGAGATGAAATTGTATATGCAATACAAAAAATCTTGAACCAGCAAGAATTGCTAGAAAAAGACATAACAGAAGACACAATCACAAAAAATTTGTTGTTACCATCCCTACCCCCGCTTGATTTATTCATCAGAACAAGTGGCGAAAAACGAATAAGTAATTTTTTGTTATGGCAACTTGCCTATGCTGAACTATATTTCACCGACACACTTTGGCCTGATTTCTCAGAAAATGATCTGAATTTGGCTTTAAATGATTATGCACAGAGAGATAGACGATATGGTGTTAGAATTGGGAATTAATAAACTATCAAGTTTGCAACAACGTGTTATTACAGCATTGATAGCATTACCGATAGCCATTGCTGCCGTATATTATGGTAGCCCATACTTTGACATGTTGACCGGATTTGTCCTGATGGCGATGATCAGAGAATGGTCCCGCATGACAATAAAATCAGCCAACTTTCCCGTTGGCTACCTTCTATCCGCTGTTATGCTATCGCTTATTTATACTGACCTTAACCACAAAAAATATATTACTTTTGCCTTGATTGTTACTGCTTTAGGGCTGCTCTATCAGGTTATAAAAAAAAGAAATATTTCAGATTACTTGGTTTTTATTGCTGGTTCGTTATATTTGTCTTGGTCAATCTATATTCTAATCCATCTGATTCACGAGGGATTGACAACTTTCTTTCTATGGATATTACTTATTATCTGGTCTTCCGACACAGGCGCATATTTCACGGGGCGGGCGATTGGTGGTCCCAAACTTGCTCCATCGATTAGTCCGAATAAAACATGGGCAGGTTTTATCGGGGGGTGTTTAACCGCAACATTTGTTGGTGTTCTAAGTGGTCCATACCTTCAAAAATTCTATGGCACAATCCCCTCATTGGCAATCACATCCTTTATCCTATCACTTGTAAGTCATAGTGGCGATTTACTTGAATCTTATCTTAAACGTCACTATGGTGTTAAAGATTCTGGAACATTCCTGCCCGGCCATGGTGGTTTTCTTGATCGCCTTGATAGTCTATTACTTGTGTCATTTGCTGCTGGTTTACTCTTAATATTAGGGCTGTAAAATGAAAACAGTTTCTATCCACGGTGCAACAGGAAGCATTGGCCTCAATGGGATTGATATTATCAAGCGTCATCCGGAAAAATTTAAGGCTCATGTCCTAATTGGTGGATCGAAAATTGAACCTCTGGTTCAGCTGGCCAAGGAAACCAACGCACCTTATGTCGCTATTGCGGATCCATCACAATATAACGCACTCAAAGATGCATTACCAAACACGACTGTTTTTGCAGGCGATGATGGGATTCTCGAGGCAAGTTCTGTTAAGGTTGATGTCTGTATAGCTGCGATTACAGGGTCTGCTGGCATTCGTCCAACCTATACCGCACTAAATCATTGTAAAGTCCTTGGGATTGCCAATAAAGAATCAATTGTTGCAGCAGGCGAACAAATTCTGGAAAGAGCAAAACAATGTGGGACAGAGATTGTCCCTGTTGATTCAGAGCATAGCGCGGTATTTCAGGTTTTACACTCAGATAAAACTGAGGCTCTGGAGTCGATCACTATCACAGCATCTGGCGGCCCTTTCCGATCCTTGCCAATAGAACAGTTTAGCAGCATAACTAAAGAAATGGCATTGAAACACCCCAATTGGACTATGGGACCTAAAAATACCATCGATAGCGCAACGCTAATGAATAAGGGGTTGGAGATTATCGAAGCTGCGCTTTTATTTAATCTTGTGCCGAATAAAGTAAAGGCAATCATTCATCCTCAGTCTATCATTCACGGTATGTCGAGTTATGTCGATGGAACGACATTAGCACACCTCAGCCTACCTGATATGCGCACCCCAATCAGTTATGCCTTAAGTTATCCCGATCGCATTTCTTCTGGTGTACAACCCCTTGATCTTGTGCAAATATCTAGTCTGACATTTGAACAACCTGACTACGAACGGTTTCCATGCCTAAAAATGGCAGAGGATTGTTTGAGGCTCGGCCAATTTTATAGGATCGTGATGAATGCAGCCAATGAAATTGCTTTTAATAAATTTATGAATAATGAGATTCATTTCACACAGATTCATGACTTTATTCATCAGCGTTTAGAATCAATTAAACCACATAACATCAATACCATTTCTGATGTGATATCACTGGATAATATGATTAGAAATAGTTCTTGCTAACTTTAAGAGTTAGACATAAAAATTAACTTTAAATTCTCCAATTTTTGAGTAATCTGCTTGAAAAGTACAGCCTTATCTTTTGTCTTTTCTGCATCATCTAGATCATCAAGAATAGACTGGATTTGTACTTGAGTAGGAGCATCATCCGGATAACCAGACAAGATACTCCTAACTTGCTCTCTTAGAATATTGATCATCATCTGTTCAGCATTACTTGCGATTTGTACAGACTCGTTGAGGTCATGTTTATAACTTTGAGTTAAAACTCTCAATCCATCCATTTTACACTGTGCTGCTTTTCTATACCGAGCGAGGCCATCTTCACTGAGCCGTGATTGTTCCTTTTTTTGAACAATTGCTCCAACCCGAATTGAAGAAATAGCGACCTCTTGGGTCTCACGGAGTTGGTTAACCATACTTTTAGAGAGTTCAGCAAAGTCCATACATGACATAACTGTGAAACCTAGAGTTTCAAGCAATAGTGATAATGTTGCAGCTGAATGGAAAGTTGGATGTTCCCATCCCCCTGCACTACTACTGCTTTTACATAATAGGGTTGCATCAAGAATGAACTTAGTATATTTTTCTTGTATAAAGTATCCTGGCCACAAATCACCCTGTTCGATGGATCGCTGAAACTGAGTAATTAATCCTTCCTGAACAGTTGAGTTTGAAGGCATCATCGTCCAAATATTCGCTGAGACAATGCTACATTGGCTTATATACAACGTACCATTGGTCTTTAATGAAGCATGTATTTTTGCAAAAAGATCCAGTTGCTCAAGTGGCGATAAATAATGAGTTACATTGTTTATCAGAATAGCATCATAAACACTTGTTTTTCCTGTTAAGAATGACAATGCTTGTCCTTTGTGTCGACTGCTTGCGCAACCTATTGTATTTTTTTTATTTTTACTGTGTGTTGAAAAAGCTATTTGAAATTGGTTGTTTATGTCTGTGTTTAAGTCTATAAAATGATAAGAAAAACTTTGTTGCCTATTCCTTGGGTCTTTGCATAACTGAACAAGAACGCGCTCATCACCTGGTCCGATCTCCAAAACTGTCGATGGATTTTCTTGTGAATAAACTCTGTCAATAAAAGCTGAAGTCGTAAACCCAGCAGATACAATAACACCATAACCGTTCGATGTATCTTGAATGTCTAGCGAATCAACAGGGCTCTCTATCAATTGACAGTCGAGCCCAAAAAAATTTGTCGTTGCAATTATCTTAGAGGGCACTACTGAATCATCGGCAGCTTGAATATAACCGAATAAGCTAGCGGATAAGAAAAATATTTTTAAAAGCATCTTTTATTAACAATCTATACAAGGCAATATAAATATTAACCTATATTATAAAATTAATAAATGATCAATATTTTTATCCCAAATATTCTTAATCAATACTTTAGTCATTCTGATGTCTCAATCAAGCGATCGAGTTCGCTTTGCTGGCGTCTGTCATAACCGTCAGCTTTGGATTGCTGAGCCTGTGGGCGCAACATCGACAATCCCTCTGCTGTCTTTTCAGCGTCCATGGGGGCTGTTGGCTGCAGCACGGTCTGGGGTCGAGTTGGTGCAATCCCATTCATGACATCAAGTTGCTGTTGTGGTTTTTGTTGTGGCACAACAAGATCTTGTACAGTTCCCGTCATTGGCGCAATCCCTTGAATCTTTTGAGTTTGTGATAAGATCATATCTCGAACACTCAGAGGAAGTATGCCCACAATTTCGTCTGAACCATTACGCACCATCGGTGTAAAACGTGCGCTTTGAATTAGCTCCGATTGTTTTTCACGCGGAACAAAAAGGCTAAAACCAATTTCAATAACGCAAACGATAAAGACGCCGCGAAAAATACCAAAAGCCAATCCTAGAGAGCGATCAAGCCCCCCTACCATGCTATCTTTAACGGCATTTGAAATAGCAACAGTAATAATGCCAAAGAGAATAAGGAATACAATGAACAATATGGCCCCTGTGATACCGTCGGCTATCATGGGATTAGCAATGTGTCCTCTGGCAAAATGTGATGCCATGGGATAGAAAGTATAGGCTGCATAAGCAGAACCAACCCATGTAAATACACTTAAAATTTCCTTCGTCACACCACGAATAATACCAATAAGACAGGACAACGCCATAATCACTAAAACGGCTAAATCTATTGAATTCATTTTATCTCTCTTATCTACAGATTTCTTACTTTACTATGATGCGGATTGCGAAAAATGTCCATCATCTCGATTAGATAGTTAAGAGATGATAACGAAATATCGCCATCATTGCCTACTTTGGCCTTTTTCCCACAATACGCATTCTCAAAGCCAAGTTTTGTGGCTTCTTTTAATCTCAACTCAGTCTGACTGACAGCACGGACCTCTCCGGACAAACCAATTTCACCAAAGAATACTGATTTTACAGGAACCGGATTGTTACTTAAAGCAGAAGCTAAAGCGGCTGCTACAGCTAAATCCGAAGCAGGTTCAGTAATCTTCAGACCGCCGGCGACATTCAAAAACACATCTTTATTTGCAAAAGACAAACCACACCTTGATTCCAGAACAGCTAAAATCATGGCTAAACGATTATTATCCCACCCGACACACGTTCTGCGTGGTGTTGCTAAATGAGATGGAGCAACTAACGCCTGAATTTCAACAAGAATAGGTCGAGTCCCCTCAATGCCTGCAAAAATAGCAGAACCACTCACAGGAAAATCATGCTGATTTAGGAATAAGGCTGATGGATTAGGAACCTGTTGCAATCCCTGCTCTGTCATTTCAAAAACACCAATTTCATCCGTGGGTCCAAAACGATTTTTGACAGACCTTAAGATACGATAATGATAGTTACGTTCACCTTCAAAGTACAAAACTGTATCAACCATATGCTCTAAGACACGCGGCCCCGCAATAACACCTTCTTTTGTCACATGCCCAACAAGAACAACAACAACTCCCTTGGTTTTCGCGTAGGTTATCAGTTCTTGCGTACAAATTCGCACCTGCGACACTGTTCCGGGAGCAGAATCGACCTCCATATTTGTCATTGTCTGAATGGAGTCAATAATCAGTAGTTCCACAGGGTTTTCAAGGCTATCAAGCGCCAGTAAAATGTCGCTCACATTTGTTGCTGAGGCCAAATGAAGGTTATCAGAATTTGCCACCCCCAATCGTTTTGCCCGCATACGAACTTGACCGACGGCTTCTTCACCCGAAACATAAGCACACCAATAATTTTTAGAAAAATGGGATACGACCTGAAGCAAAAGCGTTGACTTACCAATACCTGGGTCACCACCAACAAGAAGGACAGCCCCCGGAACCAGACCGCCCCCGCAAACACGATCAAACTCATTGATATTAGTCAACAATCGGTTGCAATCATTGTTTTCCTCAGCCTCAATTGAAACAAATTCAATCGTTGATTTTGCTGATTTTACGACTTTTTTGGTGACAGCCATGGCCTCCTCTTGCAAGGTATTCCATGCGCCACAGCCCTCGCACTTGCCTCCCCATTTGGAATGTACAGTGCCACAGTCTTGACAGACGTATTTTAATGTAACTTTAGCCATAGCAATATAGTCATGGATTTAGAGGTGACAGTCAAGAGGCGGAACTTTATATTTTTATCTTATTGCATCTATGCTACAGAATAGACAAAGACAATTTTAAGAAAGATAGTTATTTAATATGGTTATTATTACTTTGCTTATCGTGAGTATTCTGGCTTGCTTTATTTTTAAGCAAAAAAAAATCATTATTCCCCTTGTATTAATAACGCTTAGTGTGGCTTATTTTGATCAGATCGTGGATATATATGGCATTCTAAGTCTAGTAGCGCTGTATTGCCTTAGCGCGTTTGCA
The DNA here is from genome assembly GCA_019636055.1 of Candidatus Paracaedibacteraceae bacterium. Lineage (NCBI taxonomy): Bacteria > Pseudomonadati > Pseudomonadota > Alphaproteobacteria > Holosporales > Candidatus Paracaedibacteraceae > Candidatus Paracaedibacteraceae bacterium. The sequence goes on from JAHBYH010000003.1 coordinate 293,728, forward strand.
TTAAACGCTAAACACGATAACCCCATTTATTCTATAGTAGCCTGGTGCATTTTTGTTCCTCTGCTGTTAGGGTTTATGATCCATGTCGTCCCCGGTTTCAAAAATCCGATCTGGGTTCAGGATATAGCGATTTCAACGTTATCAAGAAAATTTTCTTTGTATATTCAGTTTGATAAAATAATGGCCGGTATTATAGTTCTGATGAATTGTCAGTATATCATTGATAACGCATATAAACTGAATCTGCGTGTCTCTTTAGTGGCTCTGACGCTTTGTTCCTCCCTTCTGATGGCACTCGGTATTATAACAAATTTCATCAAAATTGACATGAATATCCCCTCCATCTTGTTGGAATGGGTAATATCTAATCTTCTCTTTGTTAGTTTAATCGAAGAAATAATTTGTAGAGGCATCATTCAGGATAAAATTAAGACAGTTATCCCAAATCAGGCAAGTTTATCTATCCTCTTTGCTTCAGTGATTTTTGGCTGTGCACACTATCGTGGCGGAATAGTCTATATTGCTTTATCAACAATCGCCGGATTATTTTACGGATACGCATACGATCGCACACGATCAATAATAAACCCAATTATCGTTCACTTTGGTTTAAACCTGATTCATCTGCTTTTTTTCACATATCCATCTGTAGTTAAACTATAAAATATTTGAATTATAACGAATAACTATTATTAAAATCTCAAAAATAAGCGCTACAGCGTTCTTCGGAATTTTTGTTTTCCGCACGTATAGCTAATCTAGACGAATCAACTGTATCGCTTGTTTTTACTTATAACGAATAATACTTTAAAAACTCAATCGGGTGAGGTGTGCGTTCATAATCTTTAACTTCTTGCCACTTCATTTCAAGATATCCCTCAATAAAGTCTTTAGTAAAAACATCGCCTTCAAGTAAGAACGCATGATCCGCTGTTAGCGCCTCAAGCGCCTCACGCAATGATCCGCACATATTAGGTAGTTTTGCAGCGATTTCATGTTCTTCGAATAGGTTATGGTCAGAAGCTTTGCCCGGGTGAATCTTATTACGGATCCCATCAAGACCAGCCATCAACATAACAGCCGTTCCTAAATAAGGATTCGCCAAAGGATCAGGGAAGCGAATTTCAATACGTTTTGCCTTTTCACCTTGCGCTGTCGGGATACGACAAGCAGCCGAACGATTCTGAGCTGAATAAGCAAGAATGACCGGCGCTTCATAGCCTGGCACTAAGCGTTTGTAACTATTTGTTGTCGGATTTGTAAAAGCATTAATGGCTTTTGCGTGCTTTAAGATCCCGCCGATGTAATACAAGGCTGTTTCAGACAAACCACTATAATCATTTCCCGCAAATAAGGGCTTACCATCTTTCCACAAGGATTGATGAACGTGCATTCCTGAGCCATTGTCACCAAAAATCGGTTTTGGCATAAATGTCGCCGTTTTACCATAGCTATGCGCAACATTGCGAACCGCATACTTATAAACCTGAAGGTTATCACCCGTTTGCGTTAACTCAGCAAACTTAAAACCAAGCTCATGTTGTGCCGGTGCAACTTCATGGTGGTGCTTTTCCATCGCAAGTCCCATTTGTTGCATTACTGTCACCATTTCAGCACGAATATCATTCAAGGAGTCTACCGGACCAACAGGAAAATACCCGCCTTTAGCTAATGGGCGATGACCGTGGCTGCTGGTGGTAATTTCACGGCGGTTTTCTGTTTGAAATTCCTCTGATTCAAGCTCAAAAAACATAGAAGTTGGCTCGGCACCAAAACGCACCCCATCAAACACAAAGAATTCTGCCTCTGGGCCAAAATACGCGTTAGTTGCAATGCCTGACGACTTAATGTATGTCTCGGCTTTTTTACCAATAGAACGAGGATCTCTATTATAGGGTTCTTGGGTTTTGGGATCATAAATATCACAAACAACAATCATTGTTGTTTGTACTGCAAAAGGATCCAAGTGAACTGAGCTTAAATCAGGTTTCATAACCATATCCGATTCATGAATGTGGCGCCATCCATGGATAGAGGATCCATCAAAATAAATACCTTCCATCAGAAGTTTGTCATCCAGAGCCTCAACAGGAAAACTCATGTGATGCCAAGCCCCTTGGATATCCGTAAACCGAAAGTCAACAAAGCGAACTTGCTCGGTTTCTAGTTTTTTGAAAAAGGCTTTGGTCACAATAAATTCTCCGAAAATTTTAAAAATATTACTTTATTCTTTTATACTAAACCCTCCATACTAATAGCAAGTATAGTCTTAGGGGTTAAGTGTTACGGGATGTTACAGCTAATATTAGCTATAATTATTTTAGTTCCGAGCTTACTTTTTTCTCAAGAAACGAGCATTATTGTTACCCCTCTAGATTTAAATGCTAACTGGCAAAATCTTATTGATTTACACAAAGACCCAATGATTTTGAGGAGTCTAGGGCTCTCAGCACCGCCAGACAATAAATTTTTTGAAAACCACAGACAACGTATCGACCAAGAACAAAAAGAACAATCCCCAATTACCACTTACCAAATCACATTAGAAAACAATACCTTTATAGGCTTTGTAATGTTATGTCCTATGGCTGCGCAAGATCAGGCAGAGATAAGTTATATGATCACGCCTAATTTTCAATGTATGGGATATGGAAAACATGCAATAACAGTACTTTGCAAAAAAATATTACCCGATTCAAGACAGTCTATACACCTTTGGGCACTTGTTAACGCTGAAAACATCGCATCACAAAAGATCTTGTCTTTTTGTGGTTTTAACGTTAAAGATGATCCCAAACTTTTAGATAATGAGGATATAGAATATGAACTTTCGATTACTTAAAATAATTTTTATCTGTATATTTTATACACAGAATTTATTTTCACAAGACTTGGCAAGTAAAGCCATAAAACTCTTCACTGGTCGTCCCCACACATTTGCAACGATTACAAGCTATGTAGAAGTTGCCGAAAAAACAGAATTTTTGCGTGGAAGCGGGGAAAATGTTGCTGTCTTGAGCGATTGGGATGATACCCTTAATCAAACACCCGGAGCATGGTGGCAAAAGAATCATGATGGCTCATGGTTTTGCCCACACACTAAGCGATTCCGTCTTGAGCATGAAGTTGATCACACACTTCGCCATCCGGAAGCCTCCAGTATTATCAAGCGCATTCGTTCTCGCGGCGTTCCCTTTATGGTGACAACAGCACGGCCTCCTGTCATTGATACCGTGCTGAATATAATGGCACAAGATATGAATATACATCCAAATTTAATGGATGCCAGACAACAAGACAATCCTGATTTAATCGACTATGATGCAATCCATAAAGGTGCCTACAAATTATTGTCTGAGATGGAACAAACTGAATTACTTGGGCTTACAAAAGTAAAAATTTCAACAATGTCTCAGACTTCAGGAATTGATCTAAGCGGTCAAGATCTGGCTTTATCTGGTCATATTGTTGTTATTGACGATCATCATGTTTATTCATACCATGATGGTTTTGCCTTTATCGGACACAATAAAGGGCCTGGGATGTTAAAACTCTTACCAACGCTGCACTTACCAAAAGGACATCTTGTTATTGTTGATGATAGTGCCCGTGCTCTGGGGTCTTATCTGGATGAAACTGTAATTCAGTCTTTTGAAGAGCAAGGTTATACTTTACACTTGCTACATTATCCAGTACCAGTAGTATAAGGGAATTTTATGGCTTATGATGTAATCAAAATCCCATCCGTCAATTTTTCAAGTCGTGAAGAATGCCCTGTTAAAGCACTGGTCATTCATTGCATCGGACTTTCTATTATGGATGTGATCAATGGATTAACAAAATCGACAGATGATGGTGGTCTAGGCGTATCTGCCCACTATTTTATTCCCCAAATATCTGGCTCTGATTTCATATCAGAAACAGGAATTTCTGCGGATCTAAAATATCCAGACCAAATTCCCATTATACAATTTGTTGAAGAGACTGACAAAGCTTGGCATGCAGGCTACAGTTGGTGGCAAGACCTTAATGAACTTCCCGGTTGTCAAAATGGTTTAAATCCATGTTCTATTGGTATCGAATTTCATGCACCCGGCTATGACGATACGACGGAACCCCACACATTTGCCCCTTATACTGACGAGCAAATATTAATAGGTGCAGCTCTCATCAAAGACATTATAAACCGACATAGTCTCACTTCTTCGAATCTAGTGAGACACAGCGACATTTCTCCGATGAGACCTGATGGTACATATAAAACTGACCCAGGCCCCCTATTCCCTTGGGATAGGTTACAGCTTCAACTCTTTAGCGCCTAGATCTTTAAAATACTCGCGGACTTCTGCTGTCTTCACTTTTGATATATGGTTTGGTTGCCATTTTGGTTCATTATCTTTATCAACTAAAAGCGCTCGAATTCCTTCAAAAAAGTCATAATGTTCGACAAAACGTTGGCTCAGTCGGTACTCAATTGGTAAGCATTTTTTCAAAGACAACTCTTTTGTCTTTTTCAACATAGTAAAGGCAACAGCTATACTCATAGGCGATTTTTTTGCTAAGGCACGAACCCAGTCATAAGCTTTGTGGTGCTTTGCAGCATAGAGCTTTTCCAAAATATCTTCAATTCTTTTACCCTCAAAGATTTCATCAATTAAGGCCTGATTACTTGCTAGGTCCGAAGAAGGAGCAGACTCTTTATATTGGTTCAGGATTTGCTCAACATCATCGGCATTTTGTGCAGAAATAAGAGCCGTCCTTAGATCGCCTATTTTTTCTGACGATATATAATGTGTCGCCAGTCCCGTATAAATGGCATCCCCAGCTGTAATCTTTTCACCTGTAATGGCCATAAACATGCCAATTTGGCCCGGACATTTATTTAAGAAGTAACTTCCACCGACATCAGGGAAAAAACCAATCCCTGTCTCTGGCATCGCCATCACTGTTTTGTTCGTTACAATTCTATGGCTACCGTGGATAGAAATCCCCATGCCGCCGCCCATACAGATCCCATTAATCAATGAAATATAGGGTTTGGGGTATTGGCTAATATAATAATTCAGCTGGTATTCCTCGCGGAAAATTGCATCTTTATAGTCACGTTTACCCTCGAGTCGCGCTTGATAAACGGAACGAATATCGCCGCCAGCACAAAATGCCTTATCACCAGCTCCTTCAATCAAGACAAATGCAACCTTATCATTTTCCGCCCATTCCTTGAGAACCCGCATCATCTCACGGATCATTTCCAAATTGAGCGAATTAAGTGCTCGAGGACGGTTCAACGTAATGATGCCGGCATGCCCATCTATATGAAATAATACTTCCGGATCGTGTGTTGCTGTTTGTGCTGTTGCTGACATTTATATCTCCTAACCTAAGACTTTTCGCGCGATAATTACTCGCATAATTTCATTGGTTCCTTCTAAAATTTGATGAACACGCAGATCTCGAACTAATCGTTCAATTTGATATTCTTTGATATAACCGTAACCACCATGTATTTGTAAGGCTTCATTGACCACAGCCGACCCCACATCTGTTGCAAACTGTTTAGCCATGGCGCAATATTGTGTTGCATTAGGATCGCCCTTGGATACCATAAAACCAGCGCGGTGTACCATAAGCCGTGCGGCTGACAACTGAGTTTCCATGTCTGCAATTTTAAATTGGACTGATTGAAATGAGGCAAGGTTTTGACCAAACTGTTGACGCTCTTTAATATAAGATTTTGTTAAATCTAAGCCCCGTTGAGCACCACCCAAGGAACAAGCTGCAATATTAATGCGCCCTCCGTCAAGGCCTGTCATAGCAATTTTGAACCCATCCCCCTCTTCGCCCAATCGATTCTCAATCGGAACACGGCAATTATCAAAATTGACCACACACGTTGGTTGGGATTTCCATCCCATCTTTTCTTCTGGTTTACCAAAAGATAGACCCCGCGTTCCCTTTTCAATAACAACAGTCGAAATCCCCTTTGGACCATCATCACCGGTACGAACCATGACAACATAAAGGTCACTAACTCCTGCCCCAGAAATAAATGCTTTTGAGCCATTAATAACATAATGATCCCCATCTCTAATGGCTCGAGTTTTCAAGGATGCAGCATCAGAGCCACTGGAGGGTTCAGTCAAGCAATAACTAGAAAGCCACTCTAACGAAGATAATTTGGGCAGCCACTGAGCCTGTTGCTTAGCTGATCCAAATTTTTGAATCATGCCGCCAACCATATTGTGGATCGACAAATAGGCTGACGTTGCGACACAACCATAGGATAGTGCTTCAAAAATCAAAGCACCATGTAATCGTGTTAGGTTACACCCCCCAAATTCTTCCTTTATAAAAAGTCCTGCAAATCCCAACTGCGCAGCTTCACGCATAACATCAACTGGAAAATATTCTTTTGAATCCCATTCACCTGCATATGGTTCAAGCTTTTCCTTGGCAAACTCTTCTGCCATCTGCTTAATTTGGGTTTGTTCGGAATCTAAATAAAAATCCATGGTGCAAATTTCAATAAAATTCTATAGGATTAGGGTAACTGTTATTTAATAACAATAAAAGAGGGAATTTATGATTATTGGTCGCTATCCAACCACACGTTTAAGGCGCAACCGCCAAGCTTCTTGGGTGCGTGACTTGTGTTCAGAAAACGACCTAACCCCAAGCGACTTGATCTGGCCTATTTTTGTCCGTGAGGCAGAGACGTCGCCAACAATTGCGAGCATGCCGGGTGTACAACGTCTTACCCTTGATGAGTTGGTTGAAGCAGTACAGCAAGCGGCAGACCTTGGAATCCCTGCCATAGCCCTCTTCCCTACAACACCAACACATCTGCGCAGCCATGACGGAGCTGAAGCACTCAATCCAGATAATCTAATCTGTCGGGCTGTGCGAGCAATTAAATCCATGGATCTTAATTTGGGCGTCATCACTGACGTTGCCCTTGATCCCTATACCGATCATGGCCATGATGGAATTATCATTGACGGACGCATTGATAACGATGCAACGATCGAGATCCTTGAGCAGCAAGCTTATGTTCAGGCTCAAGCAGGAGCAGATGCTTTGGCCCCCTCAGATATGATGGACGGACGCATCGGTGCTATTCGCGAATATCTTGATGATCACGGCCATCAAAATAAAATGATCATTAGCTATGCCGTTAAATACGCATCAGGGTTCTATGGACCGTTCCGCACAGCTGTCGGTGTTGGAACCCTTAGTGGCCTTAAGGACAAAAAAACCTACCAGATGAATCCCGCTAACAGCGATGAGTCTATGCGTGAAATTGCCCAAGACATCCAAGAAGGTGCAGATATGATCATTATCAAGCCCGGAATGCCTTATCTTGATATTATTCAACGAGCCACAACACAATTCAATATCCCGACACTTGCCTATCAGGTTAGCGGTGAATACGCTATGATTAAGGCGGCCGCACAAAATGGCTGGCTGGATGAAGATCGTGTCGTGTTGGAATCCTTGATTGCGTTTAAACGGGCGGGGGCACAGGGGATTCTAACTTACTTTGCCTTGGATATTGCCAAAAAACTTTGTGAGTAGTGAGTTGTCAGTTAAGGCTCAATAAATTATAAGCAAAAGCTCTACACAGCCCGAACAAATTATATTAAAATAAATTATAATTTCATTTTTTGATTAGTGTAAATATGAATTTATTTGGCACCACACTTATTTTAAGTATATTATTTACATCTTCGGTATTCGCAACGATAAATACAAAGCATATTGATAAAACAAAATATACTATATTCTCGCCAACACCCTCTACTCATCTAAGAGAATTATCGACTGATCGTCCTGATAAAACAGAAGGTCCGTATACCGTTGATGCAGGACATTATCAAGTTGAATTTGATCTTGTAACACTGACTTATGATCGAAACAAGCAAGATCAAACACGAACGTACGGCCATACTATATTTGCTCCAAATTTCAGAATAGGATTACTTGATCAGCTTGAACTTGATTTTATAATGACAAGTTTTAACTCTATCAAAACAAAAAGCATCACGGATCAATCAACAGACCGAAAACAAGGCTTTGATGATACAATTATACGGTTTAAATATAATTTTTGGGGCAATGAGGGGAGTGAAAAAACGTCATTCGGAATCATTCCTTTTGTTAAAGTTCCGACAAACTCTAATCATTTAGGCAATAAATCTTATGATGGTGGGCTTATTTTTCCTTTGGATATACATATAACTGACAAGCTAGGCTTAGGACTAATGACTGAGATTGATTATCAACGAGGGGAAAGTTCTCGAAGACATGTGTTTAATTTTATTAATTCAGCCTCTCTTAGCTATGATTTTACTGACAAAATTTCAGGCTTCTCAGAAATTTTCACTCAACGATCAGCTGAACACAACTCTAAGTGGGACGTTACTTTTGATTTTGGTATGTCCTATTCCATCACCGATAACGTTCAGGTTGACGCAGGAGCCTACGTTGGCCTCGCTCGCTATTCCGATAATATTACCCCTTTCTTAGGGATGAGTTGCCGATTCTAATTTTCAAATGGATCCATGCCAACAACAACAAACAAGGGGATTTTTGAACTTGATGACAAGGTACGAGTGACTAATCCAAAGAATAATATCATTTGTTTGACTAACAGGGTGGATAATATCAATAGCATTTCCCTTAACAGGATAAACCCTACACTGATCAGAATCTGATAAACAACAATCTGAAATCAATTTTCTTGTGAGTGTTTTAAATGATTCGTAACTTGAACCCTGACCCAAGACCGCCAGTATATATTTCTTCATATAATGAGCTGCCATATTACTATTGACAACCCATAGAAGTATATTAAGCAAAAAAATCTTTAATGATTATTAAGGACCTCTATAGCAACTCTATATAAGTAAGCTTGTTGCATCGTAACACGTCCAGCAATCTAACAAGCTTCTAGCCTCACCTGAAACAACAATTATTTATACTTTTTCTCGAAATCTTTGGCCCAGTTAATAGTATTTCTTTTTTCTATTTTGGGATGATCTACTTCAATAAAGTAAATATAGTTACCATTTTTATCAAATCCAACGACAGTCTGCCTTTTCAAAGATGGATAAATATGGATTTTATACTCTATACAATTAGTTTCCGGGTTGAATTTCTTTGATTTCTTGTCAAAATCGTCTTTAAACATTACCTTAAAATCATTAATTGTATTTTTTTCATTTAAAAGGAAACTTAACCTAGCCATTCCATTGAGCATTTCAATTCGACTGGGCCTTTCCTTTAAGGATCCAGAGTCTTTGACTGATGAAGAGCATCCTACAAGAATAAGTGGTAAAAGTAATTTTAATTTTTTCATTAGAGAGTCTTTCTAAAATATTGTGTCATACTTTTTTTCAAAACTATTCCAGTTCTTCTCATCTGGTCCGCACTCAGAGAGTATATACTCCAAGATGTGTACCCGCAAACTACCGGAAAGATTATAGACCGAGCCTTCTTGCAATCGTTTTGTATCAACGTCAAGGATAATTTGGCGAATAGATTTCTTATCCTTCTTTGCAATTATATCCAAAGCTGCCCAGAATTCCTTCTCCATGGACACAGAAGTTTGATGACCAAAGAGATCAACTGATTTTTTAACAATACCACTCATTATTTAGTTTCGTAAAAGTCAATTTCACTTAGTGTTGCTTTGACTTGGAACGAACCATAGTCCAGTGTCATATCTTTAATTACGCCACTATCAAAGACATTCTGCACCATTTCGTAATCGGGTTCCGGACCATTACTACCAGGGGCATACACGGCCAGACGCATGGGCCAAACAGAGGATGTTGATATATCTTTATCGGATTTAATTTTCAAATCTGATTTCTTAGGAGCCCCTAAAATCGTATCAACAGATACTGCCTCATGGGTTTCACTGCTCCCATCAAACACAACATTGGATACAGCAGCTTTGCCTTGTTTTGCTTCTTTCAGAGCATTGATTAAGTGATGCAATGGAAAAACAGTGTCGTAAGATGTTGCAATCTCAGATTCATTTGGTTTTGTGTACTTAATACGCGTCTGATGGGTTGACAAATCTTTCACGGCCTCACCTTTGATAAGCTCTTCCTCTTCGCCGTTTCTAACTGTACGAGATGTGAAGCGGTAACGAGAGCCGTCATAGTTTTGCCATGTAACTAAGTTTGTTACAATTTGCTCTCCTTCCCCATCGCCATTATAAATGGTTAGGGATGAGTTTTGTTCAAAAACAAAACCATCACCCGCATCGTAAACGTTAATAACCATTTCACCCGAAGCATCAGAGACATCGTCCCCGAAATTCTTTTCTAACGAAATGGTATATTTAGCTTTGTGCGATGCAATTTCTGTTGAATGCTCAATCTTGATCGCGTCTGATTTATTATTTTCCTTGAAAACTTTGTCTGCTGGAATAGGCTCTACCTCTCCTGCAATTGCTTTTACAGAAGTAGATGATTGCGTTTTTACTGTTTCAGCAGTACCCGAAGTCTTAGATTGGAAAAACCTGTTAATTGTTCCCCAAACACCTAAGCTTGGAGCCACCGATGATGAATCATCAGCTACAGCAACCGGTGCAACAACACTAGAATCTGGTTTGTCATCAACATTTTTTTTGGAAAAAAAACCTTTAATTCCATCAAAAAAAGTACCTGTTGATGAATTATCAGCCATTACCGCAGAATGAGACACAGTCACGTATAAAAAAACACGACTTACGAACTTCATTTAAACCCCTATTGTGTCTCAAAATTAATTTACAGCGATTTCAAAACGTAATCTTTTGGAAAACGATCGCGAATGTATTCTGCTAGTGCGACAATAACACGATCAACTGTTGTATTTGTCGGCTCATCAAATGTATCAACAACCACATCAGCCTCTTGATAGACCGGATATCGTTCATTAATGAGATCTGCAAGAACATCATGATGAGCTTCGGCATCCTCAAGCAATGGACGATCTGTCCTTCGGGATACACGCGCAACCAAAGTATCAAGATCAGCCTTAAGCCAAACAGAAATAGCTTTTTCCTTAATGACTTTACGGGTGTTTTCTTCCATAAAAGAACCACCACCTGTGGCTAAAACATGTGTATCTTGATCAAGTAACCGATTGATTACGCGAAATTCACCAATACGAAACGCATCTTCTCCATAAACATTAAAAATTTCTTTGATCGGACAGCCTGCTGCAACCTCAACTTCGTGATCAGAATCAAAAAAATCAACATCAAGACGCTTTGCCAAACGACGACCAATACTTGTTTTTCCCGCTCCCATAAGTCCAACAAGGACAATAGTTTTCGGAGCTTTAAAGCTTAATTGTGATGGATTCACGAGATTAAATGCGTGTGCTTCTTGTTTCATAGTAGTTCAATCTTAACAAAATAAATTAACAATAACCAACAAATTTCATAAAATTTATTAAACTTTATTTTTGTCTAATATAGCAGCACGTGCTGTCCATGTTAGTGCAAAGCAAACACAGGATAACACAGCAGAACCAATAAAGAAAATAAATCCTGCATTCCAGCCATATTTGTCAGCCAACCAGCCGACAATAATGCCGCTAAGGGCGCTTCCAATATAAGCAAAAGTACCCGTTACACCAACAGCCATACCGACTGTTTTTTTGGTGGAAAAATCTGCTGCGGCAACACCAACGAGAACTTGTGGCCCATAAACAAAGAATCCGACAAGTACCATCGCAATTGCGTTCAAATAATCATGCCCGGCAGGAACTGTCCAAAAATAAATCAAGGCGCCAACCAAAGCAATCATAAAGAAAAAGCTAACAGGTCCACGACGTCCTTTAAAAACCTTGTCTGAAAGATAACCGGCTGTAATCCCACCAATCATACCGGCAAGGTCAAATCCCATAACTTGCAACCCAGATGCCACAAAGGCAGCTCCCTTACTTTCTTTTAAGAATGTTGGAGCCCATGTCAATACCCCCATGCGAACAATATAGAGGAACATATTACCCAAGCAAACAAACCAGAGATTGCGACTGCGAGCAAGGGTTTTGACAACTTCCATCGGCGTAATATCATTGCCATCATCATTGTCCTCAACCTCTGCTTCAGTTTTTACTAAACCACGATGAACTTCGATTGAATTTAGTCCCAATGATTTTGGCGTATCGCGCAAGCGCTCAAACAAAAAAACAGCTATAATTAACGATGCTGCAGCCGGCAAAAAGAAAAAGCTTTGCCAACCATACATGGGAATAATAAACCCAGACAAAGCAGCAATAACAGCACCACCGACTTGATGAGAAATATTTGCAATTCCCCAAACAGTACCTAACTCTGTCGGCGCAAACCAACGCGGTAACAGTTTGGCAACAGGTGGCCATCCCATGGATTGTACCCAGGCACTAATTCCCCAAACCACGGCAAAATACCAGTATGCAGTACCAAACCCCATCAAAAGACAGGTCAGGGATGATAACAATAAACCAATACTCATAAATCGACGGGCATTCGATCGATCACTGTAATAACCATTGACAAACTTGCCGATCCCATAAACAATTTGCCACAGAGACATGATATACCCTAATTCCATACGAGTATAACCGAACTCTTCGACAAGAACAGGTAAGGCAAAATTGAAGTTTTGCCGCACCAAATAAAATGCAGCATATCCAAACGTCAATGAATAAAGAATACGGACTTGCCAATAGCGATATAATTCTGAATTACCAGAGGTTTTTGCACCATTTGACACAGTAACAGGATCAATATTTCCTGCGACATCTTGGTTATATTTCATAAACCACCTAAAAGGTTCGTTATTGTATTAAAGGTCAAGTCCCATCCATAGACTCCCTAAACGGTATTTTTAACAAATACCAAATTTACTGTAATATGGGCAAGCGTTTTTAATATTTCAAACTATTTCACCAATAGAAAACCTTGTTTTATAACACTTTGTCAAAACATAAAATGTATATGCTAACAATTACAAGGTACCAAAATACCGCATTATTTTGTTTGACATAAACCGGGCTGTATGGGATATTGAGTACAGTTTTAATTATATAAATAAGGTTTAATGTCATGCGTACATTGTCTATTAAGCCAAGTGAAGTCAAAAAGAAATGGATTCTTATCGACGCACAAGATCTCGTTCTTGGTCGTTTGGCTTCTTTGGTTGCAAACCGTTTGCGCGGTAAGCACAAAGCATCTTACACACCCCATGTTGACTGTGGTGATAACGTTATCATTATCAACGCTGAAAAAGTTCACTTGACAGGCGACAAACTTGCTCAAAAGAAATTCTTCTGGCACACAGGGTATGCTGGCGGGATCAAAGAACGTACAATCGGTCAAATTATCACCGGTAAGCATCCAGAGCGCGTTATTCAAAAAGCAGTTGAACGTATGGTTCCGCGCGGTCCATTAGGTCGCCAAATCATGAGCAACTTGCGTGTATACGCAGGTTCTGAACACCCACACGCAGCACAAAACCCAGAGGTTTTAGATATTGCAGCTATGAACCGTAAGAATGTAAGGAGCATCTAATAATGGCACGCACTACAGATAAAGTCGGTCTAGAAGATCTAAAATCTGCGGTTCAAGCTCCTGCTGGAACAACAGAAGAAAAAGTAACATACAAGCAACAACTTGATGCAAAAGGTCGTTCCTATGCAACAGGTAAGCGTAAAAATGCGATTGCTCGCGTTTGGCTAAAGCCAGGGACAGGTAAAATTCTCGTCAACGGTCGTGAACTCGATACATATTTTGCTCGTCCGGTATTGCGCATGTTGATCCAACAACCATTTGGTGTTGCAAATCGTACAGCTCAATACGATGTATGGTGCACGATTAAAGGTGGTGGATTATCAGGTCAAGCTGGTGCATTGCGCCACGGTATCAGCCGTGCCTTGACATTCTTTGAACCGGAACTCCGTGGCGTCTTAAAAGCCGGCGGATTCTTAACACGTGACAGCCGTGTTGTTGAACGTAAAAAATACGGTTTGGCAAAAGCTCGTCGTCGTTTCCAATTCTCCAAGCGTTAAGCTTGCTGGAACACAACTCAGCCTCCCTTATGGGAGGCTTTTTTATATAATTCACTTAAGGCATTGATAAGAAATGCTACAAATAAAATACAGGAAGCAATATTCCAAACTTTAAAAAGGTGTTGCCAATCCAGCAATTCCAAAAACGATCATACCTCATAAAAAAACGCATGAATAAAGAAACTCTTTAATTTAAGGTGAGTTCGATATAAGAAACATCAGACACACTCTTCATCTCAGACGAGCAAAGCTTGGGTTTCGTTAGAAAATCGAACTTTGATTGATTGGAGATCTATGTTTTTTTATGGTTGCCTAGATCCGCGATCAAGAAAATCTTAAGGGTTTTCTTTGAAAACCCAGAATTTCTAGCCGGGAATGACGGGTTCTATTGCTTGATAGACCGTCTTATATGAAACTCAGGTTAATTGAACAGAAAGAAGAGCATAGTTCTAAGCAAAGCTCCTTAAAAATACGCCGAAAATACTCTAATGCGTCGCACACAATCTTATTCCTATACGAACTGGGTGCTTTAATAACACTAAGTATTTGCTAGCTATTTCTGACTTTCTTCAGCCTTTAGCTCTTTCTTAGATAATTTTCCAATCATCGTCTTGGGGAGTTCATCACGAAATTCAATATATTTTGGCATTTCAATCGGAGAAAGCTTATCCTTAAGATAATCAAACAATTGCTGCTCAGTCAGGCTACGCCCATCTTTTAACTTAACAAATGCCTTGACCGTTTCCCCTCGTTTTTCATCTGGTACACCAATTACGGTAACTTCAGAAACATCGAGATGTTTATAAATAACCTCTTCAACCATACGAGGGTATACATTAAAACCGCTACAGATAATAAGATCTTTAATACGATCAACTAAGAAAGTGTAACCGTCCTCATCCATATAACCAACGTCACCTGTTAAGAAATAGTCATCTTGGAATGTTTTTGCTGTATCTTCAGGTCGATTCCAATAACCTAACATAACTTGAGGTCCCTTGATCGCTATTTGACCATTAATATTAACGGGACACTGTAACTTTGGATTTTCTAAAGATAATATGGCAATTTCTGTTCCCGGAAACGGCAAACCAATTGACCCTGTTTTATTTAGGCCATAGATTGGATTTGATGTGGCTGCAGGCGAAGTTTCGCTTAAACCATAAGCTTCGACAAGTTTGCATCCGGTTAACCCTTCGAAATCTTCTTTAACTTTTTGCGGCAAAGCAGCACCACCGGATAGGCACGCTTTTAAAGATGTCATATCAATCTTGGAAACGTTAGATTGACTTGATATCATATTATACATTGTCGGAACGCCTGGAAAAAAAGTGATCTTGTGCTTTTGGATCATCTTCATAGCATCCTGCGCATTAAAGCGCGGGAACATCATCACCATCTCTGCAGCATTCCGAATAGCGAGTGTCATTACTGCTGTCATTGCATAAACATGAAAGAGCGGCAAGCCAGCAAGAAAACGTTCTTGCCCGTACTGTGTTTTTTCAAACCATGTTTGTGCCTGCAATGCATTTGCATAAACATTTTTATGCGTTAACATCGCCCCCTTAGGAACCCCTGTTGTCCCCCCAGTATATTGGAGAAGAGCCACGTCTTTCGCTGGAGCAACAGATACTGGCTTATAGTTACCATCCCCCGAGACTAAATCTTCAAAACTCAAGATTTTCGCTGAATAGGTTACGCTTGCAACGTCTTTTGCCTTAAATAGTTTAAACAGATAATTTTTAGGGAATGGCAAACTCTTTGCAACAGAACAAACAATAAGTTTTTTTAGTGAAGTTTTATCCATAAGCTGGACGAGTTTATCATACAGAAATGCCAAATCAAGTGTTACCATAATTTCAGTTTGCGAATCATTAATTTGATGCGTTACTTCTTTATCTGTATATAGTGGATTATAATTAACAACAACACCACCAGCCTTAAGAATTGCAAAATAAGAAATTACATAGTACACAGCGTTTGGCATAAAAATGCCAACTTTTGTCCCCTTTTTGACACCAATTTTTTGTAGTCCTTGTGCCATCTTAGTGATCAATAGCCCAACTTCCCCATAGGTAAACTTTTTACCTAGGAAGTCAACACACGGACGATCTGACGCATTTTTTACAGCCTCATCCATCAAGTCCCAAAGGGGTTTGTCAGGAATACTAATATCCCAACTTATGCTGGCCGGGTAAGATTTTGTCCACAAATACTCGCCTTTTTTCTTAGCCGAAGCAGCTTTTTTAGCCGGGGTAGCTTTTTTACTTACCTTTTTGGTTTTAGGTTTTTCTGATGCTGACTCAGTAACATTTTTTGCTTTTTTAGTATCTTTGCTAGTATCACTCTTTTTTGTCATCTTACGAACCATCCATAGGAATACATCATATATTCACTTTAGCACTAATTTATTTCAAAAGTGTAAAAAATTAATGAAATAAGAAAAGATAAGCGTTACTCTTAAAATAACCGTGACTTGATCGAACTTTTGAGTTGTTTGATCACCTTGATAGGAAAATTGATATGTGCAAACTGTGCACAAATCATTGGGATCGCATATGATAGATAACTTATTATACTGGATTTGTATAGATGAAATTGAGCCACTTCTCATCGCTTTAGCGGGAATAGCCATAGGCATATTTCTCGCGGCAATTCCAATGTTCAGGTATATTCAAAAACTAAGGACTAGGGTCTACCTTCTGAAAGATAAGCATGTCCTTTATAAAATCTTAATCGACAGTGCTGTTGAGTCTCGATGTTGGTGGCCCAAAAGTGGCGGTACTTTTGAGTGCTCTTACAACTTAATTGAACTATTAGGGCTGGACCCCGTTAATAAAATTTCCATACAAGATATTATCAATCAATTTGTTGCAGATGATGCTTATAAGTTGGATCAACAAATATCAATTCTAAAAGAATCAAGCGATCCTTTTGAATTGACACTCACCCTTGTTGAAACACGCTCGAAGATAAAAGTTGTTGGATACACATTCACAGAAAAAGAAGATCAATACTGTGTCTTAGCTTTTTCTGATGTCTCGGACGAGGATTTTCTTTTAGATCGACTGCACAGCAAGGTATCCGAACTTTATGAGGAACGTAATTTTTTACGAGACGCCCTTGATAACATTCCGATTGCAATTTGGGGGCGGAACAGTGACAAGAACCTATCCTATTGTAATCTTGTTTACAGTGGCGTACTAGACACAACAAGCACAGATGCTTTGGAAAATCAACGTGAGCTGATCGATCGCTCGCGCGCCTCAAGTCCCTATAATTTAGCCAATCGAGCCCTTTTAACAAAGCAACCTCAATCTAAACGAGTTCATGTTGTGATTGAGGGACAAAGGCGATTACTTGAACTTAGTGAAATTCCTCTTTCTGACAAAACAATCGGCTATGCCATGGATTATACCGATCAGGAAGAAGCTCATGCCATTCTCGCCAAACACGTTAGCGCTCACCAAGATATCCTTCACAATCTTTCAACACCAATTGTGGTTTATGGCACAGATAAAAGATTGGAATTCTTTAATAAGGCTTATGAAAAACTTTTTGATTTTGACGAAAAATTCCTTTATTCAAAACCAACATTTCATGAAATACTACAAGATTTGCGTGAACGGCGAAAATTGCCAGAGGTATCTGACTTTATTACCTATCGTAATTCGCAACTGGCTCTATTTAATACCCTATTAACACCAGTCCAAGAATTGGTGCATCTCCCTGATGGTCAGATTCTAAGAATGATGACCTCGCCTCACCCAATGGGTGGGTTATTATTCCTATTTGACGACGTGACCGACAAACTTGCCATGGAACGGCGTTACAATACATTAATAGCTGTTCAAAAAGAAACCCTTGATCATCTTTATGAAGGCATTATTGTCTTAGGAAGCGACAATCGATTAAGATTATCAAACTCAGCTGCAGCAAGTATCTGGCAGATTGAAGACATTGAGTTAGCCCCTGAACGACATGCTGGTGAAATCCTATACGAGATCCGTCACCGTTTCAATGGTTATACACAATGGGATAGTTTCCGCCAAAAGGCTTTGGAGTTATTTAATAAACGCCAACCTCAAATAGAACGTGTCATTTTAGCGGACAATTCTGTTATCCAAGTATCCTATGTTCCATTGCCAGATGGTTCTCATCTGCTAGGGTTTGTTGATGTTTCAGATCGCTGGCGTTTTGAAGAAGCATTAAAAGAACGTAACCAAGCTCTTGAACAAGCTGACAAATTTAAGTCTGACTTTATTTCCCATGTCTCGTATGAACTGCGCGCCCCATTAAACACAATCATCGGATTTACCGAAATTATGTTACAGCAATATTTTGGATCTCTGAATGAGCGACAGATCGATTACTGCGAAGGGATTAATGATTCATCACAACGATTACTATCATTAATTAACGATATCATTGACTTCGCTAGCGTCGAAGCCGGCCAACTAACATTAAAAATTCATCCGGTTGAACTTAACCCATTCCTCGACAGTCTAATCGCATTGATTTTTAATCGTTCTAATGACCATGGATTAGAAGTTGTTTATCGCAATAATACAAAAATAAAAAGATTCCTCGCTGATGAGCGACGTCTAAAACAATCTATTTTTAACCTCCTTATGAATGCAATTAAATATACGCCATCTGGTGGTTTGATTGAAATTATCGCAGATACTGAGGTTGACGAAGATGGGGACAACCTAATCTTTACCGTTCATGATAACGGAGTTGGCATATCGCAGGATCAACAACAGGAAATTCAAGAGCTTTTTGAATCAAAGAGAAACCGACTAAAAGGTCCCGGAATTGGTTTGCCCTTAGTAAAAAGCTTTATAGGGCTTCACGGGGGCACAGTTCACATTGAATCAGAAAGTAGTAAGGGCACAACCGTGACCTGTAAAATCCCCCTTTTAGAAGAACCCAAAATGGCTGAATTAAATTTGGGGACTGCTGCTGTGTCTGATGCGCCAAGTCAGTTGATTTAAACCTAAACTCCTATCAGATCTTTTCCGACACCCAAATAGCGGCGCGTGTTATGCCCTTAACGACAGAGGTTATGCTCTCATACAGCGGGGCATCGCGTCCGCCCTCTTGTTCGGCATGATCTTTGTGCTCCAGTTCTTCTTCGCGGAATTGGTGAACAATGGATTTTAACTCAGCTTCGGACTCATCTAATTTGGTCAACTGATCTTGATAATGATCTGCGATAACTTCTTCGACGGCTATGGTACAGGCATGCGCTGCCTTTTCCCCCATGAGGGCTGTGACAGCACCCATGGCAAAGCCACCAATGTGCCACAGCGGTTGCATTAGGGTTGGCTGGACACCGCGTTCAACACACATGTCATTAAATGTCTTCAGGTGAACTTCTTCTTGATTTAGCATGTGACGCAGCGTATCGCCAATGGATGAATTCCCCAGAACGGCCAGCTGCCCTGCATAGATCCGCGTTGCTCCGTATTCACCGGCCTGATCAACACGGATCATCGATTCGACCTGTTTAGATAGTTTAGGCGCGTTCAAATAACTTCTCCATGTCAGCTTTACTCAGTTTTATGAAAGTCGGGCGCCCATGATTGCATTGATTGGATGATGGGGTTTTCTCCATATCACGCAACAAAGCGTTCATTTCCTCAATATTTAGTTTGCGCCCTGCCCTAATGCTATTCTTACAAGCCTTATCCGCCAAAATATCATGCAGCGCAGCTTCAATCGTCGTTGTTGTCTCACGCTCAATGATTTCAGTCGCCAAGTCTACCATCAATTGCTTAATATTACACTTAATCAGCAAAGACGGCACTTCTCGAACCACAACGGCTTGATCGCCAAAGGATTCAACATTAAAACCGTATTGAGTGAGAGAGGGCAAAACAGTTTCTATCGCGTTATGTTGTGCTTGAGTCATTTCAATGATTGTCGGTATCAATAATGCCTGAGGCTTAACAATACCACTGGCCAAATCGGCTTTCATCCGCTCGTAAACTAATCGCTCATGGGCGGCATGCTGATCAACCAAGATCAAGGCATCTGATGATTGTGCTACAATATACGTCTCATGGATTTGGGCCTTAGCATATCCCAGTGGATGGTCTTCACGGATTTCTTCTTGAGCATGGACCATTTGCATCACCGATGCCATCTGTGACGGAGTTGGTGGAACATAGGACGGTTTATACTCTGAAAGCGGGGCATAAGACGACCGTGTTGGCATACTCAAACGAGGTTGTTGAGCTTGTATAATAGGGGCAGGCACGTCAGTTGGCGTAAAAGTACGCGGAAATGCTCGAACCACAGGATCAACAGGCCGACCAAAAGCCATAATAGCCTTGTCACCCAAGTGTGTGGATGTGCGGTTTGCCATAGAATTTAGCGCATCACGAACGGCTGCAATAATAAATCCGCGCATCAAGTTAGGATCACGGAAACGCACTTCAGCTTTGGCGGGATGAACATTAATATCCACATCTTCCGGATCACAATCCAAGAATAAACAAGTACACGGAAATCGATTACCAGCCAGCACATCCTGATAGGCAATTTTCAAGGCTGTTGAAAACAACTTATCCTTAACAGGCCGACCGTTTACGAATAAATATTGATCGGTGGAATTGCTGCGGTTATAGGTTGGAATACTAACCCATCCGGTTAGTTTTGATTCTTCACGGGCAAAGTTAACGTCAAGGGAGTTATCCTTAAAATCTTTACCCAGAATCGCATTGAGACGATCAACCCCCATCGTGAAGTTAATAACTGTTTTATCATCATGACGCAGCGTAAAATCCACCTGAGGATTCGCCAAGGCTTGACGATAAATGATATCGGTAATATGATTCAACTCACTTGTGGCGGTTTTTAAAAACTTAAGCCGAGCCGGTGTCGCATAAAACAAGTCACGAACCTCAACTTTGGTGCCGTGACTACCGGATGACGGTTCAACAGGATTTGTCTGCCCGCCCTCGACAACAATTTTCCAAGCATCACCATCTTGGGGACGGGACGTAATTGTCAGGCGGCTAACCGACCCAATGGATGGCAAGGCTTCTCCACGAAAACCAAGAGTTCGGATATTAAATAAGTCCCCATCCGGAATTTTAGAAGTCGCATGACGTTCAACTGATAAAGCTAAGTCATCAGGGCTCATTCCCCCGCCATTATCAGTAACGGAAATCAAAGTCTTTCCACCATCACGTACCACTACATCAATGCGAGTTGCTCCCGCGTCAATAGCATTCTCTACCAACTCTTTTATGGCTGAGGCTGGGCGTTCAATGACCTCACCCGCTGCGATTTGATTGATTAATGTTTGATCTAAAAATCTGACTACCATGACATTCCTTAATTTCTACCGCTCCTCGCAACATATCTCCCTCAAGGGAAGGGGCGTTAATGCAGGTCACTTTTTAAATTTTACTTTCTTACGTTTATCCTTAGCGGCAGACTTACGATCGCCGCCTTTTTCCTTTTTAAACGGAACATCTGGGATCAAGTTAAAGCTCAAGCTATTTGTCTGAACCTCTGCATCAACCAGTTGAGCGCGAACCTTTTGACCCAATTGATAAGATGCTTTGGTACGGCGCCCCACAAGTCGATGGTTTGCTTCGTCAAAGGTAAAATAATCCCAATTGAGTGTCCGCATAGGGACAAAGCCTTCGGCACCGGATGATTCAATTTCCACAAACAATCCGTGACGGTTAACACCAACAATAGCCACATCAAAATCTTGGCCAACCTTGCTTGAGACATAGGCAATGGTGTAGCGATCTGTTACTTCACGTTCTGCCGTCGCCGCACGTCGTTCTGTCTCAGACAAATGCTGACCGATTCCCTCAAGATCATCTGGGCGTTTATCATAGCCGCCGTCCCCAAGATCCAGAGCCGCAATCAGACTGCGATGAACAATTAGGTCTGAATAACGACGAATGGGTGAGGTAAAGTGGGCATATTGCCCTAAACTCAGTCCAAAGTGACCGACATTATTCGGGCTATATTGCGCTTGCGCCATAGATCTTAGAACAAGTTCACTGACGGTACGTGAATATGGACGCCCTTCTATCTGATGCAAAATATCATTATATTGAGCTGGAGTTGGTGCTGCCGATTTTGTTAATTGCAACTTATATTGTTTAAGGAACTGACGGAGATTAGCCACACGAACGGGATCCGGCTTATCGTGGACACGGAACATACACGGCCAGTTCTTAGCGATGAGTGTTTTAGCTGCACAAACGTTGGCTGCGATCATTAATTCTTCAATTAATTTATGCGCATCGTACCGTTCACGCAATTTTATGTCGATCATGCGTCCTTTTGCATCAAACACAATCTGGCGTTCGGGCATATCAAGATCCAAGGTTCCTCGTTGATTGCGGGCTTTTAACAAGCTTTTATAGACACCGTGCAAAGGGGTAATCACAGACTCGAGCAACGGTCCCGTTATTTTGTCAGGATTACCATCAATAGCTGCCTGTACCTGAGTGTATGTCAAACGTGCAACCGATCGCATTAACCCCCGTTTTACTCGATAGGACTTAATCTTACCATGGCTTGTGATAATCATCTCAATAGCCATACAAGCACGATCTTCATTGGGTCGCAAAGAACACATGTCATTTGACAACGCTTCTGGCAACATTGGCACAACGCGATCCGGGAAATATACGCTGTTGCCACGTTCCTTGGCTTCCCGATCCAATTCAGAACCCGGACGAACATAATAGGAAACATCAGCAATGGCCACAAGAGCCCGCCATCCGCCTTTGTTTCGCTCATCCACATCAGGTTCCGCCCAAACCGCATCATCAAAGTCTCGGGCATCTTCACCGTCAATTGTCACCAAGGGGATATCGCGAAAATCCGTACGTGCGCCCAAAGCTGGGATGCGCCCCTTCTCTGCTATATGAATCGCCTCGGGCGAAAAATGTGCCGGTATCCCGTGGTTATGGATTGCAATTTCAGAAAACATTCGCGGTTCATCAAATTTGCCCAGCACTTTGATAAACTGAAAATGGTTGCCATGGTCAACCGTGTATTGAACAATATCGCCTGCTTCTAAACCTTCAGCATCCTCAGCATTTACATGGACACCGGTAAAAGTGTCTTTACGGTTGATTGATGATATATGACCACCGCGGCGGTTAGGTTGAAAAATCCCCAAATGCTTTTTAGGGTCCTTCATCAAACGCTTAACAACGCTAACATGCCACTCATGATCCAGTTTTTTGACCACTCTGACAACAATTCGCGAGGTTAAACCAAGAGCCGTTGCACCTTGCATATGTGACTTTCGCATATCAACAATGCGTAACACGGGGATATCTTCTCCTTTTGGCCAATCAAGAGGTGCCGCGAGCAAGCAGCCATCTTCATCCACATCCACAATCTCTGCTGACATGAGCCCCTTGCCCAGTTTTTGATTCGATGCACTCACAAGCTTACGACGACGCCCTTTAATCAAATTTCCTTCGCCTTGAAGGTCCTTAAGAATCTCCTTTAAAGCCATACGATCAGCGCCTTTAAGCTTTAATTGTTTGGCTATTTCATTTTTTGACAGGGGATGGTCACTGTTGTTAATAAGGTTAACAACCCAGTCTTTAAGCTGATCTCGTGTACTATCTTTGTGCATAACCGATTCCTTTTATCCTTAACCTGAATTCGACGTAAGAAGCACCTCTCTCATAAGGAGAGATATGCGAGATTCCAACATTTGCAAAGCATATTAACAAGCTTAATATGACACTTTTTATGTTTTTAGAGCAAATTCACGTTATCTACAGAGTAACACGCTATTACCAGAACAACAATGAATAAGGATTTTTCTCTTGAAATTCTGAACGCAAGACATCATCTTATTTTTTTAGGAGTTTTCTATGCTTGTTAAGATTTTTTACCTAATTTCAATGCTATTTGGGTCTGATGTTCCTGTTGATGATTCTGTTTTAAATCAAGAATCCTTATTAAAGGAAGCGTCCCCTAAATTTAATAGATACGATGAAATAGACCTGTCATCCCGTTTAGATTTGTCGATCTTTGAAATTACTGATCCTGATGAATTCTCCATCTTTCTAACTGATCTTAGCCATCATGAAAATTACATATCTTTTATGGAAAATGCCACAGTACTTGATGAAATAGGTAAAGAAGTCTCAGATGAGTTACGATATCATATTCTTTTACAGTGGGCCCAAAACAACAAGCAGCCGACCGTTGATCGTCAAGGATATTTCCCAATTCTATCAACCCTAGCAATCCAAAATGTCTATATCCCTCTGGCTCGATTATTAAACCAAGCATTCCGTTTAGGCACATCGTCACGCGCTTGCCTTTTGGATATCTGCCTAACATCTCTACAGAATTATATGAGCATAATGGTTTATAACACCAACCCATACGATAGCAAAACATCAATAAAGCGATACCATGTTGACAGATTTCCTTATGACAAAGTCACTCTTGAAAAAGTAGCTGAACTAGAAGAAAAACTATCTTCTAAACCTGTTACCAAAGAAACAGAAGCTACTATTAGGTTTACGGATGAACCCAAAGTAATCCTTATTGATCCTAACAAGGGTTTCAACATCTATTTACGTAAATTAACTAAGAAGAACGAAGCAATAAACCAATTCTGCATTAACATCTTGATAAATGACTTAACTCTCTTCTCCTCATACAAAGACAAAAAACAAGCTTTAAATGCCTTACATACCAAATATGCAATCCTTTATGATTTTGCTTTTGACTCTGACTATTCCAGCAAAATTATGAGTGCCATATTGTTTACAGATAACACAATCAGCACTATGGATACCCTAAGACCCTTTTTTGATATCGTTTGGGAGAATTATCAAGCTGAGGTTGAGGATTTTACACAAGACGATGTAGAAAGCAAGTTCTTTCCCGCATTGTATCTTGAATTTTGTAAGGTTCACCCACCATGCACAGCCTTGGGGCAACGCACCCTGAGACGAACAAAGAGTGTTATGGATAACCTTGGGGAACTTGAGGACGAAGACTATAACAACCTGCCCTCACAGGATCAATATTCCCCTATGCCTGATGATGAAGATGAACCAGATGACGATGGTTTTATTGGCGCCGCAAGACAGCATGCCGCTTCTTCCCCGCAGAAACCTTTAGTGATCCCTCTGATAAGTGTGAATGGTCAATTACAAGATTTGGATCAGTTATAGGCTGATCATTAAGTTTGGCGCCATTGCCTTGGATCAAGCGTCGGGCTTCTCCTTTTGAGGTCGCTAAATTCAAGCGAACCATGACATCGAGCACAGGGATCCCGGCTGCGAGCTCACTTTCAGGCACATCAATTGTTGGTAGGCTTGACAAGTCTCCGCCACTGCCCTGCTCAAAAAGCTGCGTAATCGTTGCGTGGATTTGCGGTAGAACATCCGCCCCATGCGCCAAAGTTGTCGCAGCATCTGCTAAAACTTTTTTCGCATGATTAATCTCAGCACCCTCTAACTTTTCAAGCTTTTCAATCTCTGAAAGTTCAAGTTCAGTAAACAGGCGCAAATAACGCCCCACATCCGCATCCTCAGTATTTCGCCAGAATTGCCAGTAATCATAGGCTGGGAGTCGATCTTCATTCAACCATATGGCACCATTAGCAGTCTTGCCCATCTTAGCACCGCTTGCTGTTGTAATAAGTGGGGACGTTAGGCCAAAAACTTCCTTTTCATCAACACGACGCGTCAATTCAATGCCATTAACAATATTACCCCATTGATCAGAGCCCCCCATTTGTAGGCGGCATTTATAGCGTCGTTGAAGTTCCATAAAATCATAGGCTTGCAAAATCATATAATTGAACTCAAGGAACGACAAAGATTGTTCCCGTTCAAGACGAAGCTTAACGCTATCAAAAGTCAGCATACGGTTGATGGAAAAATGACGACCATAATCCCTTAAGAAGGCGATATAGTTTATCCCTTTTAGCCAGTCATCATTATTAACCATTACAGCATCAGTTTGCCCGTCGCCAAACATTAAAAACTTGGCAAACACCTTACTAATCCCGGCAATATTGTCGTTGATCGCACCTTCTGTAATCAGGCTGCGGGCTTCGTCCTTGCCTGACGGATCCCCTACTTTTGAAGTCCCCCCGCCCATCAAAACAATGGGTTTGTGCCCACACTTTTGCAACCAACGCAACATCATAATTTGCACCAGACTTCCCACATGCAAACTATTAGCCGTCGCATCAAATCCAATATAGGCAGAGATTGACTCCTTAGCCATAAGATTATCTAAGGCATCCATATCGGTGGATTGATGAATAAAACCGCGGGACTTGAGTATTGATAAGAATTCTGATTTCATAGGTATAAGCTGTAATAATTTATCTTATTCATTTTGTAACATAAATATACTAGGAAGCCAAATGGAACCAATCTGGGCAATGGGATTAATGAGCGGAACATCGTTAGACGGTGTTGATGCAGCCCTTATTTTGACTGATGGCATAACCGTTTACGATACAGCTGAAAGTATTTACATCCCATACCCGAGCAACTTTCAAGACAGGCTTAGATCCGTATTAGGTAAAGAGACTGCTTCCCCAAGCCTGATTCAGGAATCAACGCAGTTCCATATTCAGGCGATCCGTGAACTCTTATATGAAACAAAGCATAAGGTTGAATTAATTGGTTATCATGGCCAAACCATTTACCACGCTCCACCAAAGACCGTGCAAATAGGTAATGCGCAGACAATATTTGATGAAGTTAACGTTCCTGTTGTCTATGATTTTCGCACTCAAGATTGCCTTAATGATGGTCAAGGCGCACCTCTTGTTCCTATTTTCCATAAGGCATTAGTTCAGAACTTGCACGAACCAACGGTTGTTATTAACATCGGCGGCGTCGCCAATCTAACTTACATCGATGATGACACATTAATTGCCGGTGATATTGGGCCTGGAAATGCCCTGATTAACGATGTTATGGTTCGGGATTTTGCTAAACCCTATGATGAAAATGGGGTGTTAGCTGCCGCCAATCCAGTCAATCAATCGGCCTTAGATTTATGGTTAAGAGATCCATACTTTGATAGAATCTTTCCAAAATCACTAGATCGTGATCATTTTTCATCTTTCAAAAATGTCCTCTCCGGTGGCGAAGCCGTGGCCACGTTAACTGAACTTACAATTCAGAGCATCCTCAATAGTTTTTCACGATTGCCTAAAAAACCCAAATATGTTTATCTGTGTGGTGGCGGAGCAAAAAATCAAACAATTGCTTCGGGTTTGATGCCTTGTATTACCCTGAAAGATTCTGACATGATCGAAGCTCAAGCCTTTGCTTATTTGGCTGTACGTGTATTGCGCGGACTCCCAACATCGTTTCCCACAACGACAGGATGCACAGCACCAACCTGTGGCGGGAAAATCACCTCTCCCCTTGAGGGGGGGGCGGGACATTCCTCTTGATGCTTATTTTTCATGGTTGCTATAAACTATATCTTAAACATTTATGACTACCCTATAAGCAAATAGTTATGAGTTCAGAGGTTCAGGATGAATTTTAAAAGCATAATTCTTATAGCAATAATGGTAATTAATGTTTTTGCTGACGAAAAAGACTTAAAATCATATATTGAGTCACAGAAGAATCTTAGATCCGACACCAAAGAATTTTATAAAAACCATGATTATGTTGCCGTTTGGTACCCAAAGGGCGAGGAAAGCATTGCCGCAAAAACAGCCAAGACTATTCTACAAACAACAGATACAGAAGGATTAAAGCCGTCTGACTATAAAGACGGTTGGAAAGTTGATTATAAAACGGACTGGAAAGATGCTGAAGTTAAGTTAACCGATGCGTTTTTAAAATTTATTGATGACGTCCGCGTCGGACGAATTCCTGCAAAAGATACAGCCCGTACAATTAAGCTGACCTCTCCAAAAACAAAACCTGCTGAATATTTGGCGAATGCCCTTAAAAACCCGGCAAACAATTTTGTATCGCTCACAAAAATGGCACCTGAAGTTGAGGCTTATCAGAACCTCAAAGTTCTATTAGCCCAATTTAGAAAAATGCAAGCCGACTGGGGAACATTACCGCGTATTGCAAAAACCAAGGTCAAGCGAGGACAAAAAGACAAAAATATCCCGGGACTGAAAAAAATCCTTGCTGCTCAAGGATACTATAAAGGTAGTGACTACAGCGAAACTTATAATCAAGAAGCCTTTGATGCGCTTGTTGACTTCCAACGGCACAACAACCTTACGGCCGATGGTGTCATTGGTACCGATACAACCAAAGAATTAAACACAACACTGCAACAACGCATCAATCAAATTATCATTAACATGGAACGTTTACGCTGGTTCCCCGATGATATGGGAGATAAATACATTATCGTCAACGTTGGCGGATATGAAATTTGGGCCGTGAAAAACGATAAGATCGACATTCGCATGCGCGCTATTGTCGGACAGGTCGGTCGAAAAACCCCTCTATTCTACGCCCCCCTCAAAAACATTATTATTAACCCATCATGGGGTGTGCCAAAAAGCATTCTAATTCGGGACAAACTGCCAAAACTGATGGATGACCCAAGTTATGCTGAACGGGCCGGCTTTACCGTCACGGATAGTTCCGGTCGCAAGCTTGATCCGTATCATGTGGACTGGGAAAGTGTTGGATCTAGCATTAATCTGCGCCAGAAACCAGGATTTCAAAATGCACTCGGTCGGATTAAGCTAAATATCGATAACCCATATACAATTTATCTGCACGGAACACCAACCGAAAAACTTTTTGACAAGCCACGTCGTAATTTCTCTTCAGGTTGTATCCGCATGCAAAACCCAAATCAAATTGCTGCTTGGGTTTTACAAGACGAAAATGGCTGGACTGAGGATAAGATTCAACGAGAAATTAACTCTGGCAAAACGATTACCGTTAATGTAAAAAAACATATACCGGTTTACTTTACCTATCAAACCGTCTGGATGTCCGATGACGGCCGCCCTCACTTTAGCCCCGATGCCTATAACATGGATCCCAACCTTATCAAACTTCTGGGATTAAGCGATACCCCAAAAACAGAAGAGGCGGCTAATTACAGCCGCATCCGCTATGGTTAAGGCTTAATTGTCTTAACCTTAAAGTCTTTCTTCAGCATTTCTAACTGAACAATACGATCTGTACCAATTTTCTGACGATGTGGCCCTGGCGATGCGTAACGTCCAAACACCCAAATCCCAACAGCATTAACATCAGAAGGGTCAACCGGCAAAGGATCATTCTTTTGACCCGGAACAATCTCGGCGCTAAAGACTTCAAATTGTCCTGCATGATCGGCTTGGAGATTAGCTTCTTGATCAAAGTATTGAGCTGCAGTCAGTTTGCCCATTTTTTTGTATAGGTCGGCATCATGAACGATTACTACCTTAACGGATACAGGTGCATTTTCATTCATGTTTTGCGCAACATTAAATTGGACTTCTTGTAACCACACTTTTGCCACAGACAAAGATGCGGCAGATGTCACTGCATCAGGCGTACAACTCGCCATAATAACAGTTGCAGATAACACACTTAAGAAATGTCTCATCGTAATAATCCCTCGATCAATTTTGCTAATGTTAAATCTTTAATTGTAACGCCATTGGCGTCATGGGTCGTCAACGTTATATCTACCCTATTATAGACATTAAACCACTCCGGATGATGATTATGCTGCTCTGCCAGTAAAGCAACTCGAGTCATAAAGGAGAAAGCCTCAGAAAAATTCTTAAATTTAAATTTTTTGCGAATTGCCATTCCATCATCTGTCAGCAGCCAGCCATCTAGAGATTCAAGCTCAACAGGCAAGCGGTTTTTTTCAATAATATCGACCATTTATTAACCTTTGTCCTCTAAACTTAACCTTAAGTACAAGATTGCACTGTTTTTTAAACAAATTCAAGAGGGAGAGCCAGATGACTGGCAAGAAAACAAAACTAAGAGTTGTTGGTGGGCGAAATACAATGGCTGAGATGCCTGATTTGGCCGACCTCTATACATTGGCCTACAAAACACTATCCTCCCTGCCAGAGAAGTTTAAGCCATTCGTCAAAAACCTATTGGTTCGCATTGAAAATTTCGCAGATGATGATACGATCAAAAACCTACGCCTTAATGATAAATACGATTTGCTTGGCCTTTATCGTGGCGTTCCCTTACCCCTCAAAGCTACGCCCAATTCCAGCAACCTTCCCGATATAATCTATTTATATCGCTGCCCATTAATTAAATATGCTAGTGAAAACAGCGAAAAAATCGAAGAAATTGTCCACCACGTCATGATCCACGAGATTGGTCATCACTTTGGTTACTCAGATAATGATACGGATTGGATAAATTGTTTTGAAGATGGTGGTCGCAACAGGGATTGAACCTGTGACCCCTACGATGTCAACGTAGTGCTCTACCGCTGAGCTATGCGACCAAAGATGTGTTATTTATGACATATCCTGAACGTCGATTTCAAGATAAATTTACACGGTTTCGCAGAAAATTATCAAGTGTTTGTAAATGGCCCCTCAGGTAAACCACCAACAAATTGACGGACATAGGGATTATCAGTTTTGTCCATCTCTTCGACGGTTCCGGTCCAAATAAACTTACCCTTGAACAATAACCCTACCCGATCGCCAATATGACGCAAAGAATTCAAGTCGTGAGTAATCGTCAGAGCAGTTGCACCCAACTGACGAACATTTCTTAAGATTAAATTATTGATCGTTCCGCTGATAATTGGGTCCAGCCCTGTCGTTGGTTCATCAAAAAAGATAATCTCAGGATTCGTTGCAATTGCCCGTGCCAGAGCCACACGCTTTTGCATTCCCCCCGATAATTCTGCCGGATAAACATCAGCAGATGATTCTGTTAAGTCAACCTCTTTTAATTTTTCTAAAGCAACCTTCTTTGCATCGGCAAGCTTTAGTCCTTTATTGTTGATTAAACCAAACGCAATATTTCGCCAAACAGGAAGACTATCAAATAAAGCTCCACCTTGGAATAGCATGCCAAACTTTGACATTACTTCAGCCCGTTTTTTTGCTGGCACATGAGTAACATCTTCACCATCAATCAAGATTTCCCCGGAATCGGGTGACAATAACCCCAGAATACATTTTATCAAAACAGATTTTCCTGTACCAGAACCACCAATCACGACAAAGGATTCACCTGCATTAATATCTAAGTCAATTCCATCCAAAACAACTTTTGAACCGAAAGCTTTTTTAAGGTTGCGTATTTGTATTTTTGTCATAGCAAATCCTATTTATCAAATAAAAGCGCGGTCAGAGCATAATTCATAAACAAGATCAATACACTGGCTGACACGACTGCATTGGTAGTGGCGCGTCCTACCCCCTCCGCCCCACGATTCGAGTAATACCCATGATAACACCCCATCAGCGTAATAATGACACCAAAAGCCGAAGCCTTAATCAAACCAGACATAACATCCTTATACTCAAGGTATTTGATTGTTTGCTGCAAGTAGGTACTGGCATTAAATTCAAGTTGATACACCCCCACAATATATCCCCCAAAAACACCTAATACATCTGCAACAAGAACAAGCAATGGTAACATTAAAAATCCTGCGAGCACCCGTGGTGTAACGAGGTATTTGATCGGATTTGTTGAGAGAGTTGTCAGCGCATCAATTTGTTCTGTCACCCGCATGGTGGCGATCTCTGCAGCCATGGATGCCCCCATCCGGCCTGCAACCATCAATCCAGCCATCACGGGACCTAGTTCACGCGTAATTGACAAAACCACGACTGTTGCTACTGCGCCTTCGGCTGAAAACCGTGAGAATCCTGTATAACTTTGCAAAGCCAAAACCATACCCGATGATAATGCTGTCAAGCCAACAACAGGTAACGAGAAATAGCCAATATGCAAAAATTGCTCTAGGATTTGGCGGAAATAGGTTGGTCGCTGAAATAAACGCAAGACAGATTCAGTTAAGAATAATCCAAGCCGTCCCGCGGATAACAGGAAACTAATAAAAACTCGACCAACAGATGCAAAAAATTCGAGGATCATGAAAGATTTAGTCACATATAATGTACTTACTATAAATCTAGCCAACTTACATGTTTTTGTCTATAAATTCCATTCCCTCCTGTTATGCGTTAACTCTTACAGTTTGGATTTTGAACGCGCCTTAAATCTTGTACACTTAAAAATAAACATCACATCACAGTAATATGACTTATTTTATAGATATCACCACCCTTGCCACAATGATAATCATGATGGGCTTTTTGTTCTCCCATCAGGTCAGAAATTCTGAAAGCTGGCGGGCTACAGTAACGCCTCTGGCTTCTATTATTGGCAGCGGTTTTTTAATCATTGCTCCTTTGTTATGGATGTTTGTTGGTATTTGGTCGCCTCTCGTTCTGGTTGGAACGGTAACGATCGCCTATTTTATTGGGGATGCCATCCGACATAATATTCTAATGGTTGAGCCGCTCGTTGAACAAGGTACAGCTCCGCCTATTATCAGTAAACTCAGTCATGCCTCGTATTTCAGTCTGGGATTAGCCTATTTAATATCTGTTGCGTTTTATATTCGTTTACTTGCAGCTTTTGTTTTAAAACTGATGGATATTGATGAAAGCTTTTATGCGGATATCCTATCCAGTTCTGTGCTGGCATTCATAGGGATTTCTGGGTATATCAAAGGACTCGATCACCTTGAAAACCTAGAACTCGCATCAGTAAATTCTAAGATTGCTATCATTGTTGCCTTTTGTGTCGGTATCTTTATTTACGACTGGAAAGCATTAAATTTTACATTGCAAAATTCCGGAAATGCTATCCAGTGGAATTTTGAGACGTTTCAAAAACTTTGCGGAATTCTTTTAATTGTCCAAGGATTCGAAACATCACGATATCTAGGAAGCAAATACTCCCCTGAAACACGTGTCAAAACAATGAAACGTGCTCAGATTATTTCAGCCCTCATCTATTTCATTTTCGTGTCTTTATCCATGTTCCTTATGAAAGAACATCACGAGGTGAGTGAGACCGAAATCATCAATATCGTGAAAGAAGTTTCCGTCTTATTTCCTATTATCTTAGTTTTTGGCGCTGTCTTTAGTCAATTCAGCTCAGCTGTGGCTGATACTATTGGCTGTGGCGGTTTATTGTCCGAGGCCACTCAATCAAGATTAACACTTCACCAAAGTTATGCCCTTGTCACAACGTGTGCGATCATTCTGATTTGGTCAGCCAATATCTTTCAAATTATAACGTTAGCGTCACGTGCATTTGCTCTGTATTACATGCTGCAAGCCGTAGAAGCTTTGGTTATATCAAGGCACTCAAAGTCTAAGAACACAGCTCAGCAAGTTATTTTTGCTTGTATTAGTATATTGATGCTGTTGGTTTTAATCTTTGCAAAATCAGCAGAAGGTTAAATGACTACAGGATCTCACATTTTTCTCGTCGAGCTTGCCTTCTCTGTTGCTTTTTATAATCCTCTAAGGCATCTAAAGCTTCTTGACATGGTGGTGAATTGATATAAGGTTCCTCAGTAATCTCACACGGATCTTTACCAGAGGGGGTACCTTGGTCTTGATGATCTTGCGCTTGGGCAACGCAAAATAACCAAAACAACATGAAATATAAAATATGAACCATGACTCAACAATATTAGAATTTTTGTTATTTATAGTGTTTTTTCAGATAAACATCAAGATATAGATATCTTCTGGTATTTTTTCAAAACAATCCTTAAATACTTTCGAAAAAATCATATTTCAGATACAATCACCAAAAATCAACTGAGAAAGTCAACCATGCAACGCCTTATTTCGACCTTAGCATTCTGTAGTATAACCACGATAACAGATGCGCAAGATAATTTAGATCAAGAGGTTGATATTTTGGGGGACTGGGTAGAAGCATCACAGTTCCCTCGACTCACAATTTCAAATTTGTTCAACACAGGGTTATCAGAGCAACAAGAATCAGGCATTGAGCGTTTTTTATCGCTCCCGGACTGGGCGAACGACAAAGATATAATCGAACATGGACAACAATTGCATGATAGTTTACAAGAAAACAAAAAATTTTTACTGATAAAAAACCTTATTCAACAGAAAATTGAGCGGCTATTAGCAAATCAAAATAAAGACTGTCCCACACAAAAAAAGCAGTGAAAACACTGCTTTTTAACTACTTGCGACAAGCATTCTAACCAAAGGTAAAAGATACACGCAACATTAGGCGATGCTCAACCGGTGCTGTTTCCGTCACGATATTGGCTTCATTAAAGACTTTCTTTTTAGGATACATCCCTGCAAACTGGTACTCACCACCAACAATTATCATGCGTGTTGGCTTATAAGCCAAACCTAAACCAATGACCGGTGCCATAATCGAAACGTTTTTACGCACTGTTTTTCCGGCATATTGAGGGATGTAAGACGTTGTCCTAAACTTATACTCGTGCTTAAATGTGGCACGTTCGTATGCCATTTTACCATAGACCATGGTCTTAATATTAAACATCTTTCCGATAACGAGCCCTAGCCCAACAGCATTAGTCCGTTGGATTTTAACCTCACCTTGTACAGCTAATCCATCGACACCAAATTGATAGCTTGGATTCATGGACGATAAGTTACCATAGATTTCCGCACCAACAATGGTCTTAGATGTCCCAATCTCATACAAATAGCCAATATGACCACCATAAACAGCACCAAAGGCTGTTTCATTCTTTTTGCCTTTTCCGGTCAAATCAGCATAACTGTGTTCGGATGAATCATATCCCAAACCGACGTCTGCACCTGCATAAACGCCACCAAAAGCTTGCGCCCCTGTTGCCATAGCCAAGCACGTAAAAGCTGTTACAATTTTGTTATTTAGACCTGAGACCATCATGACATCCTCCGCCCATTTTATTAAAAATATATTAAAATCCCTCATGAGTTAGAATCGCTTATTGTGCACTTGCTGTCAATCTTTTTGTCATTTGATTTCCCCAGAAATCACTAACGGTAAAATTGAACCGTTAGTCATAAAAAACATAAATAATGATACCTACAAAAATCATTTTTACTTGTTCTTAATGTTTTTTATGGCATTATTAAATTATAGCCCCCTAATTGAGTTCTATAGAAATCAAATGAACCGTATTTCCTCGGCAAATCAATTTGCAAAACACATCGCAGATTTACGCAAGAAGTCTAAACTCAGCCAAACAGACCTCGCGATTCGTTGCGGGCTTAGCCGCACAGCTATTCAAGCTATTGAAAACGGAAAGTCAACAATCAAACTTGATACCCTATTAAAGGTCTTAGAATTTTTGAATATTGGCCTTTATATTAATCACCACCTACTGGCAAACGATGATGAAAAAACTTCTAATTAATTTTCAAAACACACCATGCGCCATCTTAGAAGAACTCAACAAACTTGTTCACTACCGACTGACGTACCTTCCGGAATACACCGGATCAGGGATTTCATTAACCCTGCCCGTACGACCTGAACCTTATGAATTTGATACATTCCCTCCGTTTTTCGATGGTTTATTACCGGAAGGTATGCAACTGGACGCTCTTCTTCGTCAAAAGAAAATTGATCAATACGATTGTATGTCTCAATTAGCTGCCGTTGGTGAAGACCTTGTCGGTGCCGTAACAGTGAGCGAGATTGCATCATGACTAAACGTTGCCCTATTACATATGCACAGCTGAATTCTGATGAAGCAATCTACAGCAAAAAAGGTCTGTCGCTACTCTCCCGCAACCTAACGACACTTGAAGATTTCCCTTACTCTCAGGAAGAACAAATCATGCAAGCTCGTACAATTGCTGCAAAAATGTCTATTCAGGGGGTACAACCAAAACTCAGTGCAAGTCTAGACATTCACAACCATACATTTAAGATAACTGACCGTGGTGGCACTTTTATCATAAAGCCACAAAATTATATGTGGCCCCATCTACCGGAAAATGAAGACTTAACCATGCGTTTGGCCCGTACTATTGGACTTAACGTCCCTTTACATGGCTTATTGCGTTGCAAGGATGGGTCATGGAGTTATTTTATTCGCCGCTTTGATCGGCCAAACTTAAAGTCTCCGTTTAAAAACAAATTACCAGTTGAAGACTTTGCTCAGTTATCTGGGGCAACACGTCATACAAAATACAACAGCACTATGGAAAAAGTTGTAAAAATCATTGATCAATTTTGTACGTTTCCCGCACTTGAAAAAGAAAAACTATTTAAATTAACGGTGTTTAATTATCTTGTCGGAAACGAAGATATGCATCTAAAAAACTATTCAATCATTACGATTGATGGGCAGACAAGTCTATCACCCTGCTATGACTTATTAAACACAACAATTGCCATGGGAAAACAAACCTCTGAAGAAATCGCTCTTCCCTTAAACGGTAAAAAAAACAAATTAAACAAATCTGATTTCTTGGACTATTTTGCGCTCAATCGACTGGGACTAAATTCGAATATAGCAACAATGATCCTTAATGATTTTTACAGACAACGAGAGAGCTGGAACACCCTGATATCAAACAGTTTTCTGCCTCAAGAATTTATATCAGAATACCAAAACCTTTTGAAAAATAGAAGCCTTGTATTTTTCTAAAATCATGGCATTCTTTCCTTGCAACTGAGAATTGTCTCGTTGTGATGACAAAAGGAAACATAGATGCGTTTGGTAAAATTGTTAAGTCTTAGCTATGCCTTGATCACCTGCACAATTGTTCAAGCTGAAACCCCACACAAGCCGGTTCATGTAAAATTAGAGGCTAAACATGATCTGCAAGAAAAACCCTTTTACATTATAACAGGCAATGCCAATAAAGATCTGGCAGATGATA
Source organism: Candidatus Paracaedibacteraceae bacterium (assembly GCA_019636055.1). Lineage (NCBI taxonomy): Bacteria > Pseudomonadati > Pseudomonadota > Alphaproteobacteria > Holosporales > Candidatus Paracaedibacteraceae > Candidatus Paracaedibacteraceae bacterium. The sequence goes on from JAHBYH010000003.1 coordinate 330,671, forward strand.
TTGCCAAAGAACTCGGCGTAGAGATGACGCCCGCCACTGTTAAACGCTTTAATGACAAAGAAGTCAGCATCCAAATCAATCAAAACATTCGCAATCGAGAGATCTTCATCGTCCAGCCAACCTGTACCACTCAAGATGGATCCATTAATGATCATTTGATGGAACTGATTCTGATGATTCGCGCAGCAAAGCGTGCCTCTGCGTCTAAAATCAATGTTGTAATCCCTTATTTTGGATACGCCCGCCAAGATCGAAAAACCCATTCGCGCGTTCCAATCTCAGCCTCTGACATTGCAATGATCCTCGAAGATGCCGGGGCATCTCGAATTATTGCTGTTGACTTACATGCGGGTCAAATCCAAGGATTCTTTAGAGATATTCCCGTCGACAACCTTGCTGGATCCATTATATTTGCCCCCTATGTTGCCGGTTTAAAACTGGAAAACCCCGTTATTGTCTCACCTGATGCCGGCGGGGTTGAACGTGCTAAACTTTTTCGGGATCAGCTGGATAAAAACGGTGTACAATCTGACCTTGCTATGATTATTAAGCAACGGAAAGAAGCCGGCGTTGTGGGGCAGGCCAATCTTGTCGGTGACGTGAAAGACAAGGATGCAATTATTATTGACGACATGTGTGATACTGGTGGAACACTTGTCAAAGCAGCCGAAGAACTCAAGAGATTCGGAGCAAAACGCGTCTATGCCTGTATTACACACCCTGTATTTTCCGGAAACGCGGTTGAGCTGATTGCGGGGTCTCAGTTTGATAAAGTCATTACGACAGATACTATTCCATTGCGAGAAGCAGTCCCAAAAAATCTTATACAACTTTCTGTTGCACCAATGATTGCAGAAGTTATTCGCCGTGTTAAAAACGGCGACTCCGTTTCCGTTGTCTTTCAACCTAAACAATAGTATAATGAGGTTCCAGTTATAACTGGGACTCTTAATTATTCAATGATTAAATACCTTATGCCACTCTCCTGCATTTTAGTTTCAATATGGATTATATTAATGACCAGGGGTTTTCTAAAATCATTCCGCCTAACCGTTATAGCTGTTCAAGCTGGGTTTGGAAGCAGGAATAAGAAGCAACATCATGTACAATAAACAATCAAACGAGCGAGGATGAGACGAACTTTCAAGCTCAAATAGAATGACTATAATCGTCTTATTGAGTACAATCTGCTTGCAATTAACGGCTCAAACCGATACAAAATAAATTAATACTATAATTTTAGGGTTTCGAAATGAAAAATATCAAAATTTTACTGTTGACTAGTGTGTTAAGTCTTCCAGTCTACGCAGAAAGCTCAACAAATGACCAATCAGATAGCACAGAAGTTGTCCAAGTAAATGACCCACTTGAACCCTTTAACCGTGTAATTTATGCCGTTAACGGTGTTATCGACGGTGTCATTATTAAGCCCCTTGCCATTGCCTATCGTTTAGGTCTTCCTGAACCTGTACGCGATGGGGTTGGCAATGTGATCCGTAACCTAAAGTCGCCGATTACCTTTACGAACCATCTTTTGCAAGGTGAGCCAAGCCGCGCCTTTACATCTCTTGGTCGCTTTTTCATTAATACAACTCTCGGTATCCTTGGCTTTTTTGATGCAGCAACCGAACTTGGTCTTCCCGGCGAAGAAACATCATTTAGCGAAACGCTTGGTGTCTGGGGCGTAAATTCTGGTCCGTACCTGATCATCCCGGTTATTGGCCCTTGTAGCTTTCGTGGCGTTGCCGGCATGGGTGGCGATTACTTTATGCAGCCTTATAATTACTACTTTAACGGCGACAGCCATCATGGCGACTCTTGGGTTCCAATGGCAGTCAGTGGCGTCGATGCCATCCACCAACGTAACTTAGTTCTTGAAACAGTTGATGATGTGGTTGCCAACTCTGCAGATCCTTATGCGACATTCCGTAGTGCATACTTCCAAAATCAGGATTACCGCATAAAAAAACTTAAGAACAAGGAATAAAAAGAGGGAGGCTTTAAGCCTCCTTTTTCATTTAATTTAAACTTTTTACCGAATGACTGTTAGAGCTTCCATAATCTGGATCGCGTTGAGCGCAGCTCCCTTACGAACGTTATCTGCAACAACCCACATATTTAACCCATGCGGAACCGTTGGATCTTTTCGGATACGACTGATCAGAACATCATCTTCCCCTGCTCCATCTAATGGCGTTGCGTAAGACAAATCATCAGGGTTGTCCATCACAGTGATTCCTTTGAATTGACGCAGCAATTGACGAGCTTTATCCGCAGACAGTTCTTGCTCAAATTCAATATTCAAAGACAAAGAATGCCCGATATATACAGGAACACGAACACAAGTTGCAGTTACTTGAATAGATGGATCTAAAATCTTTTGTGTTTCAACGACCATCTTCCATTCTTCTTTTGTTGAGTCATCTTCCATAAAAACATCAATTTGTGGAATCACGTTAAAGGCAATTGGCTTAGAAAAACAAGTCGGTGGCACAGACAAGCCTGTGAACAGTCCTTTTGTTTGTTGAGTTAACTCGTCCATTGCTTCTTGCCCCGCCCCGGAAACAGATTGGTACGTACTGACAACGACACGCTTAATCTTAGCTGCATCGTGCAATGGCTTTAATGCCATTAACATTTGGATCGTGGAACAGTTCGGATTAGCCACAATGTTACGATTCGCATAATCTTTTAAAGCACCGGAGTTTACTTCAGGGATGACCAAAGGGATATCTTTATCCATGCGGAAATGAGATGTATTATCAATCACAACACAGCCTTGTGCCGCGGCCTTTGGCGCATATTCCGCAGAAATAGCCCCTCCCGGAGAAAACAAAGCATAGTCATACCCTGTGAAATCAAACTTCTCCAAGGATTGCACGGTAATGATATCATTCTCGCCGTAAGATACCGGGCGATTTGCTGATCGATTGGATGCTACAGCAGTAATGTTCTCAGCAGGATATCCCTGCTCTGCCAGAATCTGCAGAAATGTCCGTCCCACATTACCGGTTGCGCCAACAACGGCTATTTTGATGTTTTTTTTGTTTTTCATTATTATATCTCTTAAACTTCGTACTCCTCACCTAGTCCTTGACCTATTTATAGCGCCGAAGCTTTACTTTAGTGGAGGGAGCCCCTCCCGCACGGGGAGAGATGGAAATAACCCTAAATCATTAGGCGGATTGGATCCTCGATAAACTCCTTGACTGCTTTCAGGAATTCTGCACCGATTGCCCCATCAACCACGCGATGGTCAGCTGATAACGTACATGTCATAACTGTTGCCACCTGCACTTGCCCATCCTTAACAATTGCCCGTTGTTCACCCGCACCAACCGCCATAATACAAGCTTGAGGCGGGTTGATAATCGCCGCAAATTGACTGATTCCATACATTCCAAGGTTTGAAATGGTAAAGGAACCCCCTTGATAATCCTCTGGCATCAACTTACCCGCACGGGCTCTTTCGGCTAAGGATTTTACTTCAGCAGAAATTTCCTTTAACGATTTTAAGTGAGCACTACGTACAACAGGTGTCACCAAACCACTTTCCAACGCCACAGCAACAGAAACATCGGCACCTTGGTACTGACGAATGTGGGTATCATGCCAAGACGCATTTGACGCCGGAACCTTCATCAAAGCAAGAGCTGTTGCACGGACGATAAAGTCGTTAACAGAAATTTTAGCATCCTCTAGGCGGGCATTGACATCAGAACGCAGCTTAAGCAACGCATCCAAGTTACAATCCACTGTCAGATAGAAATGCGGAACATTTTGTTTGGATTCCGTCAACCGTTTTGCAATCACTTTTCGCATATTATTCAAAGGCATTTCAACATAGTCTGCATCGCCATAAACAGCAGGCTGAGCCACAACCGAGCGAGCAGGTGCGCCACCGCCAACCATAGCGGCTTCAACATCAGTCTTAATGACGCGACCATGGGGGCCGCTACCGGTAACAGATGCGATATTGACATTGTTTTGGTCAGCAATCCGACGAGCCAACGGACTTGCAAAAACGCGCGCACCTGATTGGGCAGGTGCTGACTTTGGCATATCCACGACATTTGAGGAAACCTCTGCCTTTGGTTCAGCCGCAACAGGTGCAGCACTCATCGCACCATCACCAAGGTCAGCCAAAGCAGATTCGTCTTCGTCTTCCTCAAGAATAGCCGCAATCAATGTATTGACCTTAACAGCCTCTGTCCCTTCTGCTACATAGATTTTAACAAGTTTACCCTCGTCAACAGCTTCCACTTCCATGGTAGCCTTATCGGTTTCGATCTCGGCAATCACTTGGCCCGGCTTTACCATATCTCCTTCAGATTTTAACCAACGAACAAGGTTCCCTTCAGTCATTGTTGGACTTAGAGCTGGCATCAAAATTTTAATTGGCATAGGTGTCTCTTTCTATCGATAACAAGCGGCCTTGGCTGCTTTGACAATTTTTTCTATACTTGGTAGGGCTAGTTTCTCAAGATTTACGGCGTATGGCAAGGGAACATCTTCTGCACAAACGCGAAGTGGCTGAACATCCAGATAATCAAATGCTTCTTCACAAATCATCATCGATACTTCGGCGCCAACACCCGCAAAAGGCCAGCCCTCTTCTACTGTCACCAGTCGATTCGTCTTCATCACTGATCGAACAATTGTTTCCTTATCAAGCGGGCGAATCGTACGAAGATCGATCACTTCTGCATCAATACCCTCTGCTGCTAAAATCTCAGCGGCATCCAACGCCATCCCAACTGTAATGGAAAACGCAGTAATCGTGACGTCTTTTCCTTCACGAATCACATTCGCCTTGCCAATTGGCACAATAAAATCATCTTCTGTTGGGATTTCAAAGGAACGACCATACATCAATTCATTTTCTAAAAACACAACAGGATTCGGATCGCGAATTGCAGACTTTAATAATCCCTTTGCATCAGCTGCAGAATACGGAGATACAACCTTTAAACCCGGACAATGAGCATACCAACTGGCGTAGCATTGAGAATGCTGAGCGCCAACACGTGCCGCCGCACCATTCGGACCACGAAATACAATGGGACATCCCATCTGGCCACCTGACATATATAGTGTCTTAGCCGCAGAGTTAATGATATGGTCAATGGCTTGCATGGAAAAGTTAAAGGTCATGAACTCAACAATTGGTTTCAACCCCAAAAAGGCAGATCCGACGGCAAGTCCAGCAAAACCATGTTCCGTAATTGGTGTATCAACAACCCGTTTGGCGCCAAATTCATCAAGCAATCCTTGGCTAACTTTATAAGCGCCGTTATACTCAGCAACTTCTTCCCCCATCAGGAAGACTTTTTCATCACGGCGCATTTCTTCGGCCATAGCATCACGAAGGGCTTCGCGTACGGTTAAAACTTGTGTCATTTCTTACCCCTCAATCAATACATCTGTATACAGTTCTGATTCTTGTGGCTCAGGCGATGTCTGAGCAAACTCTGCTGAATCATTAATTTGTGCTTTGACTTCTTTCTCCAGAGCCTTTAGCGATTCTTCTGTCATTATTTTGTTATTCAATAGGTAGGTCTGAATTTGATCGATCGGATCATGTTCGTTGCGCATTTGCTCAACTTCATCTTTTGATCGATATTTTGCAGGATCCGACATGGAATGACCACGGTAACGATAGGTTTTTACATGCAATAAGGCAGGGCCTTTTCCTGAACGAGCATGATCTAATGCCCACTCTGCCGCTTCACGCACAGCAAACAAGTTCATTCCATCAACTTGACGTCCGGGAATATCCCATGGTTCACCGCGGCGCCAAAATTCTGTAGACGCAGATGCACGTTTCGTTGAGGTTCCCATACCATATTGGTTATCTTCGATCACAAAAACAGCAGGTAATTTCCATAAGGCTGCCATGTTAAAAGCTTCATAAACCTGACCTTGGTTACAAGCACCATCCCCCATATAAGATACCGAAACGCCTTTGTCATCATTATACTGATGAGCAAATGCCATACCTGCGCCAATCGGAATTTGCGCCCCAACAATACCATGGCCACCAAAGAAGTTCTTTTCACGGCTAAACATGTGCATAGAGCCACCTTTACCTCGAGAGTACCCGCCTTCTCGACCGGTTAGCTCAGCCATGACACCGCGCGGATCCATATCACAGGCTAACATATGTCCGTGATCACGATAACTGGTGACAACCGTATCTTGCTTTTGCATAGCAGATTGAATACCAACGACAACGGCTTCCTGACCAATATAAAGGTGGCAGAACCCGCCAATGAGCCCCATCCCATAGAGCTGTGCAGCCTTTTCTTCGAACCGACGAATTAACAACATTTGAGTATAGGCTTTGACCAGTTGTTCCTTATTATAATATTTTTTTGGATCAAGAGTCTGATTGCCAGATTGTGGCAATGACTTTTCCTGAGCTTTCGACATTATGTCCATCCCATTAAAATTAACTTATACATCTAAAATACCCTTTATTAAGTTAAGATGCAATTAATTCGCCGTTAAGCAACAGGATCATTTTGCAAAAACTTCAGGATTAGATAGAAAAAGAACCATATAAAGCATAACAGCAATTGTCGGGCTGATATACTTTCGATTACTTAGAACAAGATCGTTGATAAGATTATTATTATGAAAATTCAATCCCATAGCAGATGCAACCTCAAAATATCTAGTCTTAAATTGGTCAGCACAAACCTTTAAAGTCAATACATTATACTCGTAACCATATTTCTCGCGCTCCAAACTTTCGATTTTATTATATAATTCCGTAAATATAAGGCTTGCAAGATAAGAATTTGTATACGTTTTACCACAAATTACATCCAACAACTTCACACCAGGAAAATCAGTTTTTGCATGATCAAAATTTATCCCTGTAAATG
>JAHBYH010000004.1:0-160000 GCA_019636055.1 Candidatus Paracaedibacteraceae bacterium
CCACACAAACGTTCGTCCTCACTCAAAAAATTCTATACCCCTGTCATGAAAATGATGGGGGTTTTTCTTTACTAGAATTATGTATATTTCTGAAGGAAATAGTCAATCATAAGGCTATGTAATAAGTTGTAATGCTGAGAATGCTCCTGCCCCAAAACAGATCAAACTTATAAGTGAGAAAATTAGTGTAATATAGAAAAATAGGTATTCCTTATCACTTTTTGGCTGCTTTTGCTGTGTTAATTTTCTATGTGTCATATAGGCGCAGAATGTTGCTCCAATTGCACATACTATTCCTGCTAAGAATAATGCGAGAGTCAAATAAAGAGTACATTTTTCTGAGGTGTCAAATTTTGGTAAAGCAGACAATATTGCAATTATTGCTGAACCATTTGCTATGTAAATCATACTCAACCCAAGTTTTGCAAATTCTATAAGTCCCGACTTGATATGATCATTAGATATTGTGTGTGATGTATTCTGATCTTCTACCATGGTTGCCTCCTAAAATTTATTTCTTAAATAATGTCTTATGGTAAATTTGCTTTGCATTATTAATGTCCTCTTCACTTAATTGACAGATAAATAAAATAAGTTCTGGTGAATAACACCAACTTGAAATTTTTCTATTTAGTTTCCATGCATATTTATATCTGTGATTTTCAGCGTTACGCAGATTGAAATAACTGCATATAGCCTGATCATTGATCTATTGTATGGATGAGTCTCATTTGGGTTTTTTGGTGGTGGTATAACTATTTTGCTCGTTGAATTATTATCAATCCCAACTATTATGTCAGCTTTATCTATCTTTTTGATGCTGTTTAGTTGCAAATTATATGAAACTAGCAATCTGTTAGTGTCTGATGTGTTTTCCAGAGTTTCCATAATTTCTTGCATAAAATCATTTTTATATTCATGATCTGTTGTATTGCCAGCTAAGAATTGTATTGGATCTGGTGCTAAGATAAAACTTAGGGGGAGTTGGACATGATTGACGAGTTTAGCTATATCACTTTTAAAGAAGTGTAGGCAGATATCTCTGTAGTTTATGATAGCTGCCTGAATGAGAGCATGTATTGCTTGCTGGGTTAAATAGTCTTCATAATAATGGATTGAATTATTTCTATACTCTATTAGTTTTTCTAAATTTTTTTCAAGATCAGATAGCCTTATTTCTTTAGGTAATAGATCTCTAAGTTCTTTAAGTCCATCTAATAAATTTACTGTATTATTCTCAGATTCGTCTTTATAAATATTTAGATTATTCTCGATTAAGGCTGCTAGTATGAGTAGTTGCCATGCATTAATGAATAATATAACACAGACTTCCTCGCGATAATTGAATTGAGGTTTATTATATATTTCTATTCCAGCTAAAATTGCGCTTTTGCTATTTTCTAGCAACTTGTTACGGTCTATGAGTTTTCCCATATTAACTCCTGCATAATTTGGGGTAAATGCCTTTGGACTCACATACAGCTATTTTGTTTTTTGTGTTTTTGATTTTTTTTTGGAATCTTGCTAGATCATTTTTGTCAAAGTAACAGATATATATTTCTTTATCCTTTCCAGACATCAATGCCTCTAATATATGCTCGTCATTCTGGAATGAGCAGCCAAATACGACAATTTTTTCTTCTGCTTCTAGCTTTTTATAACAATGTTTTAGATAGTCATCAGTTAAGATTGCCCATAACTTATATTTAGATCTACTGGCATAGACGAGTAATGGATCGTTCTTACTAATTTCTTCCCATTTTTCATCTATAAAAGCCTGTTGCACTTCTTGATAGACATTTTGTATCGCTGTAAGCAGATCTATTCCATTATCGTTATCACTGGTTATTTTTTTATATTGCTGATTTTCCTCACTTATATGCAATAAGTGAAAAGCCCCATGTAAGTAGTACAATCCATTATCCCCATATCTTTCTTGTATTTCACACGCAGAAATTGCCTCCTTGGAAAACCCATCCTTATGAGTTTTATACTTTGCATTGCTTCTTGGTATTAGAACATCATAGTTTAATGTGTATATATTCTTAAATTTTTTTAGAAAGTTCTCTGGGATATATTTATAGTTTGTGCTTTCGATTTGTTTTTGAAGTTTCTGGTAGTACTGAAATATCTTTAGACCATATTCAATTCTTATGAAATTGAAGAATTTTTCTGAGCATTCTATATGTAATTCCTTTTCTGTGATCAATCTAAGTGTATCTCGCAAAAATATCTTATAAAATTCCTCATCTGGATTTTTCCAGCATTCCCCATAAACACATTTCGTCAGGCCATTGCCACAAAGAAGTGAATACTCATCTGATTTTATTTTTTCGACTAATTCATCAACGCTTATCTCGCCTAATTCTATTCCATCATCACACATATGGATATATCCGTGTTTGTGATCGGTGTTGAAGAGGATATAATTTTAATCTTTTAAATCAAGGCCCCATTTAAAAATCGATGCCACGTTTCTTATAACGATACCAAGTGAAGAGAGTAATAAACAGGAATATAAATGTTACAAAGCCCAGCATAAAAAAAGTGGTTGTTTCTGATGCATCAGCCAATAAAAAGGTTATCCCACCCATCAGAATGGTAAGAAGAAGATAAACGATTGAAACGGTTGGAATGGATTTAGATCCATTTTGATAGGGGCCAATTTGATAGATACGCATGGCTCTGTCATTAATTTCATTAATGTAGGATTTTTTTTGGCGACACTCGTCACTACATACCACGGCATTATCATAAAGTTGATGGCAATTTTTGCACAACCCTTTAGCGCAAACTGCGCAGATGCCAATAGCGGGAGTCGTCTCGTGGTTATAGCAATTCATGAGCATATCCTCATTGGTTGAGTGCCATTTTAAATCTAAACTCAGTTAATTATATATGTTTATTGGTATTTATTTCAATCGCTCGCCGTAATATCAACGATTCTTAGTGCGACGACAATTGCAAGTCAGGATGAATCTGTTTATCATAAGGGGATCCAATATAAAAAGTATTCCGCTGATGACTCAACCTTCTTATAATTTTCATGTTTTTATTTGCCAAAATGAGCGCCCAGAGGGGCATCCACGTGGGTGTTGCCATTCTAAAGGATCATCACAACTTTTAACTTATATGAAAAGTAAGGTGAAAGAGCTTGGAATTTCGCAAACACGAATCAATAAGGCAGGGTGTTTGGATCAATGTGAGTCAGGGATTGCTGTCGTGATTTATCCAGAAGGAATCTGGTATCAGATTAAAACAACTCAGGATGTTGATCAGATTGTTGAATCTCATCTACAGCAAGGGAATATTGTTCAGCATCTATTGATTAAAAACTCTTAACTAATTTTCCCCATATCTTATTTTAAAAATTTTACATACCATTTAATTATGATGATTATCATTTAGGTGATTAAATGGATGACAATAAACTTGCTGAAGGTTCTTTGACAATTGGTGAATCAATTATTATGGGAGTTTCGGGAACGTCTCCATCTTATAGTGCTGCGGCTACATCTGCAGCTTTAATTGCTGCTGTTGGGGTCTATTCCCCTGGAAGTGTCTTGGCATGTGGTATTATCATGCTGGGGATAACTTTTTCTTTTATGTATCTGAATCGTCTAAGCCAGAATGCTGGCGCATCATATGTTTGGGTGCGTATGGTTTTTAATCAAACACTGGGATTTATGGCCGGCTGGTCATTGCTTGTGGCAACTGCGCTCTTTATGGTGTCAGGGACTATTCCTGCAGCGGCAGCAACTTTGGCTTTAATTAAACCAAGTTTTGTTGATGATACCTTTTGGGTAACATTTATTGCAGGATGTTGGCTGACTTTTGTAAGTGTTATTATCCTCAAAGGAATCCGTCAAACTAGTATAGCACAGGTCATATTTACAGTCCTTGAAGTTGGAATTATGGTTATTATCATGGTTCTTGCTCTTATTGCTTTTATAAAACAACCAGTCAGATCAATTGATTTGAATATGTTTAATCCATTTAAGATGACTTTTGATGTTTTTGTGAAGGGGGCTTTGATTTCCCTGTTTTTCTTTTGGGGGTGGGATGTCACGATGAATTTGAATGAGGAAACTAAGGATGCTCATTCAATTCCAGGTAGAGCAGCATTTTGGTCAATGATCCTTAATATTGCTTTGTTTGCGACGTTTATTTTATGTACGTTAATTGCTTTGACTGATCAAGAAATCCAAGCAGCCAATACAAATGTGTTACTTAAAATTTCTGAGAAAATACTGCCTCAACCTTGGGGGGCTTTGGCTTTGATTAGTATCATTATGAGTACAGTTGGAACAATTGAAACATCTATTTTACAGTTTACACGCACATTATTTTCCAAATCACGGGATGGCGTTTTGAATAAAAGATGGTCTAAGGTTCATTCAACATGGAGAACGCCCTGGACTGCAACGCTATTGGTCTGGGCATTGGGGATATTATTCCTGTTTATTGCTTCACAGAAACCAACTGTTCGCGCTATTATTGATACATCAATAGATGTTATTAGTTTTCAAGTAGCATTTTACTATAGTCTGTGTGCTTTTGCTTGTGCTTGGCATTATCGAAATGTTATAAACGAAAGTTTTTCAAAGGCAATGCTATTAATTGTTTGGCCTTTAGTTAGTGCGATTACGCTTATTTTTATGGCTGTTTATTCTGCTCTTTTTTCCTTTGATGCTCAGACTGTTGCAATAGGTTTAGGGGGGATTTTGATTGGTATTGTGCCGATGATTTGGAATCGACGACGTGCTAGGGTTGAATCACCGTCTCCCACAATATCCGCAATTGATCCGGTGAGCTAAGGCGATGATCACCGTCTTTGATCAATCTGACTTGTACGTCTTTTGATTCGAGTTTTTCCATAATGCGTAAAGATGTTTCATATGGGACATCTTTATCTGCTGTGCCATGCAACAGGCGAACCGGTACAGATATGGTCATAGGCGTACGCAGGAGTAAATTATTACGACCATCAAGGATGAGGTCATAGGATAACGGCGTTCCTTGTGCAGAATACTCGCTTGGGGTATAGATGCAACCTTCTGATTCTAAGAGCTGACGCTTTTCATCAGATAATTTTGGCCAAATTAAGTCTTCAGTAAAATCAGGAGCACTGGCAATTCCAACGAGTTTTTGCACGAGTGAGGGGCGCATCTGAGCCAATAATAACATAAGCCAGCCCCCCATGCTTGAGCCGACAACAGTAAGATTTTGTGCTTTTGTATGATCTAAAACAGCCAAAATATCCTTAAGCCATCTTGATATTGTTCCTTCAATAAACTTTCCGCCAGACTGACCATGACCAGAGTAGTCTAAGCTAAGGAATCCATATCCATGAGCAGAGGCGTGTTCTTTGAGGAATAAAGCTTTGGCGCCAGACATGTCTGAGAAATAACCGGGGAGAAAAACAATGGTTGGTGCACCTTCTATTGGTTTATAGGTATATGCTAGATCATAGGCGGGGAGGGATAGAAATTGTGTTGTCATGATGTTATTCAAATCAATATGTTTTCTTTAGTATAATCGATGAACTGGATTTCTGTGAATGTTAAATTGCCATAATTCTGGATCCATTCATTTTTAGCCAATGGATGTGGTGACGATAGTTAGGGCAATGACAGGCAACCAATTGCCAGAATGATTTGGAATGATTCATGTGCTGAAGGTGGGCGAGTTCATGAATGATTACGTATTCCATGACATCGGGCGGGGCCATCATGAGTCGCCAAGATAGGGAAATATTGCCTTCAGAAGAGCAGCTTCCCCATCTAGATTTTGTATCACGAATTGAAATTTTCTTTGGATGAAGATTCATTCTGATTGCTTGTTTTTTTAATATTTCAGGTAATGCTTTTTTGAATTCGCGTTGAAAAATAAAACGAGTATTCAGGCGATCTTGGAATAACGTTTTATCTATGATTAATTGGTGTTTGTCGTGGTTAAGTTGATATAAAGTACGCCCCGGAACGGTTGCTGTTTTTATTGTGTAAGGCGTTCCTTGGAATAAGATTGTGGATGTATCAATCTGGGTTCGTTTTTGGTTTTGTTGGGTCATCCACGAATCATAGCGATTCAAAAAAGCCACAAGGTCAGCTTTTTTTGATGATGGGGCGGCTGTAACTGAAAATCCTGTGTTGGGATCAAACTTGAGCGTTAGTCTTTTGGCGCGGCTATGAATTCGGATGGGGATATCCCCCACAATCGGGTGTTGATAGGATTGAGGGAGAGGATCCTTACGGAATAGGGATAAAGTCATAGTCTGTTGCTTGTCCTTTAATCCAAGTCATTTGCCTTTTTGCATATTGGCGTGTTGCTGTTTGCCCAAGTTCAATAGCTTGCTTATGTGAAATTTCACCCTTAATATAGGCCGTTAATTCTTTGACACCAACAGCGCGTAAAATTGGTGAATCTTGACGGATAGGGGTATTTATGAGGGTTTTGACTTCATCAAGAGCTCCCCCCTCTATCATCATGGTGAATCGCAAGTTGATGCGGTTATGCAGCCATTCTTTGTCCGGAATCAGGGCTATTTTCTTAAAATCATAGTCTGGTTTCGTCGGTTGAATTTTCTGCCAGTCGACAATTGATTGGCCTGTTGTCAGTTTGACTTCATAAGCTCTTGTTAAGCGTTGTTTGTCATTGGGTTTGAGCAGATCTCTAATCTGTGGGTCAAGAGAGCAGACCAGATCATAAAAATCGTCTTGTTGTGCTTGGGTGCGGACTTGATCGCGAATTGCTGGTGGGATGTCTGGGATAGGGGACAGACCATCCGTGAGCGATTTCAGGTACATCCCTGTTCCGCCAACCACAATGGGGTGATTGCCACGGGACAAAATCTCATCGATTTTGGCGAGGCATTCGGTGGCCCACCAACCGGCTGAGCTGATTTCAGAATCTCCTAAAATTTCGAAAAGATGATGGGGTGCTTCTTGTTTTTCCTCTGATGAGGGACAGGCTGTTAAGATGGGAAGATGGCGGTAAAGCTGCATACTATCGGCATTAATAATTTCCCCGTTTGTCCTTCTGGCGAGTTCTATCGCCATGGCGGTTTTGCCGCTGGCGGTGGGGCCGGTTATTATGGTGACTGTCATGCTGCTCCATCGACGGCGTAATGTTCTGGAATATTTTTCTGTAGAACGTTGTTTGTGCTTAAGAATAATGCGAAACGATTATATTGATCAACATTTAGCTTGCCAATTGAGTCAGGTAACATCTCAATAACGGTCATGAATATTTTTTTGTTTTTATCTGTGTCCTGTTCAGGGGCTATTTTTATATAATGGGTCCAGGCTTGCTCTGGGCTATATTTCATAAGATCGGCAACTTCTTGCAAGGCTGTGACAAAAGTCTGGGCATCCGATAAATTATGACGATTGGCAACAATGATACCTTGATCATAGGTTGGTATCCCATTGTCTTCGTAATAAAAAACAGAAACGTCAGATTGGTGTTCCTTAATGTCTGCCAATTCATAGGTGCGATAGGCACTAAAGATCGCATCAACTGTCCCAGATAAAAAGGCTGAGACCATACCGGATGTAATCGGAATTAAGGTCACATCGCTGACTTTGAGATTCGCTGTTGCCAGAATGGCTGCAATGCTCAGTTGTGCAAATTCAACGGAACTCGATGTATAGCCAATCCGTTTTCTTTTTAGATCGGCAATTGATTTAATTTTGTTGTTCGTTATTAAACACTCAAGGGGGCGATCAATAAATGTCGCAATTCTTACCAAGGGCATGTTCTGATTGGTACAACGGATCAAATGAGCGGATTGTTTAGAGACGGCAAAATCAGCAGCACCTGCAGCTACTTGACGGCTCCCTTCTTCGGATCCCCCTGCAGAGATGAGTTCAACCTCAAGGCCGTGTTTTTCAAAAATCCCGGACTGCTGCCCAACGACTAAGATGGCATGATGTGGGTTCAAGAACCAGTCAAGGTAGACTTTGACTGGTTTTGCTTGGGCGAATGAAAGGGAGGCTACAACTAGGAATAATCTCAAAAACAACCTAAACTCCCTCGTTCTTCCAATACAATAAACGATTTTGAATTAGGGCGACCAAGGCATTTAAACTTAAGGCCATAATAACGAAAATTAGAATACACGAAAACATAAGGTCTAATTGCATGCGCCCGTGGCTGAGCATAATCAAATAGCCCAAACCATTGGTTGAGCCAATCCAATCAGCGGCAAGCACGGTGATCGGGGCATGGACGGCCGCAATGCGAATGCCGCTGAGTAAATGGGGCAACGCTGATGGTAATAAAATATGCCGCCATGTGGCATTTTGTTTAGCATGAAAGGCCCGAGCTAAATCGCGGTAGGTTGCCGGGCATTGAGTGATTCCCTGGATCAAGCTGGCTGCCATAGGAAAGTAGGCCGACAGAGCAACAACAAGGACTTTGACGCCACCACCTGTTCCAAACCATAAAACGAATAGAGGAAGTAAAACAAACATGGGGATGGCTTGCATAATCAAGAAAAACGACATAAAGCTCTTTTGTGCCTTATCTGATTTGTGGGTCCAGTACCCTGTGAGGAGTGTGGCTGCAAGAGATAAAAGTAACCCACCGGCAATTTCCAGGATCGTCAGAATAGCATGTCGTCCTAAGAGATTCGGGTTGTTGATGATATAAGCTATTACTTTTTGCGGTGTCGGTAGAAAATATTCCGGAACATCGACGCCGTAACTTAAAGCAACCCAAACTGTCAATACCGATACGATTAAATAAGCCATTACCAGCTCCCCTGTAATTGATTAACCAAATCTGCGGCATAGCGTGTCACAAAAGGATGTGTGAGTGGGCGAGGTGTTTGACCTGTGATCGGATAATCCAGATAATAGAGATGGGAGGGTTTCCCTGCCATTAAGTAAATTCGATCAGACAGGCGCATAATTTCTTGGGGATCATGGCTGACCATCAGAACAGTTTTATCAACAAGCAGTTTAGTAACCAGGGGATACAACTCTTCACGAGTTAAAGGATCCAAGGCGCCGAATGGTTCATCTAGCAAGACAAGATCCGCTTCTTGGTACAATGTACGTGCCAAGGCTACGCGTTGACGCATTCCTGTTGATAGTTGATGGGGTAGGGCATTCTCGCTGCCCCGAAGGCCAACATTAATCAAGAGGCGATTGGCGCGTTTGTAATCTGCCTCATTTCCTGTCAACAGATCCGAAATAACAATATTATCAAGGGAAGATTTCCATGGTAAGAGTTGGTCATTCTGGGTCATGAGAACTGTCTTGAGTGGTGTTTTTAGGCGTTCGAGGCCGCTGAGGCAACGCATCAATGTTGTTTTGCCAACGCCACTGCGGCCTACAAGCCCTGTCCATCCTTTAAGAACAAGATCAATGCTTGTCTCATTAAATACCGTCACATCACCAAAGCGAAAATGGGGGATTTGCAGGTGAAGAAGCTCTTGTTCAATTAATTTTGGAGCAGCTGTCATCAGATCGCCTAGTTTGTTCTTTTTCTTTAAAATACAATGCTATGTAGAAAAGATGCAAGGATAAACTGTTTTAACGTGAGTTCGGCCTATAAAACATGAAACATGTCCGTCATTCCCGGCTAGGAATTCTCGGTTTCGAACGAAAACCGCAAGCGTTTTTTGGATTGGGAACCCATGAAAAAATGCTGGATCCCCGATTAATCAAAGCTAAGGCTTTATGGCTATAATCTGAATGGCTGGCATATGGTTGTAATTATACTGTCCGTCAGGTTTTTGTGTTTGTAGATTTTTCTCGACCCTAAAACCTGCCCGTTTTAACCCGTTGATAACATCAGCCTCGGTGACTTTCGTTAAGTTATATTGAAACTTGGGTTCGCCATATTGACTACCATGAACTGCGCCCATTTCACCGAGCCAATGTGGTGATTTTTCTTCAAATAGGAGTGTATAGGGGCGATAGTCGCGGTTCATATAATGTGAGTTGATCTCATTTGGTGAGGGTGGACCTTCTCTGTGGTTCTCATAGAATTGATTATCAGGGGTAATTTCTGCCAAGAATAATTTGCCGCCAGGTTTTAGGTAGTTAAAAATATTTTTCAGCATTTGGTCTATATTTTTTCCTGGAAAATACTTAATGAGGTACCCCATGAAAACAACGTCAACAGAGTTTTCTGGTAATGTCAGTTGATCTGCGCTTTTCGTTGTTAAGTAAAGATTCCCTGCCTTATCCGGGTGATCTTGTAACATGTAATTCCCTGCTTCGATCAGGGCGTCAAGTGATTGTTCGCATAGGATAACGTGGTTGTTAGAAAGGGTATAGCGGATTGAGTTCAAACCGATAGAGGATCCCAAGTCAACGATGGTGAGATTCTGTTGATCTTTCAAGTAATCATGGTATGCTTTGTGGACGGCTTCTTCCTCGATAACAACTGATCCACAGTCTTGACCATTTCTGCAAAAATCCCTTGCATTAAAATTACCGGTGACTGTTTGGCTCCAAAAACTTGAGCGAGTCCTGTTTTGTTCTGCTAGGCCAGAAAAATCCCAGTTTGCATTTGGTGCTGTCTTTAGAGAATTTTTGCCATGTGCTAATATACTAAATGGGATGCGATCACTTGCGCTGATAGCAACAGGTTGCCCATTAAATTTATTTTTTAGTTCTAATAATGTCTCCTGCTCGATGTCGTCTACAAATTTATAATTTTTTACCTCAAACTTGCGCGATGCTTCATCGATGAAATTACCAGAAACATTGGGCTGAGGGTTGCTTAGAGTTACGTCGTAAAAATTGTCTGGTGTAAATCCTGTTGAGAAAGTGTGAGTATCATTGGTAGGCCTTATGAAAAAATATGCGTTATTCGGTGTTGGTTGTTCGTAGCTGATATGTTGCACAGATGATTGAGATGCTCCAAACAACTGATCGTGTACTTTATATTGTTTGTGCCGTTCAATAAACAAGGCTGTCTCTGAGTTTTCTTTGCCAGGTGTAGGGGTGAATTCTTTAAGTTCGCCTCTGATCCCCTCTAGGGTATCTGAAGTTACGGTAATATCTAATTTTTCTTTTAATTTTTCTTTGAATTTAAACAGGATCATTTCAGGACTGTAACATCTGTTAAAACCGCTCTTGCTTAAATCAATAATGATGTCTGTCAGCGTGTTTCCGGGGTACTGTTCTTTAAACATCTCGTGTATTTTATCTATTGGAATGTTGGTATTCTCGTGAATTTTCTGAACCAGTGGGGGGTAGAGCGTTTCGGCAAATGTCTGCCCGGTTGCAGGATCCTTGGAAATCAGTTTTTGATAGCAAGCATTATTTTCTCGAGTCGCTGATACGGCTTGTTTTTCAGCACCAGGCATACCAAAGGTAAATGGATGCTCCGAGGCATTAGTGAAACTTAATATCAGATTAAGAAGGATAAAAAGTGATTTCATGGATGTCTCTCCTGACTATTCTCTATGAGATCATAGGGGATCTTGGTTAATTTATCGTTAAACGCTGTTAAATGTGCTATAGTGTTGAAAAAACGATAGGATAAGTCATGAAAAAATTCGGTTTTATTGCTGTGGTGGGCGAACCTAATGCGGGTAAATCAACATTAATTAATCAGTTGGTCGGACAAAAAGTTTCAATCGTATCACCTAAGGTTCAAACAACGCGTCAACGGATTTTGGGGATTGCAATCTCTGGGGAGGCTCAGCTTGTATTAATTGATACGCCCGGGATTTTTGCGCCGAAAAAGCGTCTCGATCGCGCTATGGTCGCTTCGGCTTGGGAAGCTGGTAAAGATGCTGATCAAATTATTTTGATTGTGGATGCTAGTCAAAAAAATCAGGCGCGTAGTTTGGAAATTTTAAAAGGTCTCGATGGCCGTAAGGTTATTATAGCGTTGAATAAAGTGGATGCTGTTGATAAAGCAAAACTTCTTAAGATAGCGCAACAATATAGCGCTTTTGACATTGTGAGTGAGATCTTTATGATTTCGGCTTTGACGGGAGATGGTGTTGCTGATTTGATGGGGTATTTGGTATCTCAGGCACCCGAGGGAATTTGGATGTTTCCTGAGGATGATATTACGGATATGCCGCAACGTCTGTGGGCGGCTGAAATTACGCGTGAGCAATTATATCACCAACTCCATCAAGAGCTGCCCTATGAAACGTTTATTGAAACAGAGGCTTGGGAGGAATTTGACAACGGCGATGTTAAAATCAACCAAGTTATTTATGTGAACCGAGATAGCCAGAAATCGATTATTCTAGGAAAACGTGGTAGTAAGATTAAGGAAATCAGCCAAGCCGCGAGAACTGAGCTCGCAAGCTTATTGGGGCGTAAAGTTCATCTATATTTATACGTAAAAGTTGCTGAAGACTGGTCAGAAAAAGCGGCATTCTATCGGAATGCAGGGCTCGATTTTAACGCATGAAATGGCAGGCTGAGGGATTGATTTTAAGTGTGCGCCGTCACGGTGAATCATCGGCGGTTGTGAGCCTTTTGACTCGAGATTATGGGCGTCATGCTGGGATAGTCCGATTGACCCAGAAAAATAGGTCTGTCATTCAACCGGGGAATTATGTTCAAGCAAGTTGGTCGGCTCGATTGCCTGAACATCTGGGGTCGTTTCAAGTTGAGTTAATCTCAGCATCCGTTGCGCGCGTTATGTCGGATTCTTTGCGCTTAACGGCACTGCTTTCTCTATTTTCGACACTGGATCGTTTGTTGGCTGAACGTCACCTGTATCCGGAAGTTTTTGACTTGACTCTTAGTTTGGTCGAGATGATTTGTCAAGAAGGTGACGGATGGCTTAAATTGTACGCAAGGTTTGAGCTCAGGTTATTGGATCAGTTGGGGTATGGCCTGGATTTATCGCGGTGCGCCGCGACAGGCGGGAGTGATAATTTAGCTTATGTTTCGCCAAAATCCGGGCGTGCTGTGAGTCAAGCTGCCGGGGCACCCTATGCGAATCGTCTTTTTGCGTTGCCGAGTTTCTTGTTAAATGATAGCCTTCCTAGCTTGGAACAAATAAGGCAAGCCTTGCGTTTGACAGGGTATTTTATTGCGAAAAACTTTTTTGACGGGGTAGAATCTGATGCGCGGGCACGATTAACCCATGTATTAATGCTTGAAAAGTAGAAAATTTTAGTAAAACATTAATATATAGTTGTTATCGTTATGGTAGATAGTTCTACTTTGTAAAGGGTTAAAAATGACCAAGCCTTGTCCGATTTGTAATTTTAAACTTCATAATCATGATGAAGTTGTTGGTGAAAAATTTATTGATGTCCATTGCCATGACTGCGGTGAGTATAAGATGGATAAGGAGCTTGCTCCTCATTTTCGTCGCAAGTTCCTAAGTTTTGATATGTCCAGTGTTGGTGGGCGTGAACTGTATGATTACAATTTGCGCATGATTCGTCGGTTTTTAGCGCGTCATCATCGTGATGTAATCACCGAAACCATGATTAGCGAAATTATTGGCCTTTACCGTCCGCGTCAATAATTAAGATTTTGATCTAAGATAAAGCAGGCTTATGGTCAGGGTCTGCTTTTTTGCGTTTGACATTCTTCATTTCTCTATTATCATGAGAGAGTTGAGGGAATTTATCACTTTTGAATGTTCTTGCTGTCTTCATGTGTGGCTGTTGGTTTTTACATGATCAATCAGCATGTTTTAGCGCGAGTTATATCATCGTATCAAGGGCAAATTTTCCGCTAAGAATCGCTATATATAAAAATAGGGGGTAAATAACACAAGAGGCTGTTGCTGCATCCTGTGTATACAAGAGTGTGGCTGTAACAAGTGTGAGTGACGGTATTGCAATGGCAACAAGTTTCAATTGGTCTTGTAGAATCTGTGACTGTGTTTGGGTGAAGTTAGACGGGGTGTACTTGTCGTGATTTTCTGAAGCGGCTGACTGTTGCAGGGAGAGGAGGGGTTGTAGTCTTTCCGTCGATTCTTCATGTGAAAATGCGACTCTTAGCATGCTAAAGAGTATTAAAAGATTTTTTATTTTCATCGAAAACTTTCAAGAAATAGTGGCTCCCCGAGACGGACTCGAACCGCCGACCCAGTGGTTAACAGCCACTTGCTCTACCGACTGAGCTATCGGGGATCACATGTATAATTATGTATCATATCTTCAGGGAAAGAACAAAGTGTTTTTTTAGTAAATACGAAAAAAAATATAGAAACCTGAAGTGTCGCATTTATGTGACAGGTCTTTGGATAAGATTGGATAAGGAAAAACTATCATTTAAAATTGACTAAAATTTAACTAATATTGAGTTGTATGATATAACTCTTTAGGAATAGAGATAATGATTTCAAAGTCTTCAAAAATTTTAGTTGCAATGGCTGCTATCTTTGCTGGTAATTCAGCATTGGCCAGTGGTTATGGTGTTAAGTTGCAAAGTGGTTACGCAGCCGGTATGGCAAATGCCGGTAGTGGTGTTTCTGATGATGCCTTAGCGATCTATGCCAACCCTGCTGCAATGATTCAAGCAACAACTCACCAAATTGCCGGCCATTTTACCGGTGTGTTTGGAAATACAAAATTCCGTGGAAGTAACTCAACAACAGGTGTTGTTGCCCCTAACGGCGCCTTAGTTCCTGGTGCGATAAATGAGACGGGATCAACAAGAAATGCTGCTAAAAAAGTTGCGGTTCCATCTTTTGGTGTGATTGCTAATGCCCATGATCGCCTTAAAGTTGGTGTTATGGTCCATGCACCGTTTGGTTTGAAGTTTAACTATGGTAATAACGCAATAACACGAGCGCATTCTACCCGTGCAGAAATGACGACAATTAATATTCTACCATCTTTTGCATTGAAAATTATCGATTCATTAGCTTTTGGTGCTGGTTTACAAATGCAGTATTCAAAAGTAGAATTAGCGCGTAAGTACTCTCTAACAAACACGAACATCCCAACAACAGTAACAGGATCAACTTATACCAATATTGGTGGTCGTGATTGGTCAATGGGCTGGACAGCTGGGCTTTATGCAAAGTTATCGAATGCTTGGAAAGTGGGTTTCTCTTATAAGTCAAAGATGATTGCTAATCTCGATGGTAACGGTGAGGCCGTTGTTGGTGGAAATCCGGTCTCTACCTTTAAAGCTGAAGCTAAAGTCCGTTATCCGCATATCTTTACCTTAAGCTCATCTTATGACATTAACTGTGCTTGGACAGTTTTGGCTGATGTGATTTATACACGTTGGGATGCTGTTAAAGACATTTCAATAAGAAGCCACTTGTCAACAGGTCAAAGCACAGATGTTATTCCGCTTAATTGGAAAAACTCTTGGTTCTTTGCTGCAGGTGTGAACTATCGTTTGAACGATAGTCTATCGTTCCGTTTTGGTTATGCTTATGATATGGCGCCATCTCGTACCGCGACTCGAGTTGCGAGTATTCCTGATTCTAATAAACATTGGATTGCGACAGGTGCAACATATAATGTATCTAAGGACGCATCTTTAACAATCAGTTATGGCCATGAATTCTTCCAAAAAGGAAAGATTAATTTGCAACCAGGTGCACAGACTGCGGCTAATGCTGGAACCTTTAACAAGGGTGCTCTTGTTGGTAATGTTCGTAACAGTGTTGATTTGGTCTCAGTTCAATTCAACTACAAGTTCTAAGAATCTTAGGTGCTTTTGCCCGGGGAAACCCGGGTTTTTTATTCGGAGAATGCAATGAAAACATTTTTTTCTATGATATTGATGACAGGTGCAGTGTTTGCCTTTAATCCGGAAGGGTATTGGTTTACAGCCAATAACGATGCCAAGGTTCATATCACTAAGCGGGGTGATGCCTTGTTTGGAACTATTGTTGACCTTAAGGAAAAATGCCGTGATGGTAAGCCGAAAGTTGATATGGAAACGAATCAACCCACAATTGGCCTAGAGATTGTTAAGAATTTTAAACCGGATGGTGAGAATCGTTGGGCAGAGGGAACGGTTCGTGATCCCAAAGAGGGGAAGACTTATTCAGGCACGATTGAAATGCCAAATGATAATCAGCTGCACCTACGTGGTTTTGTTGGAATTGAGTTATTTGGTCGCACTTCTGAGTGGCATCGAGCAACTAAGGACGCTAAGATCCCTGGTTCTGAGAGTGATACAACGTGTTCTAAGTAACTTAGATCTTCATGTTTGTTATACGTGCGCAATTAAAAAGAGTGGCGATTTTCGTTGCTCTTTTTTTGTTGTTAAAGCGTTGTTACTGTCGAGAGTCCAAATCTATAGCCCAACTATAGAGAATCGGTTATATCTGATTAGTAAAAAATAGCGGGTTTATTTGCTGGTTATTTCTTGTGGGGTAGAAAGTGTATGATTTAGAGCTAAGCCTTTCTAGCTCTTATTGCAATAACCCCATAGAGGATTGATTGGTTAATATTTTCTTACTGCCAATTCACCCCATTAATTTCAGTTAATTCCCATAAATTCCCATTGTATCCCATTTAGCCCCATGCTAGATTAATAGTAGGAGAGGGTTGTGGCGCTATTTCTATCATCATTCACAAATAAAATAGATAAAAAAGGACGAGTTTCGATTCCGGCGCCCTTTCGTACCGTTTTGTCTGCACAAAGTTTTCAAGGTATTGTTTTGTTTCGGTCATTGTCTCGCCCCGTTTTAGAGGGATGTGGTTTAGATCGGTTGAATCGTCTGAGTGAACAGTTGGAGAATGGAGAGTTTATCCCGAATGCCGGTCATGATTACAATGCTATGATGTTTGCTGAGGCGCGGATGCTTTCTTTTGATGCGGAAGGACGTATTTCAATCCCGGAAGATTTATTAGCCTATATCGGTGCGCCAGAGCAAATCACCTTTGTTGGTCGTGGCCCAACTTTTGAAATTTGGGCTCCGGCAGAGTTTGATCAAGACCATGAACAGAAACGTCAATCGTTAATGCAACGGAGTCCGGTATGAGCCATATCCCTGTGTTATTAAACGAGATGTTGGATGCCTTGGTTGTTAGGGATGGTGGTCTGTACGTGGATGCGACATTTGGTGGTGGTGGCTACACTAAGGCCATATTGGATCGTGCTAATTGCTGTGTGATTGCTTTGGATCGTGATCCGGATGCCGCTTTGCGGGCAACTGCTTTACAAAAGAAATATCCTGACCGTTTAGATTTTTATGCTGGTGTATTCTCTGATTTGCCTCGGATCTTGGGGCAAAAAAAGGTCGATGGCGTGGTATTTGATTTTGGCGTATCATCCTTTCAAATTGACACTCCGGAACGGGGGTTTTCATTCCGGTTTGATGGGCCGTTGGATATGCGCATGTCTGGCCAAGGTGAGAGTGCTGCTGATATTGTAAACACCTATGACGAGGTTGATCTAGCGAACCTGATCTATAACTACGGGGAAGAGCGCAAGTCACGTCAGATCGCAAAAGCGATTGTTGAGGCTAGGAAACTTAAGCCGATTGAGACAACATTAGAATTGGCAAACCTTATAAAGGCACGGTTAGGCGGTCGTCCCGATGCGCAACATCCTGCAACATTAACATTCCAAGCCTTGCGAATTAAGGTAAATAACGAGTTGCAGGAAATAGAGCAGGGGCTTGAGTTTGCGGAATCCCATTTAAAGCCCGAAGGGCGGTTGGTTGCTGTGACTTTTCATTCACTTGAAGACCGTCTGGTCAAAACGTTCTTAAGACAACGGTCAGCTCGTAAATCAAAACAATCAAGATTATTGCCGGGTGAACAGCCCTTGCCGGCTCCAACATTCTTTGATTTGCATGCAAAAGGCATTGCTCCGTCAAATCAAGAAATATCGACAAATTCTCGATCAAGGTCATCACGATTGCGTGCAGCTGTGCGGTTGCCGTCTGTATTGTGGGAGGGGGATTATGCGTAAAAGTACCCTTTTTGTCTGTGTTGTTGCTGCTTTGATCGGTTTTGGTTTATTTCAGCTAAAATATGAAGTGATGAATCTTGAAGGGCAATACAAGCAAATTAACCGTGAGATTCGAGTTAGTGAAGAATCTGTCTCAGTCTTAAAGGCTGAGTGGGCCCATTTGACAAGTCCTGCGGCTTTGCAGAATATGGCCCGTAAGCATTTAGGTGTTGATACAGTGACACCTAAGCAGCTTGTATCTTTAAAGCGTCGGGTTAATCATAATAAGTCCTCAATGTATCATGATATTTCCTTGAAGGCAAAACCTGAAAAACAAGTGTTGCCAGAAGTAAAAGCTCCTGACTCAGAGTTAGATATGATGCTTGACGAGGCTATTAAGGAAATTAATTATCGTCCTGTGAAGAAAGGGCGCAAATAACTGTTATGAAAAGTTTTTTTCATCGACCTGTCGAGTTTTTAACATATCACATTAATTCTTGGCAAAAACAAATTCATGACCAAAGAATTTTAGAGTCCGCAAGAAATCGAACGTTAGCGATGAGTGGGCTCTTTCTTCTTGCTTTCATTGTGGTTGGTATTCGGTTGGTTGATGTTATGATCTTTAAGGCCAATCATGCAGAAGCGGATCGTGTAATTACGAGTGTTGATCAGCTTTTATCAAAACGAGCTGATATTTTAGATCGTAATGGTGAGATTTTGGCGACGCACTTGGTGACGGGGTCGGTCTATGCCAATCCAAAAGTCATTATTAATCCTGAAGAAGCTGCGCTTAAGCTTCATAAGGTTATTCCCGAATTGAGTTATGAATTTCTTTTGAGACGATTGAAATCAGAACGCGGATTTATTTGGATTGTTCGTCATATCCCACCAAAATTACAGAATGAGATTAATAATCTGGGCATTCCGGGGGTCTATTTGCAGCGAGATGAGCGACGTGTTTACCCCCACGGTAATTTGGTATCTCATGTTCTGGGTTATTGCGGGATTGATAACAATGGCCTTGGTGGCGTTGAACAATATTTTGATACCCGGTTAAGAAAAGCTGCCGGAGAGCCACTTCAACTATCCTTAGACATGAGAATTCAGCATTTAGTCCGTGAGGAATTGCACGCTGCGATTGAAGAATTTTCATGCGTTGGGGCTAATTCAATTGTAATGACCACAGAGGGTGAAATTTTGGCAATGGTGTCATTGCCTGATTTTGATCCCAACTTGCCAAATCAAAATTCAGTTGAAGCAACCTTTAATCGTAATACACTCGGGATCTATGAATGTGGCTCAACATTCAAAATTTTTAATACAGCTATTGCCTTGGATAGTGGTAAGGCTAAACTTACCACGATTTATGATGCGTCAGCCCCGATCAAGGTTGGATCAAAGTCAATTACCGACTTTAAGGGGAAGAATCGCCCCTTAGAAGTCCAGGAAGTTTTCGTTTATTCATCTAATATAGGGTCTGCCAAAATGGCTTTGGATTTTGGTTCCAGGGTTCAGCGTCAATATTTTGACAGATTTGGATTGCTGCGAACCCCTAAGATTGAGTTGCCCGAAGTGGGGGCGCCGATGACGCCCCATCATTGGTCAGATGTCACAACCATGACCCTTGCGTATGGTTATGGAATCGCTATCAGCCCCTTGATGATGATTGATGCTGTCCGTGGTGTTATCAAGGGGTTTCGTAAATACCCTGCAACAATATTAAAACGGGGCGATGATGAGGCTTTGGTTGGTCGAGAAGAGCATCGCATTGTCTCCGATGCTACAGCTTTGGCTATTCGTGATTTGATGCGTCTGGTGATTACGGATGGTACCGCAAAAAAAGCGAATGTTAAGGGATACGAAGTTATCGGTAAAACAGGGACGGCCCATAAAAACCAAGGTCGGCGCGGTTATAATACGGATCGTATAACGTCATTTGTCGGGGCTTTTCCCAAAGATAACCCCCAGTATGTTCTCGTTGTTTTCTTAGATAGTCCGAAACCGACAAAAAATACATACGGATATGCTACTGCTGGATGGAACGCAGCTCCGACGGGTGGAAAAATTATTGCTCGACTTGCCGCACTAATGGGGGTCCAACCGACGGATGATGACGGAATAGGTCATATTAATATCTCGCCTATTACTGAAACAGTAGAAGAGACCGAGGAATAGATTTTTCCTTATATATTCTTAAAATTTAACATATTGTTGACATTTATTAATCATACTATACTTAATATGTTGTCCCTTGCGTAAAAGGAAATAAGATGTCAGGAATAAAAAGCGTTTGTGTTTATTGTGGTGCGTCAACTCGGGTTGATGCTGTCTATCGGGATGTTGCTGCCCGAACAGGGGAGATGCTTGCAAAATCAGGTTTTAATGTCGTCTATGGCGGAGGCCGCCTTGGGTTGATGGGGGTGGTTGCTGACAATGCCTTAGCGAATGGCGCCCATGTGACAGGTTACATCCCGACAATCTTAAGAGAAGCTGAAGGGGCGCATCCTGGCTTATCACACCTTGAAGTTGTTGACTCTATGCACACGCGTAAACGAAAGATGTCTGAATTAGCCGACGCATTCATTATTTTACCGGGTGGCTTTGGTACACTTGACGAATTGTTTGAGATTCTAACCTGGCGTCAATTGCAAATGCACGATAAACCCATCTTTATTATTAATACGAATGGCTATTGGGAACCCTTAAAATCTTTAATTCACAATGTCATTGAGGAAAAATTTGCAACCCCGGCGCACGCAACATTTGCTTCTTTTGTGTCTTCAGTAGATGAAGCAATTGATATGCTTGTAGATGTGCCTGAGCCAGAACTTGGTTTCGCGGGTCAACACGTTTAGGAAAGATTTGTGTGGGGCTTGTTTTTACACTTAAAACGTTAGTCCTACACCGTTCCTTAGGATATTTTCAGCGGCATCTGTATATCGACCGTCAGGGAGATGCAACATTAATCCCTGTGATAGGGTTGTTGCACCGTGGGTTGATTTGCGACCGCGGATGATAACACGTTTTGCAGGTTTTCCTGGGCCAGGCCATAATGGGAAAATTACAATATCGCCCATTTTCCCATGAAAGTAGGATAATATTTCGTGAATTCTGTCTGCGCGATGAATAAAGGTGATCGTCCCTTTGGGGCGCGCCATTAGCAAAGCAAAACGAGCCCACTGCTCAAGTGAGACGTGTCCCTCGGTGTGGGATGTTTGTTTGTGGGGGCTGGCGCTGATATTGGCTTTATGATCTTCAAGATAGGGCGGGTTCGCCATAACATGAGCAAATGTTCCCGCGGCTAAACGTGGTGGTGGTTGTAGTAAATCTCCCCACAAAACCTCGACGCGACCACGCATATTATTCATTAAAATATTATCTGAGGCTAAGCGTACATTTGATCGCTGAATTTCAAGGCCAATGATTTTTGCTTCCGGTGCACGGTTGGCAAGGCAGAGTGCTGCAGCGCCTACCCCTGTTCCTATATCAAGAATAGTCTCTTCCCCCTGAACGGGGATGCTAGCTGCTAGAAAAATAGGGTCAATAGCAACACGGTAACCTTGAGCTGGTTGACGGATGGTAAGACGTCCCCCTAAAAGAGCGTCATCTGTCGTATCAAAAGAATTATTTGGATTTGTTTGCATTTTATGCTTTGTATTCACGATCAGAGGGGTTAAAACTATATACAGAACTTCTCTCAAATTACTATACCATCAATGACTCACCAAGCACTACAGGAAAATAACCCAAGTATAAATGATCAGTTGCAATTGCTTGTTGCTGGCGGAATGGGTCAGGTTGATCAGTTAATTGACGGATATCTGAAAAGTGATGTTCCGCTTATAGAGCAGGCTGCTAAACATATTATTTATTCAGGTGGCAAACGATTGCGCCCATCATTAGTGATTTTATCTTCGCTTATTTATGGGGATGTTTCTTCATCAACAGTTGCTCTTGCTGCTGCTGTGGAATTTATTCATACGGCGACATTGCTCCACGATGATGTGATCGACGAGTCAGGGCTGCGTCGCGGGAAAGACTCTGCTCATAAGATTTGGGGTAATACAGCAGCCATTCTTGTTGGGGACTATTTATTTGCTCGTGCTTTTGAGTTAATGGTTAAGACTGGTGATCTTCGTGTTTTAGATATTTTGTCTCAGGCATCCGCTATTATAACGGCGGGTGAGGTGCGACAATTGGTAGAATCACATTCCTTGGATTTAACTGTTGAATCCTGCCTTGAAATCATGGGGGCAAAGACTTCTGCTTTGTTCGGTGCTGCTTGTCAGGCTGGTGCGTTAGTTGCAGGGGCATCTGTCGATCAAGCGCAATCAATGTATACGTATGGTTATAATTTGGGACTTATCTTCCAGATTGCAGATGATATTTTGGATTATTGTTCAGAAGATCCATCCCGAGGAAAAATCCCCGGGGATGATTTCCGAGAAGGTAAAATTACATTGCCGTTAGTTTTTGCCTATCAGGATGCGCCTCAAGAAGATCGAGACCTTATTCATCGCACATTTGTGGAGTTCGACCAGTGTGCGGGTGACTTCGAGGCTGTTCGAGCAATGATTGATCGTAACCACGGATTTGAGAGAGCGCGCCAATTGGCTGAGACTCTTATTGTGAAGGTAAAGCAAGAAATTGGATTTGTTGGTACCAACCAAGATGTTCTTGTTGGATTATTAGATGAATGTTTGAATCGATATAAGTAATGGCACGGAATATTGCTTAAACACTACGCCCTGCAGCACTTCCTGATGACCAGGCCCATTGAAAGTTATAGCCACCAAGCCAACCTGTGACATCAACGGCCTCGCCGATAAAAAAGAGC
The DNA here is from genome assembly GCA_019636055.1 of Candidatus Paracaedibacteraceae bacterium. NCBI lineage: Bacteria > Pseudomonadati > Pseudomonadota > Alphaproteobacteria > Holosporales > Candidatus Paracaedibacteraceae > Candidatus Paracaedibacteraceae bacterium. The sequence goes on from JAHBYH010000004.1 coordinate 22,654, forward strand.
CCGGGAACATTCTTACACATCATCGTTTTGGATGAAATATGATCAGTATCAATCCCCCCAACGGTGACTTCTGCTTTTTGATAGCCTTCAGATCCGGTTACCGTCACAGCAAAATTATGGATATAATGAGCAATCCCAAAGAGATCTGCTTTTTTAATTTCAGTGAGTGTGCGCTGCCATGTTGGGGTGGTTGCCAAAAAATCAACGAGGCGATCACTTAGGAATTGACGCATATAATTCGCAAGGATTTTTTTTGAGTCATTATCTCGTGTAAAATATTCTTTTAGATCAATCTTGGGGAGTAAATTAATCTGGATTGTCTGATGGTTAAAATCGGGAAGAAAAGATGATATCTGTAAAATTGCCGGACCGCTTAATCCGCGGTGGGTAAAAAGGATATTCTCACGGAAACGTGTTTTTCCAAAAACTGTAATCGAATCGTTAGAAACCCCGCTTAGGTTTTTAAAGTCAGTTAATGTGGATCCGCTTACAGTCAAGGGCACAAGAGCAGGGCGTGTTGCTCTTACGGGAATCCCAAATTTTTTAGCGATCCGATAGGCAAAATCACTTGCGCCAATTTGCGGGATTGATAATCCGCCTGTTGCGATTATCACTGAATCTGCGCTAAACTCCCCTTGGCTTGTTAAGACTGAAAATATATCTGGTTTTTGAATGTCGCTGACTTGGCAGTTTTTCTTAATGATGACATTTCCTGTTGTACACTCGTCTAACAGCATTGAAATAATCTGTTTCGAGGAGTCATCACAGAACAGCTGTCCAAGGGTTTTCTCATGAAAAGCGATTTTGTGGCGATTGACCATAGCGATAAAATCATGCTGAGAATAATTGGCTAGGGCTGATTTAACAAAGTGGGGGTTGGGGCAGATGTAATTACTCGGGGTTGCGCCGAGGTTTGTAAAGTTACAACGTCCCCCACCGGAGATCCGGATTTTTTCACCAATTTTTTGGGTGTGTTCTAACAACAGGACGCGTTTTCCACGCTGACCAGCTGTCAGTGCGGCCATGAGGCCTGCTGCCCCTGCTCCGATAATAATGCAATCAAAATGAGTCATAAGACCGAATATATCATATATTCAGTCTTATAGGGTTAGATTATTTTAGCTATACATACTGAGAGGAGGCCCCTCTTTTTTAGGAGGAATGAAACTTTTAAGGGAATGCTCTGCCATTTGTTTGGTGATAACTAACGGTTTATCTATATAGTCTGCAAGGTTAAACAGAATGTCTTCCATGATTCTGTTGATCATAATATTTATGGCACGAGCCCCTGTTAATTGCTGTGATGCCATGTCCGCAATATGATGAATTGCGCCCTCACTAAAACTCAAATCAATACCATACGCTACTTTAAACTTAAAGATGAACTGACTCATAAACGAATGTTTAGATTTTGTGATAATATCGACCAAATGCTTTTTCTCTAGAGGGGAAAATTGAACGATATTTGTTAAGCGACCTGCGAGTTCGGGGGACATGCCGTACATGTGGAGATCGTATGTTGTGATTTTATTTTGTGCTTTTTTGTCCGTTGTTAATCCAGAAAAGGCACCGCCTGCAAGGAATAAGATGCCAGATGTATCAAGTTCAACCCCATTTTTTAGCTTCACTCTTGTTCCTTGGATGACAGGGAGTAATTCTTCTTGAACGCGGCTGATGACATCGAGATCCTTACCTTCTAGTCCGGGGCAAAGTTTATCAATCTCATCAATAAAAACAATTGATTTTTCTGCGGTTTCTTGTATTTCCTTTTGGCTGTGGAGTTCGTTATCTTTGCTGATATGAGTTTGGGCGCTTGACCAAAGATCTTCAAAAATGTCTTGCCATTTTCGGCCGATATAGCCTTGTGATGTCCATTCTGTTGCATTACCAATCACCAGTGGAGTGCCAAGATAGCGTGCTAAGACTTCTAGCGTTGATGTCTTGCCACACCCTGTTGGTCCTAACATGAGAATGTTGGATTTCTCCATGGGCCGTGATGGTGGTGTTTCGAGGTGGTCCTTGCTGTCATTAATCTTTGTATTGATAAGATGGGTATGGATAAAAATACTCAATGATCGCATAGCATCGTCTTGACCAATTGTATATTGAGTCAGTTCCCTATAAATAGCTTCAGGGAAGGGGATGCCGTCAATCTCAATTTTAGCACGTTTTACGGGTGGAGCTATATCTTCTTCAGGTGGTTGTTCTGCTCTCCGCTTTTTACTGCGCGTTGTATATGGGGGATCTATTGGCGGTGGCAACCGGTAATCTTCGTCATCTTCCGGTGTGTAGCCAGAATCATCGGTCATATCACCCATGGGATGTCGATAATAATTAATATCATCCTCATTTAAAGGGGGCTCATTGGCTAGAACTATGGATGATAAAGTTGCCGTTAGAGTGATAGGGATAAAGATTTTTTTCATGGGGGAAATAAACTGCTTTTGATGGCCTACATATTTAGGATAAATAAAATATAATTTAAATAAAATTTTTTATTTTGAATTAACAAAGTAATAACAGTAATTTGGAGTATGATCTCTAAAACACAAATTCCTGATACTATAGACCTAACTCTGGGTCGAGTGACTCAAGCTCTTAACCGACTTGGTGACCCTCATTTGTCGATGCCTCCGGTTATTCATGTTGCTGGTACCAACGGGAAGGGGTCAACAATTGCTTTTCTTAGAGCGATTTTAGAGGGGGAGGGGAAACGAGTCCATGTTTACACGTCGCCTCATTTAGTTCGGGTTAATGAGCGAATTGTGATTGCAGGGCAACAAATTACTGATGATTTATTGGATGAATTTTCTCATGAAGTCAAGTCAGTAGCCCCTGATCTAAGCTATTTTGAACACCTGACTTGCGTTGCATTTTTAGCTTTTTCAAGAATGCCGGCTGATTATGTGGTGATGGAGGTTGGTCTTGGCGGACGTTTGGATGCAACCAATGTTGTCAATCCCATTGTTTGTGTGATTACATCTATATCTTTGGATCATCAAGATTATCTCGGCAATACTGTTGCACAAATAACCCGCGAGAAAGCCGGAATTATTAAAAATGGCAAACCTGTCGTTCTTGCTAAACAATTCTATCCAGAAGTGCGTGATGTGGTTATAGAAATTGCTGACCATTTGGACTGTCTTTTGATCGATGCGCCTACAATTAACAAAACAACTTTGGGACTCGTAGGGGATCATCAATATGATAATGCAGCAACAGCAGTTTGTGTTGCTCAGATTCTGTTGGGTGATAAAGATTACACCGCTCATTTGCGAAATGCACATTGGCGAGGTCGTCTGCAGCAGTTATCGAAGAAACCTGATATTTGGGTAGACGGGGCCCATAATGAAGAGGGTGTGCGTGTGTTGGTACAGGAGTTACTTAAATGGAGAGCTTCTGGTGTGTGTTTAGTTTTATGTATGGCTCAGCTATCTAATAGATCGCATGATATCGTGAGCCCAGCTCTAAATTTGGCGGATGAGGTTATTCATATCAATATGCAGCAAGGGGATCGTTTTCACCCGAAGCCTGATTTTGTAGAAAAGTCGTTTACCTGTGAACAAGCACTTTTACATTTTAAAGAAGATGCGTACAATAACACTAGAATCTTATTCATGGGATCCCTATATATGGTGGGCGAGATTCTTAAAACATGGGAGTATTCAGATGGTTGCAACAAATAAATCTTTTTGGGCTGGTGTCATTTTGTCACCATTGTTAATTGCTGTAATTTGGTTGGCGGCAAATAAACCTAAAGTTGAGTTGTCTCAGCCACAGCCGGCTGTTGCAACATTTGATTTCATTCCAACAACAGATAAAGTTATTTTGCCAACGGCTTCTTTTGAAAAGCTGAGCCTTGTTGATGGTACAACTTCCACTGTGACGTTTGCTGAACTTTCTGATAAACCAATGGTTATTCACTATTGGGCAACATGGTGTGGGGCTTGTGTTGAAGAAATGCCTGCTCTTGCAAAATTTGCTGAACAGAATTCCGATCATATCCGTTTTGTTATTATCGCGAGTGACCATTCCGGTGGCCGAGAGGTAAAGGCTTACTGTGATAAGAATGGAATTAAAAATATTGATGTTTATCTTGATAAGAAAGGTACTGTTTTGAAGGAGCAGGGAGTTAAAGCACTTCCCACCACGGTTTTTGCCGGTGCTGATCAAACTGAGGCAGGTCGCGTTGTGGGTGCTATTGATTGGTCTGGTCAATCAGGTACAATTATTCAGGGGTATTTAACTAAGGGTGCTTAGGTCTATTGAGGGGGGATTGTGGCTAAATTATATTTTTATTACTCTGCGATGAATGCAGGGAAGACAACAACGCTTTTGCAATCCAGTTATAACTATCGTGAGCGGGGTATGAATACCCTGCTTTTTACCGCCGATATTGATGATCGGTTTGGCCACGGGAAAATTGCGTCACGGATCGGGTTGTCTTCGGATGCTTTTGTTTATAAAAATGACTTTAATTTTTTTGAGTTTATTGAGTCTAAGAAGAAGGTTACGCCTAATCTTAAGTGTATCTTGGTGGATGAGGCTCAGTTTTTGAGTAAAGATCAGGTTCGCCAACTTTGTGATGTTGTTGATCATTTAAAACTCCCTGTTTTGACTTATGGTATTCGATCCGACTTTCAAGGGGAACTTTTTCCCGGGAGTTATTATTTATTAGCCCTGGCTGATGAGTTAATCGAAATTAAAACAATTTGTCATTGTGGACGTAAAGCAACGATGAATGCCCGAATGAATGCCAATGGCGAATTTATCACCGAGGGTGAACAAGTTGAGATTGCCGGTAATGAACGCTATATCTCTTTATGTCGAGAACATTTTCATAAGGGGCAGGTTCAACCGGAAAGCCATTGTGTTATTGGAATGCGGGTTGCTTAAAAACATGAAATAAGTCTTGCACAGTGGATGCCAAATGTGGCATATATTGTTTATCAAATCCGTCGGGAAGTAGCGCAGCCTGGTAGCGCGCCTGCTTTGGGAGCAGGATGTCGGAGGTTCAAATCCTCTCTTCCCGACCATTTGTTCTTATAGTATGACCCAGGTAGGGTAATGAGGGTCACATGTCATACGCACGAATTTATTCTCCACCAAAAACAGCAATGCAACAAGGCTCAGCAAAAACAGGATTCTGGGTTTTGGAATATAATAATTGTGATGCAAAATACTATGATCCGATCATGGGGTGGACGGGAAGCCTATCCACGGAGCATCAAGTCTCTGTTGAGTTTAAGACGTTAGAGGCGGCTTTGACTTTTGCCAAAAGTATTGGCCTAACACCGATTATAGAGCAGCCCCACGCTCGTAAGATTCAAAAAAAATCTTATGCTGATAACTTTCGCCACGATCGCCCAAGAGGTTAAACCCTCGGCACTTAATAATATACATTCCTAGATGTTGTTGCTTTTGTCGTGCTGTCCCTTGGTTTGGCTTCTTCTTCATTTTCGTAGTATGTGCTACCTGGCTCTGGTAATCGGATTATATATGCGTCATCAGTTGTTTCTTGGAGTGTTGTCCAATCCTTTCCGAATAATGGCGTGTTCGGGCGGGATATTGGTTTGTAAAAATCAACTTCAAGGTTCTTTAGGATTAGGTTCTGATTAAATGTGGATTCAAAAAGTTTTCTAAACCGAGATAAGATGTTTGTGAACGCTCTTTTGTAGCCATATTGATCGTAATCTGCAGGCAATGACAAGCCTAAGACACTTTGGTTGTTAATTATCCTTAGCGCATTTTCTTTGACCAGATGATCAAGTTTTTCAAGCATGTTTAGAATTGATTTTCTGATTAACTCACGCTCATTCGTTGGATAAGCTTCGATATAACCTTGAATAAAAGAGAGGAAGCTATGTTTTATTGTGCTAAAGATTTGTGTGGATTTGTTTGGATTGTTTAGATACAAGAAGATTGAGTAAAGTCTTATAATGTCAATAAAAGGTGATTGCGGATCTCTTAAGCTTTCAGCAATTGAGGCATTGTCGATAAAACTTATCGTATCCATGTCGATCAGAACGTTGCCTAGGTGAAAGTCACCGTGAGTGATTGTTTTGAAGTTATTAAACAACGATGTTGATGATAGATTGTTTTTTTGCTCCTCTGAGGCAAGGTTATAATGAAACTCACCCAAGGCACGGCCAATTTTGGTCATAATGTCATCAAGTTTTGTCGATGATAGTGTCAGGTTCTCTGTTAGTTTTTTTGCAGATATCCCGTGTGCAATGGGAAGTACTGTTAGGTAGTTTTTACGGCCTGTTGTGTCAAAATAATAAAATGTTGTATTGTGTAGTGCTATTTTCGGAAAAAATGGGTTTTCACGATCTAATTTCTTAAAAGTTGCTCCTAGTTCTTGTCTGGTAAGATTGAGATCTTGAATTTCTTTTATAGGGGTTGGTTGATCTCTGCTTTTTATTTTATCGCTATCTTTAATATTGCCCCACCCAATTAATTTGATAATGAAACGTGTATTGTTTGGATCAACAGCGTAAAGCGGGCTAATTTTTACATCGTAAATCTGCCGTGAAAAAAAACCGCCTCTACTGATTATAATTTCTCCGAAAGGCGTTGAAATTGTATCGCTGCCAAAATCGGGAGGTGTACTTTTGTTTGATGCAGGTAGTTCTTTCATGACGCCACTTTTGAATAGAACATGAAAAATCTCATTCGATAATAAGTAATCCCTTGTGTTAGGGACGTCGTAGCCGAAGTTGATCAGCCCGATCTCTGGTGTTAATAATCTTGGTGAAGACGCTAGTTTTGTTGCTTGGACTTCAGATGACAGCGTTAGGGTTTCTGGTGGTGTTGCACTGTTATCCGCTGAGACGGAATTTGTGGGAGTTATTGTAAATGAAAGTGTGGTCACAAAAAGCATTACCAAGAATATTGTCGACATGTTTTGTTTCCTTTTGCTGATCTGACAGCAATAATTATAGATGAGAGGTGTAAAAAAAATATTAATCAGAACGATCTTTTTCTTCCCTTTAGGTTGAGAATTAATCACGAGACTTGCGTCAAGCTGTCGGGGTGTTTAATATAGTAATGAAAGCTTGTAATATCAGGGTTTCTGACTATTTCTATTATATACAATTTGTTCAAGTGTGATCTCTAAATGTCTGATTTGTTTCGTGGTGCGACAGCTGTCGCCGTAAAATCTGAATATACTGCTAAGGATATCGAAGTCCTGGAAGGGCTCGAGCCTGTCCGTAAGCGACCTGGTATGTATATTGGTGGGACGGATGAAAAGGCTATGCACCATTTGGTTGCTGAAGTTCTTGATAACTCTATGGACGAAGCTGTGGCTGGTCATGCAAACCGGATTGAGATTTGTCTTGAAGTAAACAATATCGTCTCAATCAAAGACAACGGGCGGGGAATTCCGACAGATCCTCATCCTAAATTCCCAGAATTATCTGCTCTTGAAGTTATTTTTACGACACTCCATTCGGGTGGTAAGTTCAATAGTAATGTTTACGAAACATCGGGCGGTTTACATGGTGTCGGTATTTCTGTTGTGAACGCTTTGTCTGATTATGTAGAAGTTCAAGTAGCGCGGTCGCGTCAAGCTTGGCGACAAACTTTTTCTCAGGGTAAGCCAACATCAGCCTTAACGGCGGATGAAGGGATGACCAACTGGCGTGGAACAAATGTCCGCTTTCATCCGGACCCTGAGATTTTTGGTGACATTCAATTTAAGGCTAAGACGCTTTATGATTTGGCTAAGTCAAAAGCTTATTTGTTCAAGGGCGTTGAAATTAACTGGTGGTGCGATCCATCTTTACTGTCCGACGATTCTCCCGTTCCGCAATCTGCTAAGATTCATTATCCAAAGGGGCTTGAGGATTATTTGCAGTCTGCTCTTGAAGGGCAAGAAAGATTGGCTGAAGATATTTTCTCAGGTGAAGGTGCTTTTGCAAGTGGTGCCGGTAAGGTTGAATGGGCGATTACATGGTTGACGGCCCCGGGTGAAGATGGTTGGGCGTCCACTTTTTGTAATACGGTTCCAACACCGCTGGGTGGAACACATGAATCAGGATTTCGTCAAGCAATAACACGTTCGATCAAAGAATATGCTGATCGTGTCGGAAATCGTCGTGTCAGCCAGATTACAGCAGATGATGTGTGTGGATCTGCCGCTATTGTCCTATCCTGCTTTATCCCGCAACCCCAATTCCAAGGGCAAACAAAAGAAAAACTTGTTTCTGTTGAGGCGACTCGACTGGTCGATACAGCTGTAAAAGATCGTTTTGATCATTGGTTGGGTAGTTTTCCGCAACATGCCAATGCTTTGTTGGAGCATATATTAACGCGTGTAGACGAACGTTTGCGTCGCCGTCAAGCAAAAGAGGTTGCGCGTGCCAGTGCGACAAAGCGCTTGCGTTTGCCGGGAAAATTGGCGGATTGTACCTCAAATGATGCGGATATTTGTGAAATCTTTTTGGTTGAGGGGGACTCGGCCGGTGGATCTGCTAAGCAAGCCCGTAATCGTAACACGCAGGCAGTTTTGCCGTTGCGTGGTAAGATCTTGAACGTGGCCTCAGCAACGATTGATAAAATGCGAGCAAATCAGGAAATTTCTGATCTAATTCTTGCTTTGGGCTGTGGTTTTGGTCGGGACTGTGATCCGGATAAGCTTCGTTATGCTAAAGTTGTGATCATGACTGACGCGGACGTTGATGGGGCACATATTGCGTCCTTGTTATTAACATTCTTCTTCCGTGAAATGCGTGCCATTATCGATAATGGCAATGTATATTTAGCGCAACCGCCTTTGTACAGAATTACCCATGGTGGGAAGACATTTTATGCCCAGAATGATGCAGAAAAAGATAAGGTTATAAAGACTCAATTTAAGAATGCGACAAAAGTAGAAGTTGGTCGCTTTAAGGGGTTGGGTGAAATGTTGCCGGCACAGTTGCGCGATACAACTATGAACCCGGAGAAGCGTACCCTGCAACGGGTCATCGTCTTGCCAGAAGAGAATCTTGAGGATTTTGTGGATCGCTTGATGGGTAAAAACCCAGAAGCCCGCTATAACTTCATCTATGAAAATGCTGCGTTGATTGACGATGTTGATTTATAAAACCTTGTAAAACTAAACTGCAGTTAATGTTTTGTGGGGGTTGTGTTGTTTGTGTAAATAATCTCATCCCTTGCAAGTCGGGGGTAAATCCATGTACATTAAGGGTAAGATTAACCCCATATAGTACACTATAAAATGACAATAAAAGTTCGTTTTGCTCCTAGTCCGACAGGACTTCTTCATATCGGAAATGCCCGTGCAGCCTTAATTAATTGGTTATTTGTTCGATCCCATCAATTGCAAGGACAGGATGCGCATTTTCTGTTGCGCCAAGATGACACAGACCTTGAGCGGTCAAAGGATGAATTTGCTGAGGCAATCAAGCAAGATCTGGCGTGGTTGGGGGTAACCCATGATAGTTTCTTTAAACAGTCAGAACGGTTTGTACGATATGATGAGATCAAGCAGCAACTGATTGATTCAGGGCGTCTTTATCCCTGTTATGAAACGCCCGAGGAATTAGATTTTAAACGCAAACGTCAAATGGGACGAGGCGAGCCACCTATTTATGATCGTGGTGCATTGAAACTAACGGCAGATGAAATTGCTGCTTATGAGGCTGAAGGACGTCGACCCCATTGGCGATTTAAGCTATTGCCCGAAGACATTAAATGGGCAGACTTAATCCGCGGGGAAACATCATTCCACGGAGCAAACCTTAGCGACCCCGTTTTAGTTCGAGCCGACGGAGCTTATTTATATACGTTGACCTCCGTTGTTGATGACGTAGATACCAATATTACACATATCTTGCGCGGGGAAGACCATGTGACCAATACGGCTGTTCAAATTCAGTTGTTTGAAGCGTTAGGTCGAGATTCAAAGACAATCCATTTTGGTCATACAACATTGTTGATGGATGTGGATGGCAGTCCCTTGTCCAAGCGTCTTGGTTCATTGAGTTTACGTAGTCTTCGTGATATGGGCATTGAGCCTATGTCCATTAATTGTTTGCTTGCCCGATTGGGGACGTCGCAACCTGTTGAAGCCAAGTACAGTTTGGATGAATTGGCGGCCGGATTTGACCTTTCAACGTTTAGCCGTACGCCACCGCGTTTTGATATGTCTGATCTGGAAAATTTAAATCGTAAGATTTACCAAGTTTGGCCGTACGCTGCACTTCAGCATAAATTAAAAGATTTGAAGGCTGAGGGAATTTCGGAACAGATTTGGAATTTGATCAAAGGGAATATCTCAACATTGGACGAGCTAACACAATGGCAACAAGTGTTTTTTGGAGATATTTCAAACAGTGCGGATGACAAAGACTATTTAGCGATTGCCTTGACGCTATTACCATCTGAACCATGGACAATTGAAACTTGGTCTAACTGGACGGGTGCGATTAAGGCTAAAACAGGCCGCAAGGGGCGTGAACTCTTTATGCCATTGCGACAAGCGCTCACCGGGTTTGATCATGGACCAGAAATGAAGGAAATTTTACCGTTGTTAGGTGAGGACTTAGTTCGAAAAAGATTGGGTGAGTAGACTGTTCACCTCTCCTCTTGTAGGAGAGGGCGCTCGAAGAGCCGGTAAGGGATATTAAAAAACATATTCCTAATCATAGAGCGGCTATTGCACACAAAAAGGAATTTTAAAATGCTAAAAATATACAATACACTAACACGTCAAAAAGAAACGTTCACACCACAAAACCTCGACCATATCGGTATGTATGTTTGTGGGCCGACAGTCTATGATTACGCGCATATTGGGAATGCTCGTCCCGTTGTTGTTTTTGATATTTTAGCACGGGTTTTGCGCAGGGTGTATCCCAAGGTTACGTATGTGCGCAACATTACGGATGTGGATGATAAGATTAACGCTGCTTCTAAGGCATCAGGAGAGCCGATTCGCGTCATTACAGAACGAACAACACGGGCTTATAATGAAGACATGGCTGCATTAGGTGCTTATGAACCGGATGTAACCCCGCGTGCAACCGAGCATATCCCCGAGATGATTGCGATGATTGAGCAATTGATCGAGCATGGCCATGCCTACGCTGCCGAAGGACATGTTTTGTTTGCTGTTAAAACTTTTGCTGACTATGGTAAGTTATCCCGTCGTAATCAGGATGAGTTGTTAGCCGGGGCTCGAGTCGAAGTAGCACCCTATAAACGGGATGCCGGAGATTTTGTTTTGTGGAAACCATCTGATGATGAAACCCCGGGTTGGGATAGTCCGTGGGGCAGGGGGCGCCCAGGGTGGCACATTGAATGTTCTGCCATGAGTGAGAAATATCTCGGGAAAACCTTTGATATTCACGGCGGTGGCATTGATTTGTCTTTTCCTCATCATGAAAATGAGTTGGCCCAAAGTTGCTGTGCCAATAGGACAGAATATTTTGCGCGATACTGGATGCACAACGGTCATTTGACCGTTAATGGCGAGAAAATGTCCAAATCCTTAGGCAATTTCTATACGGTTCGTGAGTTGCGTCAGGAATTCACAGGTGAGGCGTTGCGTTATATGCTCATGAGTGCTCATTATCGTCAACCGCTTGATCTATCAAAAGATCTGATTCGGCAGTGCCAGTCAAGTTTAGATCGACTGTATGGTGCCTTAAGAGGTGTGGCGCTTATGAGTGCTAATGTTGACTCTCAGGTTATTGAAGCCTTACAGGATGATTTGAATGTGCCGATTGCTTTAGCGCGCTTGCATGAATTAGCAAGCTTGATTAATAAATCTGAATTCCTTGAAGAAAAAACGCAACTTGCATCAACGCTCAAAGCATCTGCTTATCTATTGGGAATTTTGCAACAAGATCCTGAGGTTTGGTTTCAAGGTAATATTGACGATGCTGCAGAAATTGAGGATTTAATTGCTCAACGTAAGGCTGCCCGTTTGGCTAAGAATTTCGCTGAATCTGATCGTATTCGGGATGAGCTTACCGCACGCGGGATTATTCTTGAAGATTCTGCAAAGGGTACCACGTGGCGCCGAGGCTAAAGTGATTACCTTTATCCTCCATGAACCGCAATTGCCAGAAAACCTTGGGGCAACAGCTCGGGCGATGGCTAATTTTGGCTTTGCCGAGCTGCGTGTTGTGGCACCTCACTGTGATCGTCTCGATCCAACGGCAATCGCTATGTCTGTGGGGGCTGATTCCATTTTAGAGTCAGCCACGGTCTTTGAAAGCTTAGACGATGCGGTGGCTGATCTGAATTGGCTTTATGGAACCTGTGCGACTCAGCGTCATTTAATCAAAGAATATCTACCAATTCGCCAAGCGAGCCAGCGCATTCAAACACACTCCGGTAATGTAGGTGTGTTGTTCGGACCTGAGAGAACCGGGTTGTCGAATGAAATTTTGGCACGGTGTCATGGGGTGATTCAGATCCCTGTGAATCCAGAGTTCTCATCTATGAATTTAGCACAAGCGATGGTGATTATTGCTTACGAGCTTAGCCAATATCCAAGACAATCAGATGTTATATTCAATACAGGTGAGACATGTCCAGCGCCCCAAGGACAACTTCAAGCTTTTTTGACTTATTTAGAAGAAGAATTGGATGCTGTCGACTATTGGCGCGTTCCTTCAAAAAAGGCCTTGATGAAACAAAACCTTGAGAATATCTTTACACGGTTACAGGTAACCGAACAAGATATTCGGTCTTTATGGGGTATGATTGATCGGTTGCGAGGAAGATAAGCATGAACCTTCTGTTTATTTTATAAAATTTTAATAAAATAGTTGATTTTGGTTATTGCGAACCTAACTTATTAAGTACAATCGTATAGGTTGATTTGTTGTACATGGGGGAGTTATGGTTGTTCATGCGAATCCATCTCATAGAACTGTGGTTAAAAGTCAGGATGCAAGGCGATCTTTGAAACAGAAACCTGCAGATAAAAATCAAAGTAATTCTGAGAATGGTGTTGTACAGCCTGGTGAAGATAAACATCTTGATAAAATCAAAATCGCCGATAGTGCTCGTAAAACTGAAGAAAATAATAATGATGTAACCAGTGCTAGTGATAATGGGCATGATTTTTTCATTCTCAATCTGATGGATAATGAAGATGTATTTAGCTCGCAGTCTTTTTATTCTGCCGGTAGAGCGTATAACCTTGTTCAGTATTATGTTGCAGTTGGGCAATCTATTGGTGTCAAGGGTTCAGGCTTAATAGGTGGGGTGGATAATGTTGACCGTAGCCCGGTTTTTACCGTATTACAGTCTGTTTTTGAGGAAAGGTTAAGTCTTCCCCGTATTGATTTGCTGGGGCTTTTTAATGCTGCGCCGACTGTGCAAAATTCGTTGATGGTAATTGATGAGGATATTCCTTTGTCCGGCACTTTAGTTGGCTCAGATCGGGAGGGACAACCTCTGACTTTTTCGGTTGTTCAACAAGCCCTCCATGGTAGTCTTGTTTTAAATCCAAATGGTACATATGTATACACTCCTCATTCAAATTTTAATGGAGAGGATACGTTCACGTTTAAAGCCAATGATGGGTTTAAAGATTCCGCAAATGCAAGCGTTACCATTACGATAAATCCTGTTAATGATCCGCCTGCAATTAATGACTTTTTTCGGGATAGTAATAATAATTCAATTCTAGATCCGCAGATCAGTGAAAATAATACGGGTGCGATTGTTGGGTATTTATCTGCTCAAGATCCAGAGGGAGATTCATTTTCATGGTCGATTGTTGATGTTGTAACACCATTTGAACTTGTTGGAACCATGCTTAAATTAAAAGATGGAGTTTCTTTGGACTATGAGAGTGACGGTGACTCAATAGAGGTTACTATTCAAGCACAGGATGTTTATGGCCTTGTGAGCAAACAAACTTTTAGTATCGCTCTTATTGACCTTAACGAAATTCCTGTTTTAAGTCCTGGTCTGTTTAATCAATCGGGAATCCAAATTGCGGTGCCAACTGTAAATGAAAATGATCCTGGTGCTATCATTGGTTATTTATCTGTAACTGATCCGGATGGGGATGCTATTATTTGGTCGGTTAGTGATAATCGCTTTGAGGTCGTTGATGGTGCACTAAAACTTAAAAATAGTGTTTCTTTGAACTATGAAGCTGAAAATACTATCGAAGTTGAAGTTCAGGCTGAGGATGGCAGAGGTGGATCTGATAGTCAAACGTTCCATATTTCTGTTCAAGATGTTAATGAGGCTCCAACGGATATTACTCTTAGCAATTTTTCAGTGAATGAGATTAAAACAGATGTTGTTGTCGGAACATTAAGTTCTATAGATCCGGATGCAGGCGATAGTGTTACGTTCTCAGTCGTTAATGATTCAAGATTTACGATAGACGGGAATAATCTGAAACTCGTAAGTCCTCTTGATTATGAGACGTTACCAAATCATCAAACATCAGTGACCATCAGAGCGACAGACGCTCAGGGCGCGACTTATGATAAAGATCTGATAATTTCTGTTAATGATGTTAACGAAAATCCCCCTAAGATTTTGGGGTATACAGACAATGCAGGGACGACTTATACGATTGACTATTCAACAGGTGGTGATGATGGTGGTGTTATCATTATCGTGTTCGATGATAGCATGTTCACGGCAAAAGAGACGGGTGTGGGGAATACTTGGCAGGTTAACATGGAAGATTCCGGATTTCCTGAAAACTATAGTTACTCTTTATCTGTAAATGCTACTGGTTTAACGGAAGAACATCGCCAGATTCTTGCTAATAGTTTTGCAATATCAAATACAGGTCTTATCACACAAATAAGTGCTATTGATGATCAATTAGCCCGGTATGTTCCAAATCTATTTAATCTTTCTTCAATCCGACAATTATGGTTGGATGTAACAGTGACGGACCTTGATAATGGTCTAAGTCAGACACAGCCCTTAAAGATTAAAATCACAGATGTGCCCCCTGCAATTAGCAGTGTTACAGATGGGGTAACCAGTTATACATTTGAGGATGGTCAAAGTAGTTCGACACCACCTTCATCTGGCGGTAATGGTATCATTCTTCCACCTATCATAAATATTCTACCAACTCCGTTATTTACAGAAAATGAAAATGATATCAACAAGACATGGCAACTTGGGTTGCGGAATACAAGTCCCTATGAAACCTATACCTATTCATTAGATTTTTTAAGTTCATCTAATCCGGGGTTAAGTGAGGCTACACTATTAATGCTTAAAAATAGTTTCGCGATATCAAGTACTGGTCTGATAACACAAATAAAGACTATTGATATAAATGACGTTTCTTGGAATATCTCTTTCCAAAAATATATACTCACTTTGCAGGTGACGGTAACGGATGCAGTAACCCTAGCCAGCGGAAAACAGGATATTACAATTGGTGTCAATGATGTGGCGGGGGAGGTTACTCAGACAACTCTAGGAACAAGCACAGTCATTTTTCGAGGTTTTTCATATGCCAATACATCAGCTGGCTCATTATTAGATGCATCAAAATATTTTAATATTAATACAACTGAGAAAATTCTTTATCATATAGACCCTTTGTATAGTTTGCAGATAGACCCGAATACGGGGCTTGTTTATGGCTCTATTCCGGGAACGGTTCCCACAAATGTTGTGCTTAATGTAAGGGTATTTACGGCTGATGATGATGTCGGTGATGATTTCGGAACAGATATTAGTGCTTATCTTTCCGTTCAAGTTCTGGATATACCATCCATAACATCGAGTCAATCTTACTTTTTAGTTGCCAGAAATGATTTTAATAACGGGATGTTTGGTGATTTGGCGAATTTGTCGTCACGTAATCTTTCTTTCCATCTTGATTCTGGCATGCCCGGAAAAATCATAAATTATTATAATGGAACCTACGCTTATCTTAACTATAATGTTGTCACCGAAAGTAGTGGATTGACAAGTTCTCCTCAATTAGTCACGGGGAGCATGTTTGTCGATGGGATATCTCATCGATTTGCATTTAATGTGACTAATGTGGTGCCTTTAGCCCTAGATTTCAGTTCTTCGTTCTCTAATTTTAAAAATGGTGGAACAGGAGGAACCGGTGGTGCTGGAACAGCGTTTGATACAGGAGCGACAGGTAGTTATGGTGGTGACGGAATCAGCTTTCAGCAGATTGATACGTCAAGTCAGGGTATTATTAAAGCTCCGGATGTTGGAAATGCAGGGAATGGTGGTAATGGTGGTTTGGGGGGTAGAGGTGGGAATGCCGCAGTATTTGAGGATGGTGACCCCGGTGGTACGGGTGGAAGAGGTGGAGATGGTGGTGATATTACGTATAAGTTAGATAATTCAGCTATTACAACTGATCAAATTATTATCGGTGGTGATACAGGTAATGCTGGATTGGGAGGTAGTGCAGGTGCTCATGGCGTAAGAGGTAACAATTTAGATGCTGGAATTTGGGGCTCTTATTCAGGTGGCGTTGGCGGCGTAGGCGGATCTGGTGGTAACGGCGGAGATATCGATTATTATCTTATTGGTGGTTCGGGAAATGATACCATTCTATTGGGAAAGGCAGGTTATTCCCTCCCTTCAGCGTTTGCGCCCATCGGTTCTGGTCAAGATGGAATAGGTGGGCGTGTATTTTACTCTGTAGAAGGTGGGGCGGGAAATGATTATTTTATCATCAACCAATTGCCGACTCCAAACCCAGACCAATTCGAAAAATCAGGTACTGTTGTGAGTGTCCAAGGGGGTGAGGGGGATGACGTTGCTGATCTTCAGGTTGATTTCTTTACATTTGGTCGATATGGCTCTCTTTATATTGATGGGGGGAATGGGTTTAACAGTCTGATTGTCCACAATGACTTAGGGCGTCAACTCTATTTTAACGATGACAATCCTTTTAGTTATGGCCGAATACGAAACATTAATCTGATAGATCTTCAGGACGCATCAACATTGACGATTTCGCCAACGGATATTGATAATATCGTTGCAGCGGATTCTAATGGTGTTCATACGCTGTTCGTTAACGGAACAACAGCTCCCGGTGGGATTATTATTGGGGGATCAGGCGTAAGTGCGGTTGAATTATATAATGCCCCATCAGGTTTTAATTTTAATAACCCGACGTCAACAGTATCAATGGGGACGATTCTTTACGATTCTTATCAAATTGACAGCAATACAGTGCTGAATATCCAACAAGGCGTGGGACATATGCTTCCTTCGTATTTCTAACCCCAAGCAAGGATGCCGCCTTCAAGATTATAGGCATCCATTTCAGGATATTCTTGGTTGAAAAAGAAACAAGCACGCGCACTACGGACCCCTGACCGACAAATAAAGATTACTTTTTTTCCGTGCTCAAAAGGGACTTCATTTGGGTAAAACGTGCTTAAGGGATACAGAATTGAGCCAGGAACAGATTTTGCTGCATATTCATCTGCTTCGCGTACATCAATCAACACAGCTTCGCTAGCTGATAACCATTGTTTTGCAGTTTCTACATCAACAGTTTTTACTAAGTCGGTCATGTTTTCCTCACGTGGGATTTTTGGGTTGTTTTATCTAAAGGGTGGTTCATCAAAACCGCGAAGTTTCCTTGAATGCAGATTGTCTACCCCATTTTCACGAAGTATTCTGACGGTTTCTAGACCAACTTGCAAGTGTTGGGTGATGCGATCTCGATAAAAATGATTAGCCATACCGCGCAGTTTTAGTTCGCCGTGGATGGGTTTGTCAGAAACGCATAGTAATGTCCCATAAGGGACGCGGAATCTAAAGCCATTAGCGGCAACTGTCGCTGATTCCATGTCAAGGGCGATGGCGCGGCTCATGCGGAATTCTTCGTACAGTTTTTTTGTCCGAAGTTCCCAATTGCGATCGTCTGTCGATATGACGGTACCGGTTCGCATGCTATGTTTGACTTCTCGTCCCTTTTTGTGGCAAATATTTTCGGCCGCTTCTTGCAGCGCAACTTGCACTTCGGCAATTGGAGGGACGGGAACCCAAAGAGGCAGATCGTTATCAAGGACGTTATCATCTCGGACATAGCCATGAGCCAAGACATAGTCACCCAGCACTTGCGTTTGTCTAAGGCCGGCACAGTGCCCGACCATAAGCCAGCAATGGGGTCGAAGCACAGCCAAGTGGTCTGTGATGTTTTTGGCATTGCTCGGTCCTACACCTATATTGATAAAGGTGATGCCCATGCCGTCTTTGCGCTTCAGGTGATAGGCCGGCATTTGCGGTAAAGGCAAATTCGATGGTATATCTTTTTCTGATTTGCACGATAGGCCACCCGGTAAAATAAGTTCAGTGTATTCCTTATCAGTCTTGATTGCATCCAAGCTATACTTAATGAATTCATCGGCATAGCGTTGATAGTTCGTTAAGAGAATAAAACCTTGGAAATGTTCGGGTGCTGTTGCTGTATAATGATGCAGGCGGTGGAGCGAGTAATCGACGCGCTCACCTGTAAAGATGCTGATGGGTTTGATCATGCCTTGGGGTTTGTGGGAACAATTGGCAATGTCATCATCAATATTGGCCAGGTTTGGTAAAACAAAGCCGGAGTCCGTTTGCCAGAGTTCACCTAAGTCAATAGGGCGGTTTCCTTTGACTTCACTGGATGAGTCAAGGGCAAAGGGAAGGGGAATTGCCCACGAGCTGTTGCCGACAAAAACGGGAACCTGATGGCGTTCAATCAACAGGGTGATTTGTTCTGTATAATATTCTTTGAATAAGTCTGGCCGAGTCAGTGTGCCACCGTAAATCCCAGGTTCGCTGACTACTCCATAAGAAAGTCGGCCATCCAGATTTAACTCTTTGCGACTCACTTTGATTCCTAAGAACGGATAGTTCGCCTCGCTTATTTTGGGAAAGTTGTTCTCATCTGGATTATTTAGAAAATGCGTAAACGCGTCCCTAATTTTGGTGATGTTAGAGTCGTAAATATGACAAATATAGTCAACAGCAGCTGCGGCGTCTGTAAATTTCTTGAGGTGGCTAACCGCATAAAAAGGTGTGAAACCATTGGAATCTTTTTGTTGTGCCATGTCGACGATCTATTTAAGAGTCTATACCTACAAGTGTACGGGCAAAGTCTTGGGCTGTAAAGGGGCGTAAATCATCAACAGATTCGCCCACACCGATGGCGTGGATGGGAAGTTGAAATTTATTGCATAACGAGACAACAACCCCACCTTTGGCTGTTCCGTCCAGTTTTGTAACGATGAGACCTGTGACACCAATCATCTCTTTAAAAGTTTGAACTTGGGCATGGGCATTTTGGCCCGTTGTTGCATCCAAAACTAATAAGACATTATGGGGGCAGGTCGGGTCAATTTTCTGAATGACGCGCGAAATCTTCTTAAGTTCATCCATAAGACCAGCCTTGTTATGCAGGCGACCGGCCGTGTCAATGATCAGGATGTCACAGCCTTCATTTTTTGCTAGATTTAAAGCGTCATAGGCAAGTCCGGCGGAGTCTGCATTTTCCTGTCCAATTGTAATCGGAACCTTGGTGCGTTGTGCCCAAACTTGCAGTTGCTCAACGGCCGCAGCTCGAAAAGTATCGCCAGCAACAAGGCGAACTTTTTTGCCTTCATCTGACCATTGTTTTGCAAGTTTTCCGATTGTTGTGGTCTTGCCGCTGCCATTAACCCCAACAACAAGGATAACTTGGGGGGATGTGTTTGTGAGTGTTAAGGGGGTCGCAAAGGGGGATAAAATGCTAGAAATGCGTTCTGCAAGGAATTCTTTTATTTCTTCTATTGTGACATCCTTATCCATTTTTTCTTTGGCAAGATCTTGGGTCAGTCGTGACGCTGTTTCTACACCCATATCACTCAGGATTAAAAGGTCTTCCAGTTCATCCAGCGTTTCTTGGTCAAGGCGTTTGCGGACAAAGACATTCTTGAGCCCGTCTTCTAGTTTGTCGGATGTTTTTTTTAGGCCACTTTTCAGGCGTGACCACCAGTTTTTATTTTCGGTCATATTTGTCGATTTGTTCATTGCTGTGATTTAGAGTATGTCGAGTTTTTGCTTTTATTTCAAGGGTGGACGCTGTAATCTGAGATCAAGATAGATCTCTTTAAGGATAAAACACCATGCGCATTACACAAAAAGTAAGAAAAATTCTGAACAACTATGAATCAGACTCAATTGGCGTCAAGCAGAACTTGGCTCGCATTTTGATGCACGGTAAGCTCGGTGGAACGGGTAAGATGATGATCCTAGCTGTGGATCAAGGGTTTGAGCATGGTCCGCGGGCTTTTGTAATGACGCCAGAGGCTTATGATCCTCATTATCATTATCAATTTGCGGTTGATGGCGGCATGAACGCGTTTGCCGCTCCTTTAGGGTTACTCGAATCTGGGGCGGATACGTATTTAGGCGCTGTGCCAACCATTTTGAAAATTAACAGCGGAAATTCTTTGTTCGGTAAAGACAATGCGCCGGATCAAGCAGTGACGGCCAGTATTGATGATGCTCTGCGTTTGGGATGTGCGGCCATTGGGTTTACAATTTATCCCGGATCTGACATGTCCTACGATCAAATCGAAGAGTTACGAGAACTCGCTGCTGAAGCCAAAGCTTGTGGTTTGGCTGTAATCGTATGGTCATATGCGCGTGGGGCGATTTCTAAAGACGGTGAGACAGCGCTTGATGTAATTTCTTACGGCGCACACATGGCGTGTGAACTTGGGGCTCACATTGTTAAGGTAAAGTTGCCGACAGCGCATCTTGAAATGTCGTCGGCAAAATCGTTGTATGAAAAATATGTAGATAGCTCAACGCTTGGTGCTCGTGTTAAGCATGTTGTTGATTCTTGTTTTGCAGGGCGCCGTATGGTGATTTTCTCTGGTGGTGAATCCAAGGATGTTTCTTCTGTTCTTGATGATGCGCGCGCTATTGTTTCCGGCGGTGGTTTTGGATCGATCATTGGCCGAAATTTCTTCCAGCGTCCAAAAGCCGAAGCTTTGGGGATGGCAAAGGAAGTGGTTGAGATTTTTAAAGGAAAAATGTAATATAAGGTCAAGTTGTTTTGCCCCATTGTGAATTGGGGCTATTTTTTAGGGATGTTGGATCATGAAAATAACAGGCGTTGCTATTCGTATTGGTAACATATTGGATTATAATGGAAAATTGTGGGTCGTGACAAAGACTCAGCATACGCAACCTGGTAAAGGTGGTGCTTATATGCAAGTTGAAATGAAGGCTTTGCTCGAAGGGACAAAACTTCACGAACGTTTTCGTTCTGCTGACACGGTTGAACGTGTTCACTTGGATGAGCGTCCATTCCAATATCTGTACCCAGAAGGTGACGATTATATTTTTATGGATCAAGATACATTTGACCAAATCACAATTGCGGCTGATTTCGTTGGGGATGCTGCGGCATTCTTGCAGGACGGTATGATTGTTAATATTTCCATGTACGAAGGTCGCCCGATCAGTGTTCAGTTGCCCGATACCGTGATTTTGACGATTGATCAAGCAGATGCCGTTGTCAAAGGTCAAACGGCAAGCTCTTCTTACAAGCCAGCAATTTTGGAAAATGGATTGCGTATTATGGTTCCACCGCATATCGAATCAGGGATGCGTGTTGTTGTAAATACCGCTGATTCAACCTATGTTGAACGCGCAAAATAATTAAGTAAATTGACAAGCAAGAGGATGCGATATTAGGCGTATCCTCTTCATTATTAAAAAGGGAATGGGACAATGTCAACGCAACGAATGCTGACAGGATCAGCTTTGATGAACGTGATGGTGGCAGCTGCACATAAAGCTGGTCGTGGGTTAGTTCGTGATTTTGGTGAAATCGAGCAATTGCAGGTTTCTCGTAAAAGTCTAGGTGACTTTGTGAGTACAGCTGATATCAAGGCTGAAAAGACAATTATCCAAGAGTTGCAAAAAGCAAGGCCTGGCTATGGTTTTGTCATAGAGGAATCGGGTGAGATTCCGGGGGAAGATGCAGATAATACATGGATTGTTGATCCTCTTGACGGGACATCAAACTTTTTGCACGGTATTCCGCAATTTGCAATTTCGATTGCGCTGCAGCGTAAAGGGGAAATTGTTGCTGGAGTTGTCTATAATCCGGTTTTGGACGAGTTATACTGGTCTGAAAAAGGGTCTGGTTCCTTTTTGAATCAACGTCGTCTTCGTGTCTCAGGGCGTCAGCACATTGATGAGGCATTGATTGCCTGTGGGACACCGTATGGCAAGCGTGGGAGTTCTGAGAAGTTCGTCAATGGGTTCCGTAAGTTGGTTGGTATCGTTTCTGGTATGCGCCGTTTTGGTTGTGTTGCCTTAGATATGTGCTTTGTCGCAGCTGGCCGCCTTGAAGGCTGTTTTGAGACTAATTTGAAGTCTTGGGATATTGCAGCAGGGGCTTTGATTGTCAAAGAAGCGGGGGGCTATGTTTGTGACTTTGACGGGGAACAAGATTTTCTTGGAAAAGGAAACGTAATTGCTGGCAATGAAGCAATTTTCCCAGAATTGAAAAAAGCAATTATTTAGTTTTGCTAGTGGGTTTTTGTCACGTTTAACGGGGGTGAACGCTTAGGGCGCTTTACCCTCTAACTTTTTCGTCTTTTTCCATGATCGTATAAAAATCAAACCCATATTTTTCTCGAGCCTCAGCTATCATCGCCATCATGGTATTTGATGCCTGCTGTAGATCCTTTGGGTGGTTTTTGCCTTTACTGTGATTAATTAAGCCTTGTGCCCAACAATGATAGTGTTTGATTTTCATGTAGGCGTGAACGGGCATGAAAAAGATGGTATAATCCTCGGAGCCTAAGATTCGTTCAGCATCTTTGCAAATATCATCTAATGCACAAAGGATATCTTGAATGTCTTTGGCATCTTTTGGGTCTTTAAAATAGGCATACATAATTCTTTTGTCTGATAATTCGCTATGAGCTGCGGTTATCATCGTGTGGAATGAGATTAACTCTATGTCTAACTGAGATTTCGGTAGTTTTATATCAATATTGAGTTTAGGGAGAACCGCTTTGTCTATTTGGCGGTCAACGTCAGCAACAATAGGTTCAAACCCGAATAATATGCAAAGGAAGAGGATAACGATAGGAATTGGTCGGAACTCTAGATTTTTAAATAATATAATATCGTAGACAAAAAAACAAAAAAATGTCTATACTAAATGGATAAAAAAGTTAAAAGAGTGAATCCTTTAAAAGTATGAGCGCCCAATCTGTGACTGTAAATTCTAATTCTGATGTAACTGCAAAGTTGCGTGTTTTCTCTGGCGAAGTCAAAGTAAAAGATAAACCGTGGTCGGCGGCTAAATCCTTTGTCCATGTCTGTGCCTTTTTAGACGGCTCGGCAGAGGCTCTTCATAAACTTGAGAGTATCGGCTGGCAATCCGTTAAAACGCTGGGTGCTGTTATTGACCCATCAACCTTGGCGACGACAACGCACGTTATCCTTGATAGCGATAAAAGTTTGGCTCAACTGGCACAGGAATTTTATCAGATTCATATGCCTGAATTGATTGAGCAAGGATGGGATATCGATGTTGACGATAGCTTTCCGTTCCGTCCTATCGAAGTTCAAGGTGAATGGTATGCCAATCTGGATAAAGCTATAACGACAACAACAGACTGGTTTGATCTTGAA
The DNA here is from genome assembly GCA_019636055.1 of Candidatus Paracaedibacteraceae bacterium. NCBI lineage: Bacteria > Pseudomonadati > Pseudomonadota > Alphaproteobacteria > Holosporales > Candidatus Paracaedibacteraceae > Candidatus Paracaedibacteraceae bacterium. The sequence goes on from JAHBYH010000004.1 coordinate 46,288, forward strand.
CTTGGTCTGATGATTGATGGGGAACGGGTTAATATCTTGCCATTACTGGTTAAAATGCTCCGAGAAGAAGGTGCTAAGGACAAACTAAAAGAAGCTTTGGATGACAAAGAAGGGGGCATGGTGTATGTTCCTTTGGAAGATGGCCGTTTACTTCCTGTCCCCGCCGATAAGATTCGTTTTATTGCCAAAACATTGATTGAGCTACATGATGCGGATTCTTTGACGGATGAAGGGAAGCTAAGGCTATCGACGTGGCAATCGACTCAGCTTGTTGAAATTGAGGCTGCCATGCAGGCTGCACAAATGCGTTGGTTTGGTGATGAGCAGGTGCGAGAACTCGGGGCGAAACTTAAGGATTTTACCAAGATTTCTCCTGTTGATATGCCGGATTCCTTGCAATGTGAACTGCGGTGTTACCAAAAACAGGGACTCAGCTGGTTACAATTTCTGCGCGAAAATAACCTCAATGGAATTTTGGCAGATGATATGGGGTTGGGGAAGACTGTTCAGGCGTTGTCGCATATTCTTAAGGAAAAAGAATCTGGCCGTATGGATCGCCCTATTTTAGTTGTGGCGCCGACTAGTTTGATGGTCAACTGGCGTCATGAAGCTGCTAAATATGCTCCAAAACTTAAAGTTTTGACCTTGCATGGTCAGGATCGCAAAGATTTCTTTAATTTAATTAACGCTCATGATCTGGTCTTGACGACATATCCATTGCTATCGCGGGATAAAGATCATTTGGTTAAGCATGAATTCCATATGTTGATTTTGGACGAAGCCCAAGTCATTAAAAACCCCAACACCATGGCACATCGAACGGTGCAGCAGATTAATGCAAGGCATCGTTTGTGTTTGACTGGTACGCCTATGGAAAACCATTTGGGGGAACTTTGGGCGTTATTCTATTTCTTGATGCCCGGATTTTTGGGGGACCAAAAGAAATTTAATCAGACATTTCGTGTTCCGATTGAAAAACACGGGGATAATGATCGCCGTGATAATCTTGCAAGGCGCGTTAAGCCGTTTATGTTGCGGCGGACAAAAAGTCAAGTTGTGTCTGAACTTCCGCCGAAGACGGAAATGATCCAAACCATTGAGTTGATGCCGGAACAACGAGCCTTATATGAAAGTATTCGCCTTACGATGCACGAACGCGTGCGTCAGGAAATTCAAGAAAAGGGACTTAATAAAAGCCATATCGTCATCTTGGACGCACTACTAAAACTCCGTCAGGTTTGTTGCGATCCGCGCTTGCTTAAGCTGGATGCAGCACGAGGGGTTCTCGAGTCTGCTAAGGTTCAGTTCTTAAGGGATACCTTGCCGGAAATGATTGAAGAGGGGCGTCAGATTTTGTTGTTCTCTCAGTTTACCAGTATGTTGGCTTTGATCGAGGAAGAGCTTACAAAAATCGGCATTCCATATGTTAAGCTAACCGGGCAAACAAAAGACCGAGCAACGCCTATTGAAGAATTCCAATCCGGGAAAGCACCTGTGTTCCTGATTAGTCTCAAAGCTGGTGGAACTGGGTTAAACTTGACTGCGGCAGATACAGTTATTCACTTTGACCCATGGTGGAATCCTGCTGTTGAAAATCAAGCGACAGATCGTGCCTATCGTATTGGTCAAGATAAACCTGTTTTTGTCTACAAGCTTATAACCGAAGGAACTGTTGAAGAAAAGATTATGATGATGCAGCAACGCAAAGCAACACTATTGTCGGGGATCTTTGATGGTAAACAAGACACGGATGGTCTGTTTAATGCAGATGATCTAGAGGCATTGTTTGAACCATTGCCGCAGTGATACGGGTCATCAGAAATGGTCCTACAGCAATTCTGCGGAATATCAGCCTTACGGATATACTCAGTGCACGCTTGCGCAGTCTCGTTCTTGAATCCATCTGTATTGCTTATTTCTGATGACTCGTAATAAGAATTGCCGTGGTAATCCTATTCTTCTGACACGACATGAGTTTTAATTGATGCGAGTGTCAAATTGATTGCATCAATCTGATTAGCGATTTGCTTTTGTGTGAAATCTGTTTTCCGAGCGATTTGTCCTAGCATTGCGCGTTGTGTGGCCATTTGTTCCATCAGGTTTTGTTGATATTCTGTTGAAACATTGATTAATGCGTCAATATGCGGCTGTGCCTCTCTCGCGGCATCAGGGGTTAAGAACCCAGTAGATCTTAAGATTTTAATGATGTATGTGTTATCTGAGTTCTTTGGTAAAATCTTTTCTACTTCATTGAGAGCAGTTATTCGTAACTTTGTTGTTTCTTGAGCTATTCTCAATCTCTCTTGAGCACTGAGAGCGTCATTTGCAGCTGCAATAAATTGAGCTTTTAATTTTTGAAAGGTACCAATACATAACTCTAATTTCTCTTTGGATGTCTTTGTTGATATTGCTTCATCAATAAGGGTTGTGGCATCTAGTTGCAATTGATCAAGCTGAATCAGCGTTGATTTTAAATCTTGAGTACCCTCTATAAGATGTCCCCATGTCGTGTTGACAAAGGCATCATGGGTTATTTCTTCCTGGGCTAAGGATAGATTAATCAAAAAAACGGGTAAAGCTAAAAGCATTTTCATTAAACAATCTCCGGTAAATAGGTTTGAAGTATTACATTCAAATGGTATGACTACATAAACAGCAGTAGTTACTTGCTACGTTTAGGCTTAATTTTTATCCCTGTCATAGAAGGTAAATAATATAGCTGTGTTATATAGTTTATTTTGGATTGTGAAAAGTTAATGAAATATGAATGAATTAATAGGATAACAAGCGATACGATTGTGAAAAACATATGTTTTTTAAGTAATTATCGTTAATTATAGTATTTTAGATTTTATAATGAATGATTTCAATCTGTGTTGAGTCCAATTGTATTTCTATAATTTGACTTATTGAAAACACTTTATATGTATTGTTAATATGTGTGTCACTTTTAAATGGATACGATTATGAAAATAGTTCTTTTTATTTTTGTAAGTGCTTTCGTTTTTGGAAATATGGGCTATGCTTCTGATCGTTCTGAGAGCGAGAATCAAGTGTCCCCGGTAGGATCCGGAGACAGGACTGTTCGATCATGGAAATCAAATGCAAAGACGCCTGATCAAGCTAAAGGGTTGTACAAATACCAGTCAATGGAAAGTAAAAAGTTGGCTAAGGAAAAAGCCGCAGCAGCAAATGCAGGTGATGTTCAGCAAAAAATTCATATTGAATCGCAAGTTGCCGATTATAAACAGCGTGAGAAAGAGCGTCAGCAAGTTCAGGCAAGTTCATCTGAAAACAAGGAGTCCAGACTTGGATCTAAGAAAAAAACGTTGACTGAGGCTGAAAAAGATCTGATTCGGCGTCAATTTCCAGGACATGCGGATCGACTTGCAGATTGATGGCATCTGTAAGCTTTACAGAATGGTGCTTTACAGTTTCTCTTAAGTATAGCACTTTGAATTCCAGAGACTTTAAATAACACTCTTCTGTCTCAAGGACGTACAAAACAAATGATAGATGTGTTTGGGCACATGCTATTATATGATTCAATGTGTTAATTTCCTGAATGAGGGTGTTCATACTGAATGACTCTGCTGTGACTAATTTTCTTGGGTAAATGTATCCGGGGCTATAGGCTAGTTGTTGGCAAAGCTGTTCTTGGTATTTTGTTAAACGTATTTGGCCTATATTGTAACTTTTCCAAGAGTATTGATCAAAAGTGGCATTTTCTGATGTGTTTGATAAATCCCACATTGTTTCAGTAACTTTTTTGATAAAATTACGTATAGTTTTGACGGTTATATCTAATTTATTTAGATCGTTTTTTCTTGTCTTATATTCTGTCGTCTTGCGATTCAGTGTTTTGAGCGCTACTCGCAATCTTTGAGTTTCTTTTGTCATGTATTGATGATCACGATGTTGCGGATAAAATTGTGTTTGTCCAGCATCGTATGAGTGAGTACAGGTAAGGAGGAATAATAAAGAGATAATAAGTTTAGACATTATATTGAAAACTGACTGATCAACGCTAACCATGTATAATAAGTGTAGCATCTCGCGTAATAGTTACCGGAAAAAATCAAAGATTAATTGAATGGGGCGTTTTTCTTCTCTTCCCTAATTAGATAATATGCGATAGATTTGTTTTAATGATTTGTTAACGATTGAAGATGTGATGGTCGAAACACTCCTGTCTATGGTCCATAATCTATGGCCTTTTCTTGTTTTACTAACAATTTTAGTTTTTATCCATGAATTGGGGCACTATCTAGTTGCTCGGTGGAATGGTGTTAAAATTGAGGTTTTTTCAATCGGATTTGGTCCTGAGTTGTTTGGTTGGACAGATAAAGCCGATACCCGTTGGAAATTTAGCCTAATCCCGTTGGGCGGATATGTTAAGATGTACGGTGATGCGGATGCTGCCAGTAAACCGGACGCAGATGCAACTCAAGCAATGACGGCTGAGCAAAAAGCACTAACCCTACAAGGTAAGCGCGTCGGGCAGCGTATTGCTGTGGTTGCAGCCGGACCGGCTGCAAACTATTTGCTGGCAATAGTTATTTTGGCCGGTTTATATATGGTTAAAGGTGTGCCTGTCATCGAGCCGATTGTTGGAACCGTTGTTGAGCAAAGTGTTGCTCAGGATTTAGGGCTCAAGGCCAATGATAAAATTGTATCATTGAATGGAAAATCTGTTGAGAGCTTTGATGATCTGAGATTTACTTTACCGACATTGATAGGGAAAACCATTCAAATTGATGTTGAGCGTGATCAGAAAACAGTCCATCTCGACGGGAAAATGGAACATGACGGCAAAGCGACAAAATCATTGGGTATCACGCCATTTCTGCCAGATAAACCGTTGTACAAGGCTGTTGGAATTTTTGAATCAGCTTGGCTTGCTGTGGAGTATTGTTGGGATATGTCTGTCATGACGTTAAAGTCTTTGGGGCAAATGCTCATGGGGAATCGGTCTTCGGGTGAGTTGGGTGGTATCTTGAGTATTGGTGATATGGCCAAGAAAAGTGCCTCACAAGGCTGGATTTCGTTTATTCTTTTGACAGCGTTGCTCTCTATAAATCTAGGTTTGATTAATTTGCTTCCGATTCCGGTCTTAGATGGTGGACACATTGTTTTTTATTCTATAGAAGGGCTTATTGGTCGCCCTGTTAGTGAAAAGGCTCAGGAAATTGCCTATACGGCGGGATTGTTGATTGTCTTAACGTTAATGGCAGTAGCGACGTGGAATGATTTATCGCGATTTAAAATTATTGCGTGGGTTATTAATTTATTTAATTGATTTCGGGTAAAAAAGGGGTAGAGGGTTATGATCTCCAAACAAAAAATACTAAGTATGGCCCTATTGTTAGGGGTAACTGGATTCGTTCCGTCTGAGGCATGGGCGGATGTTGCAAAGTCTATACGTGTTCAAGGAAACAAACGTATCGAATCCGCAACAGTCTTGTCCTATATTCCGATCAAGGCGGGGAAAGCCTATGATCAAGGTGATTTGGATTTAGCATTAAAAGATTTATATGCCACCGGGTATTTTTCTGACGTTCAAATCAACCGTCAAGGTGATGCCTTGGTTATTGACGTGATTGAAAATGCGATTATTAATCAGATTGCATTCGAAGGAAACAGCAAGCTTAAAGATGATAAGCTGAAAGAAGAAGTTCAGCTGCGCCCGCGTGAAGTTCTTTCTCGAACAAAAATTCAAAGTGCGCAACAACGTATTCTGGACATCTACCGACGGATGGGTCGATATAATGCCACGGTTGTGCCTAAGGTTATTAAGCAAAGTGATAACCGTGTTGATTTGGTTTTTGAAATCAATGAAGGCGACGTTACCTATGTTCGCAAGGTCAACTTTATTGGTAACCGGCATATTTCATCCTCGCATTTAGAAAAAGCATTGCTGACCAAGCAAACCCGTTGGTACCGTTTCTTTGCGTCCGATGATACGTATGATCCGGATCGCTTTATTGCCGACCAACAACTCCTTCGTGAATATTATTATGACAGCGGTTATCCCGATTTTCGTTTGATTAATGCGGTCTCCGAATTAAGCCCTGATCAAAAAGACTTATTCTTGACATTCACTTTAGAAGAAGGTCCGCGTTATTCCTTTGGTAAAGTTGAAATTAAATCAAAAATTTCTAAAGTTGATGGTTCTAAATTGCAAGGATTAGTTTCCTATGCTGAAGGTGATTGGTTCTCTCGTAAAATGATTGAAAAAACTATTCAATCGATTACCGAAGCTGTTGGTGTTCAAGGATTTGCCTTTGCTCAGGTTGAGCCAATTATCTCTAAGAATAATGCGGCAAAAACAGTTGATATCACCTATGAAATTTCCGAAGGACCGCGCGTTTATATTGAACGTATTGACATTCGTGGAAATGATCGAACCCGTGACGAAGTTATTCGCCGAGAGATTCGCTTGCAAGAAGGGGATGCCTATAACACAACCTTTGTAAAGCGTGCTGAGCAAAACTTGAATGACCTTGGTTACTTTAAAAAAGTTGACGTTACAGCTGAGTCTGGCTCTGCACCGGATAAAGCAAAGTTAATTATTACAGTGGAAGAGCAGCCAACGGGTGAGCTTGGTTTGGCGATTGGGTTCTCTACCCTAGACCGTGCGTTGGGTAACATTCACTTTGCTGAACGCAACTTTATGGGGACAGGGCGGACAATCCATTCTGACTTTACGTTGGCTAGCCGTCGTCAAGAATTTGACGTTGGTATTACAGATCCGTATTTTATGGGGTATAACTTAGAAGCTGGGGCTGATCTGTTCCATGTTCGATCCAAACGGATCTCTGCCTTTACGGAAAAGAATACCGGTGCGAGAACTCATGTTGGTTATAAACTAACGGATAACTGGTTCCAAAACTGGAGTTATACAATCCAAAAAGATGATATTAGCGATGTTCCGGCTACCTCATCTGTGTATATCCAAAATATGAAAGGCGGCAATGTGAACTCGGCGATTGGCCATTCGATTGGTTATGATCGTCGCAATAGCCGCCGCGAGCCAACTGCTGGTTATACCGTGACCTTAAGCAACTCATTTGCCGGAGTTGGTGGGGATATCGGGTATTTGAAGAATGCTTTAGGTGCGTCCTACTTCTATTCTCCATTGGATGAAGTTGTTATGAATGCGCGCATTACAGCCGGTCATGTTTTGCGGGCAGGTAAAAAACTGCGTGTGGCTGACCAAGTTTTCTTAGGGGGTGATAGCTTCCGTGGATTTGAGTTTGGTGGTATGGGACCGCGTGATGCAAAGACGAAGGAGTCAATTGGTGGCGCACGTTACTGGGTAGGTACCTTGGAAACGATGTTCCCGATTGGGCTTCCGAATGAATTTGGTGTTAAGGGAGCGGTTTTCACAGACTTTGGGAGTTTGTGGGGATGTGCCTTGAAAGTACCAGCGACACAAATCGCAACAGACAGAATTAGTAGCAATAAGATGCGTGCTTCTGTCGGTGTTGGTTTGTCTTGGAATTCACCGTTTGGTCCGCTTCGGATTGACTATTCAATTCCGGTTAGAAAACAAAAAGACGATGAAGTTCAACGAATTTTCTTTGGTGTTTCTTCACGGTTTTAATTTGAAAGGCCTCTTGCAAGAGGCCTTTTTTAGAGGTTGATACGATGAATTTTAGTAAAATACTCGTTTTATCACTGTTTTCATTTGGCGTTATTGCTGAAGAAACCTCCGTAAAAGATTCAAACAAACTGACACAACTGGGCTCTGTTTCTGAAACTGATGGACAAACTTTAATCTTAGCTCCTCTTATGCCGACGGATATTTTTGATCAACACCGCAGAACATTATCGCAGCAAGATATAATTTTCCTTCAAGGCACCTTTGTTACCATGGCATTAATTGGGACAATGGCTGTGACTATAGAGACGGGTAAGGGGGGAGATGTATTTCTATTTATAGCTACGGTTGCTGTTTATCAATTAATGAATTTATTGGATCTTAGGGCGTTTAACCCCTCTTGGGTTCATGACATGTCCCTTGTCACAGGTACTGTTGCAACAGGCGTGGGTAAACTATATTCAAATATAGCAGCTTACCCATTCGTTATCCTGTTTGCACTTGCATTACAGCGGGGTTACGATTGGTCTGGTTCTCGTTTTTTTTCTGAGCTAACTGATAGGGGGTATACAGGAATAGCTTCCTTTTATCGGGGGCTGATTGCTGAGGAGAAAAAGGATTAGTTGCATTCAAAGGGAGACAACCGTTAGAATAACCCTAAGTTAATCATAGCGGTGACCTTAATGTTCCAATCTTTATCTAAACGTTTAACAGGTGTTCTTGATAAGCTGCGCAGTCGCGGTTCTTTGACTGAGGCTGATGTCACAGCGGCTTTGCGTGAGGTTCGTATTGCTTTATTAGAGGCAGACGTTGCCTTGCCTGTCGTTAAGCAGTTTGTTGATGGCGTCAAAGAAAAAGCGATCGGGCAGGATGTCATTAAAAGTGTAACCCCAGGGCAGATGGTTGTGAAAATTGTGAACGACCATTTGATTGAAATGTTGGGGACAACTGCAGAAGAAATTAATCTATCCACAACGCCACCTGCTGTGATTTTGATGGTTGGTCTCCAAGGGTCTGGTAAAACCACATCCACAGGTAAGCTTGCCAAATTTTTGAAAGAAAAGCTCAATAAAAAAGTGATGATGGCGTCCTTAGACGTTTATCGTCCTGCAGCGCAACTTCAGCTTGAAACATTAGGTAAACAACTCTCTGTTGATACATTGCCGATTGTTGATGGGGAAAAACCGGAAGCGATCACCAAGCGCGCCCTGAAAACTGCAAAGGATAAAAGCGTTGATGTTGTCTTGCTCGATACGGCTGGGCGACTTCACATTGATGATGACTTGATGAACGAAGTTGTTGCTATTCGTCAAATTTCCAATCCAATCGAAACTTTTTTGGTTGCCGATGCCATGACCGGGCAAGATGCGGTGACGATTGCTCGTGAATTTAATGAAAAAGTCGGTGTGACTGGTATTATTCTGACGCGTTTGGATGGTGATGCCCGTGGTGGTGCGGCATTGTCCATGCGATCTGTTACTGGTTGTCCGATTAAATTTATGGGGATGGGGGAAAAGCTGGATCAGCTTGAGCCATTCCATCCTGAGAGAATCGCTGGCCGTATCCTGGATATGGGCGATATCCTAAGTTTAGTTGAGCGTGCATCCGAGGTTGTTGATCAAGAAGAGGCCGCTAAAATGGCCGAGAAAATGCAAAAAGGCTCCTTTGATCTGAATGATATGGAAAAGCAACTGCTCAGCATGATGAAGATGGGTGGCATGAGTGGCATCATGAATATGTTGCCGGGGGTTGGTAAAATCAAAGATAAGATGGCCGAGGTCGGCATGGATGACAGCGTGATCAAACGCCAGATCGCTATTATCCGATCGATGACAAAAAAAGAACGTCGCTTTCCCAAACTTTTGAATGGATCCCGTCGTAAACGGATTGCCATGGGATCAGGAACCGAAGTTCACGAAGTAAACCGCCTGATGAAGCAATTCGATCAGATGCAAACCATGATGAAGCGTCTGGGGAAAATGGGCAAGGCCGGCATGATGCGCGGTGGCCTTAAAGGACTCTTTGGGCGGTAGTAACTATAAATCAGTTTGAGATTATAATCATCTCTACTCCTTGTGGAAGAAGTGGTTCTTGCATTGAGTTAACCTTAATTTTTATTTTCACACATTTTCTCGCAAATCTTCTCGACTTTATCTGTAAAATTTCAAAAAATTGAAACAATAGTATTATTGGTTAGGAGGATGGTATAATGCCTTCTTTATAATAAAAAAGGTTGTGAAAATGAATAAAAAAATAAAAATGATGCTCGTATTGGGCAGCTTTCTCATGACAATTAATCCTGTTGCGGCAGAAAATCGAGAGGCTAGGATCGAAAATGGCCAAGTCTTACTGGACATAGGGGAAAATTTTGAGATGTTTGTTGTTGAGCAAAGGCAACAGGAACCTCGTCTTGACGATCTATTGAGTCGCGTTGTCTTTGATTGTCAGCATTATGCCATAAATCTTACGCTTGACCCAGCTGCCTACAACCCGTATTCTCTTCTTTCTTCACTGATTCATGATATTTTTATTTTTATGCAAAATCAGGGTTATTTTGCTCAGGAAGAAGCGATCGTAAGGGCAGCAGAAACTGCTGAATGGGAAGCTTGGGTGGCAAATCCAATAGGAGCAGAACCAGGTCTCCATCCGAGACCATTATTTGAATTACGTGAGGCTCTTAATCCCTACGCGTTCCAATTAATACATTTTGCGCGGCAGTAATTGTGCTATAAATTCAATCCCTCCTCTTTATGTCGGAGGGATTTTATCCGTTCATAATTTTATCAATTTGGGGTACAATGAGATAAAATTATGTGATGGTATATTCCAAGATGTTTTCCACATTTGAGCGGTTGCTCGCTTTTCGGTATCTAAGATCCTCTAAACAAGAGGGATTTGTTTCTGTTATTGCTTGGTTTTCCTTTATCGGGATTGCTTTGGGTGTTGCAACACTCATTATTGTGATGTCCGTGATGAACGGGTTTCGTCAGGAACTGTTGGAACGCATCATTGGCATGAACGGACATATTGATATTACGGCCATTGATCGATCTTTTGATGACTTTGATACAACGGCTGATAAAGTGCATCAAGTATCAGGGGTTATCCATGCTTATCCCGAAGTTAATCGACAAGCGATGTTGCTCTACCAGGGCCAGGCACGGGGTGTCGAGGTTCACGGCATGCGTATTGATGATCTGAAAAAACGGGATTTTATTAAGCAAAACATCACGGCGGGGTCCTTGGACCAACTGGGTTCCTTTGACGATGATGGCGTTAAAACAGATACCATTGCAATCGGTCAATCGTTGGCTCGGATTCTGGGGTTGCGCGTTGGGGATCGGGTTAGCCTGATGAGTCCCCAAGGAACCTCGTCGGCATTTGGCACATTACCGCGTCAAAAGTCCTTTTTGATCTCGGCCGTTTTTAAAGCAGGTGTTCATCAGTATGACTCGGCTGTGATCTTTATGCCATTAGAAGCCGCGCAGAGTTTCTTTCGCATGGGGGATGGCGTGACCAATCTTGAGGTTTACGTGAATAATCCCGATGAAGTTGGCAAAATTACGTACAATATTCACAATACCTTGGGCGATCAGTTCCATCTGTTCAATTGGCAGAATTCCAACAATAGCTTATTTCAGGCAGTGGAAGTCGAACGTAATGTTATGTTTATTATTTTGACGCTGATTATTTTGATTGCTGCCTTTAATATCCTATCTAGTCTTATTATGCTCGTTAAAGACAAAACCCGTGATATTGCGATTCTGCGGACCATGGGGGCCAGCCAAAGCAGCATGATGCGTGTATTCTTTTTAACGGGCTCAACACTTGGTGTTGTTGGGACGGCTTTGGGTGTTACTTTGGGGTTGGCTTTTGCTATCAATATTGAATCAATCCGTCAATTCTTACAGTCATTGACCGGCGCGAACCTTTTTAATGAAGAGATTTATTTTCTGACACAGTTACCGTGCAAGATTGATTCTTTTGATGTAATTGTTACAGTTTCTGTTGCTTTGATTCTAACATTCCTATCGACAATTTATCCATCTTGGCGGGCGGCCCGTTTGGATCCAGTGGAGGCTTTACGTCAATGACGACTCTATCTATTAAAGAAATTACCCGCAGCTTTCAACAAGGGGATGAAGTATTGCAAATCTTGCATGGCATTTCATTTGATATCAACCCCGGTGAAATCGTGGCATTAGTTGGACATAGTGGGGCAGGGAAATCGACCTTGCTTCAGATTGCAGGGCTTCTCGAGCCGCCAACTACAGGGCAAGTCATTATGTCAGGGCGAGATACTGCTGGTATGAGCGAGGATGAGCGGACAGCGTTACGTAATCAATATGTAGGGTTTGTCTATCAATTTCATCATCTATTGCCCGAGTTTTCCGCTCTTGAAAATGTGATGATGCCCCAACTTATCGGGGGTGTTTCAATAGGAGATGCTGAAGTCAGAGCCCGTGACTTATTGACGAAATTGGGGCTGTCTCACCGTGTTGATCATCGCCCAAAAAAATTATCGGGCGGTGAGCAGCAGCGAGTCGCTATTGCGCGAGCTTTAGCTAATTCCCCTAAGATTTTATTGGCGGATGAGCCAACAGGGAATTTGGATTATGCCACATCTGACGTGGTTTTTGCTGAGATGATGCAGTTGGTGCGCGATACAGGGATGTCAGCTTTGATTGCCACGCACAACCCAGATTTAGCTAAACGCATGGATCGAATTATCGAGATCAAAGCGGGGAAGTTAATCTGAGAAAGCAGACGACATTAATAAAACTTCATAGCCCATATCATACTATCAATCAAATCGATAGAACGTATAAGACAAGGTTATTGTCTGAACATCGTTCATGGCAGGGTCATCGGCAAATTCGGGGTCAATATAGAACATAACCGGCATGTCAACCCGTTGGCGGGGTTGTAGGGTTTGCTCATCAAAACAAAAGCAGGCAACCTTCAAGAAATATTTTCCTGCTTTATCTGGGGTAACGTTATAGATTGCCATCCCTGTGATTGGTATTGAGGCTGTGTTATAGGATTCATAAAAGGCCATAGCATTTTGCCCAATATTAACCTTGATCTTGAGCTGCTTAGGGCGAAAGGTCCAAGGGAGCTTTGGGTCAATATTGGCATTAAATCTGACGGTGATTTGACGATCTCTGGCCCCGGGAGATGGGGCTACGGCTTTTTTGGTTGTGCCACCGAATCCTGTGACTTGACAAAACATCTTGTAGAGTGGGACTGAGGCAAAGGCAAGTCCCAGCATACCAAAAGCCAGAAAGGCGAGTATAATTCCAAGGTTATTGCGTTTATTCGAAGGGGTGGAGTTCATTAATTCCCTAATTCAAACCGGGATAACGAATGAACGCGACGATATAAAACACAATTGACAGGGTTAATAGAGTAACTAACATAGCTTTATTGCGTTTGCGAAGATTAGAATCCATAGTTACCTCAGAAGTGTATCTAGTGTTAGACTTAAGAATATGAAAAATAAATAAGCAATGGAATAGGCAAATAGTCGCATCGCAATAACCGTATCTTTGGCGCGATAAACCTGAACCGTCAACCCTAAAAAGATAAGCCCTAACATGCTGGCGACTGCACCATAAATAAGTGAGGCTTGTTCCATATAGACAGGTAAGAGAGTTAACGCAACCGTAATAACGGTATACAAAATGATTTGTCTTTTGGTTGACTGAACACCTGCTATGATCGGCATCATGGGTACTTTTGCCTCAACATAGTCTTGGTTTTTATGAAGAGACAATGCCCAGAAATGGGGGGGAGTCCAGAAAAAGATGATGGCAAACAGGAGCCATGCCTCAATAGGTGTTGTTCCCGTTGTTGCTGCCCAACCAACGACAGGGGGTAAGGCGCCGGCGGCTCCACCAATGACGATGTTTTGCGGAGTCGAGCGTTTTAGCCACATGGTATAGATGACAGCATAAAAGAAAATGGTAAAGGCTAACCATCCTGCGGCGATCCAATTAACGGCGACTCCCATAGTTAGAACAGATAAAATGGATGTGATTATGCCAAAAGATAAAGCATTTTCTGGATTAAGGCGATTGTCAGGCAGGGGGCGGTTTTTGGTGCGGGACATGACCGCATCAATGTCTCGATCATACCACATATTAAGGGCGCCGGATGCACCGGCCCCCAGTGAAATACAAACGATGGCAAGGATAGATAAGAACCAATGTTGCTGGCTTTGAGCCATTAATAAACCGCAGGCGGCCGTGAATATGACCAAAGACATAACGCGAGGTTTTAGCAAGGAAACATAATCTTCAAGTCGTTCTGATTCTTGTAAATGTTCGGCAATAGTTTGCATCGATCTTATTCATAGGATGGCTTTACCTAAATTTGTAGCAGATGTTCGCTTTCTCAGCAAGGGTGAACGCTTGCAAGTTTCCTAAAATTGTGCAGAAATAATATCAACTATCAGAAATGGTCCTGCGGCGAATTCTGCGGAACATCGGCTTTACGCACTTACTAATGTAAACTTGCGTAGCCTCGTCCTTGAATCCATCCGTATGACTTATTTCTGATAGTTGCTGTAAAATTAAATACGGAGGGGCTCATGCCAATTTCGCGCGCTCAGAATCATACGGAATATCTAGGTAATTATAAGAGATCTCTAGAGAATCCCGAATCTTTTTGGTTCGAAGAAGGTAAGCGCTTGACTTGGTCTCAGCCCTATTCAAAGGCTATGGATGCATCATTTGATCCCCAGAACCATCATTTAAATTGGTTTGTTGGCGGAGCCCTTAATGTCAGTGTCAACTGCTTGGATCGTCATTTGTCCGATAGGCCAGCGATTATCTGGGAGGGGGATAATCCCACAGAATCTAAGACACTTTCATTCAAAGAGCTGTATGAACAAGTCTGTAAGTTTGCTCATGTCCTGAAAAATCAAGGAATACAAAAGGGAGACAGGGTTGTTTTGTATTTGCCGATGATCCCCGAGGCTGCTGTAGCCATGCTGGCTTGCACTCGAATTGGTGCTGTGCATTCAGTTGTGTTTGGTGGTTTTTCGCCTGAATCCTTGGCGAGCCGGATCGAAGATTGCCAGGCAAAAATTGTTGTCACCTCAAACGTTAGCCTTCGTGGCGGTAAAGTTATTCCTTTGAAGGATAGTGTGGATCAAGCAATGACCTTCTCTGGTACAGAATGTGTTCAACGTGTGATTGTGGTGCAGCGAACGGGTGATGCTGTTTCTTGGGGGGAACGTGATCGTTGGTATCATGACTTAATGCAGACGGCTAGTTCATATTGTCCTGCCGAAGACATGGCATCCGAGGATCCATTGTTTGTTCTGTATACGTCCGGATCGACGGGGAAACCTAAGGGGGTCCTTCATACGACCGGGGGGTATTTACTCCATGCAAATATGACTTTTGATCATGTGTTTGCACCAGAATCTGATTCAATCTTTTGGTGCACGGCGGATATCGGTTGGATCACAGGGCATTCCTATGTGGTTTATGGTGCCTTAAGTAATGGGTGTACGACATTAATGTTCGAGGGAGTCCCTAATTATCCAGAGTCAGATCGGTTTTGGCAAGTTGTGGATAAACACAAAGTAACGCATTTCTATACAGCGCCCACGGCGATCCGATCATTGATTCGGGCAGGAGATGATTATCTTCACACAACAAAGCGTACAAGTCTGAAAGTCTTGGGAAGTGTGGGGGAGCCTATTGATCCTGCATCGTGGCAATGGTATTTCGATAAAGTTGGTTTGGGACGTTGTCCGATTGTTGATACGTGGTGGCAGACTGAAACGGGTGGTCTCATGATTACACCGTTGGCGGGTGTAACATCTCTAAAACCAGGGTCGGCAACATTTCCGTTTTATGGGGTTGAGCCAGCACTTGTCAATGCCGAAGGACAAGAGATTAAGGGGGAAGGATCAGGCAATCTCGTCATTAAACGTCCATGGCCGGGGCAAGCTCGGACACTGTATCAAAATCATTCGCGATTTATTGAGACTTATTTTTCAACCTATCCTGGAACGTATTTCACAGGGGATGGTTGCCACAGGGATAAGGATGGATATTACTGGATTACAGGTCGTGTTGATGATGTGATTAATGTGTCAGGACACCGTATCGGGACAGCAGAAATTGAGGCGGTTCTTGATGAACATCCTGCGATTGTCGAGTCAGCAGTTGTGGGGTTTCCTCATGAAATTAAAGGGCAGGGCATTTATGCGTATGTGGTATTGGACCCTCATTGTAACGACCCAGTTACAGACAAGCAGATTAATGATTGGGTTCGCAAGTGTGTTGGGGCAATTGCAAGCTTAGACAAGGTGCAATTTGCAGGTCATTTGCCAAAGACACGATCCGGTAAAGTCATGCGTCGAATCTTGAGGAAGATTGCAGCCGGTGAGACTGATAGTCTGGGCGACTTGTCAACCCTGCTTGATCCGACAGTGGTTGAGGATTTAATCAAGGGAAAAATTTGACTATTTATGTAAAACGAAGTTGATCATATTTCATCTTGGAAGAGAATTAGAAAATGCGGTATGATTATATCCAAGTGTCTTTAGTTCACCGAGGTAAAATTGACAAAAAAAATTGGTGTTTTAACAAGTGGTGGTGATTGTGCAGGGTTGAATGCCGCAGTTCGCGCTATTGTTTATCGAGCCATTGAGGAATATGGCTGGGATGTTTACGGTATTACCAATGGAACAACGGGTCTGATTAATCGTCCGTTGCAATATACAAAGCTTACTCGTGAAATGTGTGATACGGCAATGTTGCGCAGTGGCGGTACGCGCCTTGGGACAACCAATAAAGCTAATCCGTTTGCATTTCCAACGACAGATGGTGCTATAGATCGTTCTCAGGAGTTTATCGATGGCTATCGTGAGCTAGGCTTAGACGCTCTGATTGGGATTGGTGGTGATGGTAGCCTTGATATCCTTAAGCGACTGGCCGACAAAGGGGAATTTGATCTTGTGGCTATCCCCAAGACTATTGATAATGATTTAGGGCTCACGGAAAATGCGATTGGCTATTCTACGGCGGTTGAAGTTGCTATGGTAGCTTTGGATCATTTACAGCCAACAGCAGCGAGTCATCAACGGGTTATGATCCTTGAAGTGATGGGGCGTGATGCTGGGCATATTGCAATGGCTGCTGGGATTGCTGGGGGTGCCGATGTTATTCTTGTTCCTGAAATATCCTATCGGATTGATAATATTTGCGCTAAAATTCGCTCTTTGGCAGAGACACAAGGTAGAAATTTTGCCTTAGTGATTGTTGCCGAGGCTGTTAAAGATGAAAACGGTGAACCTGTCATTGTCTCTCAAAAATTTGAACGCATTCGTTATGGGGGGATTGGCCATTATATTGGTGATAAAATCGCTGAACGTATTGGTGCTGATGTCCGTGTTACGTCTTTGGGGCACATCCAACGAGGAGGGCAACCCAATGCACTTGACCGGATTATTGCATCTGCTTTTGGCGTTCATGCTGTTGATTTGATTGCCGAAGGCAAGACAGATCGAATGGTTGCTTGGCAAAATCGTCGTGTAGTTGACGTGCCGATTGCAGATGCTATTGAGGGATATCAGGCTTTGTCTATTGATGATGTTTTGGTTACAACAGCTCGTGGTCTTGGTATTTGTTTAGGGGATAATTGATGCCAAACACTCTTATCTTTGCTATTTCCTATATTTTAGGGTCAATCCCCTTTGGGTTATTATTCGTGAGATTAGCCGGAAAGGGTGATATTCGTGATATTGGGTCTGGCAATATTGGGACGACAAATGTTTTGCGGACAGGCAGTAAACTGCTCGCGGTTGGGACTTTGCTAGCGGATGCCGGCAAAGGCATCGCTGCTGTCATGATGGCGCGGTATTTTGATTTATCAAATGTTGATGTTGCGATCACGGGTTTTATTGTTGTGGCGGCTCATATTTTCCCTGTTTGGTTGATGTTTAAAGGCGGCAAGGGTGTTGCAACGGCTCTTGGGGTATATTTTGCCCTAAATCCAATTTTAGGTGCTATGGTTTTAGTTACATGGATTGTCGTTGCCAAACTGTTTAGAATCTCATCCTTGTCGGCGCTGATCGCTCTTTTCATGGCGCCCATCTATACCGTCATTGTCAGTATTTCCATTGAATCAACAATTCTTTGTATTGCACTGTACGTCCTGATCTGTTGGACTCACCGTGATAATATTCGTCGCATTATGAAGGGCGAGGAAAGCCTGATTGGCAATGACAGTCGTTAATCGCTTTTGATGGTATTTGCAAACTGTAAAAATATACTCATCTTAGTTGAAGGTTTGGGATTATACCCAGCAGATTTGTGGCGACTTTCACAATTCGCTGACGATAATAGTAGTAGGCCCTCTTTGAGGAGGCGAATTGAAAAAATGAGACCAAAGATGCGCAGGGAGAATTCTATATCTTTAGTTAAGTTGAGTATAAAAGCTTGATCATTTTTAATATCTTCCTATAACCCTTGATAGGTGCTCTTGCTGATTTTTCACTAAGGAGCAATGTATATTTAAATTGATAGAAAGGTATTCGTAATGAGAAATTGGATTTTAGTGTTTAGTATGATCATCAACTGTTTATGTTTAGATAGTGTTCATGGTGCTGACGTGCTTGAAGGTTATTTTTCTGCTGAATATTTGGCGTATGCACATAGGGAACGCCACAGTATGACTGAAAAAATCGTCAATGATTTTCAGGAAAATCATGGTGATTTTCTGAGGAAAAAAATTGCTTTTGTAGGTGCTGCTACCGGGCACGAAGTAAGTTTCTTAAAAAATATCATAGGCGATATTGATGAAAGAATGACTATTATTGAGCCAGATAGTGAAGGAATAAGTGAGGGGAAAAAATTTGGATATATCTCGGATGACGCCGATATTATCATTAATGAGATGGTTGAGAATTCTGGCTTAGCCCCAAAAAGTATGGATGTTATGATATGGGAATATTATGTTGCAGGGTTGTCGGATTCAGCAGGGAATGAAATTTCAAACTGTAACACCACGCTACAAGCCATCTATAAGTTACTAAAAGATGATGGTGTTTTTTATGCACATTCTGATGTTTGGATGTTAAGGAACCTTGTCAATGCCAACAGAGAATCAGGTCTATTTAATGAGAGAATAATTGATTCAACCGATGGATTTGGTGAGATAGATCTTGACACAGGCAGAATGGAAATGCGTATATACGCATTTACGAAAAAGAAAACTCAGTAAATATGATGTGAACTCAATAATAGATCCCCCTATTTAAGGTGAGTTCGACGTAATAGGGTCTATGGCTCCATCTCTCCAATCAAGCAAAGCTAAGGTTTTCTGACGAAAACTAAGCTTTGCTAGCCGGAGATGACGAACGTGCCTGGCGTTTCTTATATCGAACTGACGTTATATAATGTGAGTTGGACGTTATGAATGATGATAAGGTTCGACGTATATAGCCGATTCTTTATAAATCGGCTATGCAAAACAGTGTCACTCACGTACTTAGTGTACACTTCGTTCCTTATTGTGGTAGCCGAATTAAAATTACTTAGCTATAGTCACTCCATTGGGCATTGATACAGCGAAATTCGTCGCTCACCTAGTCAACCTAGGCTTTGCTTCTCATTTAACTTTCATTTAACTTGTATCAATACCAACTTGAACAACTTAGGCTCAATTCTCAGAAAGTATCCTGTGGTGAAGGACGGGGTATTATCCCACACTCGCCAACAAGGTCGCATTGCCACCGGCGGCTGTGGTGTCTTGGGTGAATGTTCTTTCATGGACAAAACGCAAAAGATAGTGCGGGCCACCGGCTTTTGGTCCTGTGCCGGATAGTCCTTCTCCACCAAAAGGTTGGACACCAACGACAGCACCAATCATGCTGCGATTGACGTAGAAGTTACCGACATGCGCATGTTGTCTGACAAAATCTACCGTTTCTTCGATCCGACTATGTAATCCAAGGGTTAAACCGAACCCTTTATTATTAATGGTGTCGATAACATTGGCGAGTTCGTTGGCTTTGAATCTAACGATATGCACTATAGGACCAAAAACCTCTTTATTTAATTGAGAGGCATCAGAAAGCAACCAAGCTTGAGGGGCAAAAAATGATCCTTTTGATGGGGGAAGTTTTGCTTCAATTAAAAGTTGAGCATTATCTTTGAGCCAATCGACATGATCTTGCAGTTCCTTTTGAGCATTCGCGTCAATAACACAACCAATATCAGAGGATGCTTGAGATGTATGTCCCAGTTTAAGTTCAGCCACGGCACCTTTGAGCATTTCGATGGTTTTATCGGCAATATCGTCTTGGAGAAAGAGTAATCTAAGAGCAGAACAGCGTTGTCCTGCACTTTGAAATGCTGAAATGATAATATCACTAACGACCTGTTCGGTTAGAGCAGAGGAGTCAACGATCATCGCATTAATTCCCCCTGTTTCGGCGATAAGCGGAGTGATTGCGCTACGTCGTGCCGCCAAGGTTTGGTTGATTGTCCACGCGACATCCGTCGATCCTGTAAAGGCTACGCCGGCAATACGGGAATCTGTTAGAACAATGTCTCCGACAGTTTTGCCGGATGATGGACAATAATGCAAAACATCTCGAGGGACACCTGCCTCATAGGCAAGTTCAATGGCTCGGCGGGCAATAGTTGGTGTTTGTTGGGCAGGTTTCGCTAGGACTGTATTACCTGTTACCAGCGCGGCCGCAATTTGCCCTAAGAAAATAGCAAGCGGGAAGTTCCACGGGCTAATACAAGCAACAACACCTCGGCCATGGAGAGATAATTCGTTGCGCTCTCCCGTTGGTCCCGGTAAGGGGATGGCCATTCCCATCAAGGAACGAGCTTGATTGGCATAGTACGTACAGAAATCGATGGCTTCGCGAATTTCTGCGATAGTGTCTGCATAAGTTTTTCCGCCCTCATAAATTAAGATAGCCATAAGTTCTTCGTAGTTTTCATCAAGCTTTTTTGCGAGTGTTTCTAGAATCTTTGCTCTGAACGAAGGTGTTGTTTTGCTCCATGAAGGGTAAGCGGCACTTGCTAGATCCAGACAGTTTTTGAGGTCTTGTTCGTTGAGTTGCGGGGTGATCGAAACGTCTTGCTCCGGATTAGCAGGATCATTGATCTTTATAACTTTACCTCCAGCAGGGGTTATTGAATTCGTTAAAGGCAGGGTATTGGCAAACTTCGCTACATACTCTTCAAGGGCAGCGACGACAACCGAATCACCTAAGTCGAACCCTCGTGAATTTACCCGTGATGGTTGTAGCATGTCTTTTGGATAAGGAATGGCATCATTGTGATGGGCATCATGATTTTTTGCTTGTGTTAGTGGATCCATTAAAAGTTCCTCGATAGGTGTGGCAGGGTCATGAATTTTATTGACAAAAGAACTGTTTGCCCCGTTTTCCAATAGACGCCGAACTAAATAGGCCAACAAATCTTTATGTTCGCCAACAGGTGCGTAGATGCGACAAGGAATTCCTTGGTTGACGATTTGTGCATAAAGTTTTTCTCCCATGCCATGTAACCGTTGGAATTCAAAATCTGCATTGTATTTTTTTGCTAGTTGCATAATAGCAGCAGCTGTATAGGCATTGTGGGTGGCAAATTGCGGATAGATTTCTTTCGTGTGTTTTAACATGAGGTCAGCACAGGCAAAATAAGATACATCTGTATTGACCTTACGCGTAAAGACAGGGTAGTCACTGAGACCACGTTCTTGTGTCTTCTTGATTTCCATATCCCAGTAGGCACCTTTGACTAGCCGGACACAGAGGCGACGGTTATGGGTTTTTCCCAGATCAATTAAGTATTCAATAACGGCATAAGCTCGCTTTTGGTAGGCTTGGACAGCTAAACCTAATCCATTCCATTCCTTAAGTTCTGGTTCTTGGGAAAGTTTATCTATGATTTCGAGTGAAATCTCAAGACGATCTGATTCTTCTGCATCAATAGTTAGGGCAATATCATGTTTTTTAGCTGCCAAACAAAGGGCTAAAACCTTGGGGTAGAGTTCAGCAAAGACGCGATCTTTTTGTAATAGCTCATAACGGGGATGGATCGCAGATAATTTGACCGAAATGCTGGGCTGGCCATAAATATCGTGGCCATTGCGACAGGTTGCAATCGCTTCGAGTGCTGCTTGATAGGATTGAAAATAACGTTCCGCATCTGCAGCGGTTTTTGCGCCTTCACCAAGCATATCATAAGAGTGGCGATAGCCACGCCGTTCAGCAGAAGCAGCTTTTTTAAGGGCATCGTTAATCGATTCCCCAAGGACAA
Organism: Candidatus Paracaedibacteraceae bacterium; assembly: GCA_019636055.1. Lineage (NCBI taxonomy): Bacteria > Pseudomonadati > Pseudomonadota > Alphaproteobacteria > Holosporales > Candidatus Paracaedibacteraceae > Candidatus Paracaedibacteraceae bacterium. The sequence continues at coordinate 68,197 of JAHBYH010000004.1, forward strand.
ATTGATGTCCAAGGATCTTCATGGCTTGACCAACTGCAGTTCTAATAACAGGCTCTGATAGTTTTCGTGTGACTGATCCAATTGCGGCTGTAAACCCATTTTTATCAAGTCCCCAATGCAAGACAGAATCCGTTGTTGAAAGACCAAGGGTTGCTAAATTAACTAAAAGTGAGTTTGCCTTGCCAATGTTCTGCGCCCAATCCACAGAACCAACTTTGTCTTTAATTAAGGCTGTTTGTGTGTCTAGATCCGGGACGCGGAGATAGGCTTCGGCTAAGCACATTAATGCCAAACCTTCTTGGCTGCCCAAGTCATAGGTTTGTAGAAAATTTTCAATGCTTATAGCTTTTAGTTTTTGGGATCGTACGCCTGAAACCAATTTTTCAGCTGTTGACCTAATTGTCGGTGAATCAGTTTCGATAGGGGCAGTTTTTACTAAAAGTTGGGGAACAATATCATTTTCAGCTATGCGATAAAATGAATTTAGTTTTTGTTGAAGGGATGACGTCATGCGTTGATCCTTTAGAAGCTATAATAATAACTAGGATATCATGAAGTAATGGCGTCTGATAGGGGGATTGTTTATTGCATCTTTGGTAAACAATAAAGTGACTTTTGGGGTATTAATTAGCTGATTTAAACAGGAATAAATGCCAGTCTATATCGCGAATGATGAATTTATCCATGGACAATTGGTATGGATTAAAACAACTTAGATGGCCATTTTTCATAGCTTTTAAGATATTAGTTGATGTTATTTTAAGGCGGTGGATCGTGATATACTTTGTGGTCATCTTTATCTCCTTAATGCAGAAATGGGGATGACCACAAATATATCAAGAGCAATCATTTAGTGAATATAAACAGGGTAACCCAGAGAAATTAATTCTTTCTCCGCTGTTTGAATGTCTTTCTCAGTCGGGTATGCCTTAAACTCGGGGTATTTCTTCATCCAATAATTTTGAATGTTATGCCAGTTAAGTGACATAGGCGGATAATAGTTTTCGCTAGAAGAAATGGAAAACCTTACGTCGGGCTCTCGGAGTATTACGTGTAAGCAACTAGGGAATAAATCTTCTAAAGCTGTTCTTTCTCTGTATTGAAGTGGATTAGGATACATAGCTGCTGGATATTTTGCAGCGATATCCTCGGTTGAAACGTTACTTTGTTTTGCCCATTCTTGTGCATCTAGCCAATTTAACTTTACCATTTCGACATAGCTTTTCCAGTCGTAAGGGATGACTTGGATCCTATCCAAGACCCACTCTGGGACATCAATATTGCTTGGCTTAAAATGACACACAAAATCTCCATTGCCCATGATAGAAAAATCAGCATGACGTGTCATGGGTTGAGAGACGAGATGATTATCATTGTGTTCAATACTTAGATAAATAAAATCATCTTGGATGGGTTTTGATGTATAGGTCGCTGCCGGTGATTCCTGTGATGTCTTTGAGCAGGCTCCGGTATCTATCACATTATCAATTATAAAAGGGTTTTCCGGAGACAAGCCAAATATGACAATATTTGTTGTTCCCGGACAGTTTGAGGTAACGGTTATTGGACTTGTTGAGGATTCTTCGCTGCTATGCGCGAAAAGTATCATTGTCAATATGGAGAAGATTGTTTTCATTATTTTTCCTAATTATTATTCAACTTAACTTTATATTAATAATACCTGACTCATAATTGTAACATAACAAATCGTTGTTTCAAGAGGAAATTATGAACTACACTTGCAAAACAGTTGGTGATGCTGTTGTTATTGATCTAAAGGGGCGTTTAACCTTTGCTGATTATAGCCAGTTCCGTGAATTGACAGAGTTATTTACAGAAAACAAATCCCGTGAGTGTCAAATGAATTTGGGTGATCTAGAGTTTATTGATTCTGCCGGATTAGGGATGTTGTTGATTGCCCGTGATAAAATGCGGATGCAAGATGGCGAAGTTACTCTAAGAGGCGCTCAAGGACAAGTCAAGAAAATGCTTGATCTGGGCCACTTTGGAAGTTTGTTCCGTGTCGAATAATCTGTTGATTTAGCTATTATCGGTGCGGGGGGGACAATGGTCAAGCGTGATGCTGTGTTGCCACGTCAAGTTGTGGACAATTCAAAGAAAAATTTCTTGAGCAATGATTTAAAGATAGCAATATTACGGTCACCAGTAAGCTCTGATCGCATAATCTCTTGTCTTAATGACGGAAAATCAATTTTTACTGACTCTCGTAAAAATTTATCTAAACCTGTCTTTCAGGAAATCCTGAGTAAAAAAGTTCCCGCTCAAATGGCTTTTTGTTTTAAAAATAGCGATATTTATGCCATAGAATTTGTCGACATATTAAATCATGTGCTGGATTGTAATAATTATCATCCTGTTTTGAAAGATCAAATTCTTACAGCTTCACAGGAAGCATATGCTAATGCTTTTTTGTGGAGTAGCTTAGATTTAGATTCGGTTAAAGGTGTTCGTCCTATTGAATTTTTCAAGAAAATTGAAGAAAAACTACAAAATCCGACTTATGCAGATCGTTATATGGGGATCTGTTTAGCAAAGTACCCCAGTGCCCTCGAGGTATCAATTTACGTTGAGGGCGTTCCTATTGTTTGGCCGGAAACGCCTTCACAAGATAAATTTCGTGGCATTAATTTAATTCTTAATTTGACGGATAAAGTTGTGATTGATTCAACCGGAAAAGTTATACGTTTGTATTTTTTGAGTTAGCGAGAGAACATGTATTATAACCATGAAAATCCGATTCAAAAATCAATAATAGATAATAAAATATTGGTTGTCGATGATGCGGCAATCAATCGCGAAATAATCTCAGGCTTTTTGAAAAGTGCAGGATATAGCAATATTGAGTTTGCTGTTGATGGTCTTGATGCGATGGCTAAATTAGAAGATAAAGACGTTGATTTAATGATCTTAGATCTTTTAATGCCTAATATGAATGGCATGGACGTGATTAAAACTGTCCGAGCAAACGACGAGTTAAAGCAATTACCAATTTTAGTTCAGACCGCTATTTCTGATCCGGAGGAACGGGCTGACGCTTGGATGTATGGGGCGACAGATATTATCACCAAACCCATCAATAGATTAGAGCTTTTAGCCAGAGTAAAAGTTCATCTTGAAAACAGTTATTTGTTGAAAGAATTAGGAAATTATCAAAAAACAGCTGATCAGGAAGTATCTAAGGCCCTCGAATTACAGAAATCTTTGCTACCGTCTGGTGATTTAATTGCGTCTTTGGAAGACAAATACGGCATTTGCATTAATTCAATTTATATCCCGTCGAGATTCCTGAGCGGTGACATATGGGGATTATGTGAGCTTGATGAAGGTCGCATTATGGTTTGGATTTGTGATTTTTCAGGTAAAGGGATTGGGGCGTCACTCTATACTCAACGACTATATACGCTCATTAATGAAAATAAAAACAGGCTAAAAGATCCGGTTACCCTGATTCATTTTATTAACCAAAGAGTTGTCGAGATGGTTCGTATCGGTCATTTTTGTACATTTTTGGTTGGTGTGATTGATCTAAACCGTATGCAGTTTGATTATCTTTCGGCGAGTGCTCCGCATCCTATTATCTACCACCCCAATGAACAATCCTTTAACCTTGGTGATGGTACGGGGATGCCATTGGGGATATCCAAGGATGCAAATTATGAAATGCGAAGCATGCCAATAAAGGCAGGGGATAGTATCGTCCTTTACAGTGATTTGATGTGGGAAGAAGAAGGGAATATTCCAAATATGTCTTTTCTTCCCGACGATTTGCCCGAGTTAGTCCGGAATATGGAAGGGGCAAGCATGATTGGTTTTGCTAAAAAAAAGATTCTCGAGTCGGGGGAAACTGTATTTTCTGATGATCTAACTTTAATTGAAATTTCTCTAAAGCAACGGACGGAGATTATTTATGGCTAAGTTTTCTAGAAGTAAAATATTTTTCAAAGATATCTTTAGTTATTTTCTTGTCGGTTTCTTTATCAGTTTTGTGGCGCTGTTTTTTACAGCATATTATAGCTATGTCACCATATATAATACTGCTATTGAGTCATCTTCCTCAGCAATTAATGGGGCGATTATCACTGAGCAAAAAAAGATGGCGAGTATTGTTGAGTCCTATGGTATGTGGGAACAAACATATGATCATGTTGTGACCAACTTTGATAAAAAGTGGGTAGACGCTAATATAGCCGAAGACTTAAAACGTGATTTTACGATTCCGTATGTTGGTCTTTACAAAAATGATACAAATTATTCAACTCTATATTCAACTTACGATGACTTAGGGACTGTTGGTAAAACAGCGCCTTCATTTGTCAGTGAGCAAATTATGCTCTTTAAGGACACGGCAGGCAAGTCTGCCTCTCGTAGCTACTTTGCTAAGAATGGGAATAATGTTTTTATGGTGAGCGTTAGTAAAATTGCTTTACCTGATCAGTCCTCTGTTGGTGGACTTCTCGTTATTGCTAAACCAATATCAAAGGATTATCTCGAGCAGCTTTCTAAAGACTATTCGATTACCTCAATCCATTTGGTCACAGATGTTGGTGCTTTTAGTGTTGGGAATCATCCGTCAATTGCACTGAAACAAAAAGATACAGTCATCTCCTATCTTGTTTGGTCAGCCAGTGATAGTGCTAGTGGGGTATTAAAGATTTTAATGCCGATGGGATTTGTCGTCATTCTTGTTCTCATCATGATTGGTTTTATGGTTACTCGAAAAATCGTCTCAGCTAATATTGGCTATACGCAAATCTTGGAAGAACTTTCTTCGTCAGCAAAAGCGTTGCAAAAGGCCAAAGAAAAATCTGATGCGTCAAGCGAGGCAAAGACAAAATTTTTATCGATGATGAGCCATGAAATAAAAACGCCTATGAATGGTATTATGGGGATGATTACCTTGCTGAAGGATACCGAGTTGAATGAGATCCAAACGGAATATGTTAATACAATGCAATATTCAACAGAGTCCTTATTAAAACTAGTCGATAATATTTTGGAGTTCAGTAAACTTGAGAGCGGAGAGGTTAGTACTGTCTTTAGTACATTTAATTTGCGCGAAATGGTTGCTGAAGTTCATGGTTTGTTATATCCGATTAGTATCCAAAAGAAAATTAAGTTTGAGATTAATTTTGATGAGAGTGTCCCCCTAACAATTCGATCTGATGCGATTCGAATCCGACAAGTCTTATTACACTTAGTCACTAACGCCCTGAAATTTACAAAAGTTGGTTCTGTTAAAATCAATGTCGGGGGAACGGATCTTGGCCATAATAAATATGACCTTATTATCCAAGTTGCCGATACGGGGATTGGTATTCCGGATGGGATCAAAGAAACACTATTCCAAGATTTCTTCCAAGTCGACGGTAGTAAAAGCCGTGGGCAGGATGGGGCTGGTCTTGGACTTAGTATTGTGAAAAACATTGTTTCACTTTTGGGGGCAAAAGTTGGGATTGAAAGTAAACTGGGACAAGGAAGTATGTTCTGGTTCCAATTGGATGTTGAATCGATTACAAAGGCGAATGGGGTACACGAGGCATCAATGAGCTCTCTTATAGAAGTTCCGATTGTTAACCCTCAGCCAATCCATGGCCATAAGCTTGATATTCTTTTAGTTGAAGAGGATGCACCCGAAGGATCAATGGCTTACAACTTACTTGAACGACATGGAAGTCAAATTGAAACAGTCAGTAATGTTGCGGTTGCGGCTGATCGTATCTTGCAGAAAAATTACGATGCGATTCTGATTTCACTTCCCGAAAATAATGATTTGCACGGGGATTTTTCCCCCGCACTTATTAAGGCGGCGATGCAAGGGCGAATTCCAATCCCTATTTTGGGGATTTCTCGCGAGGATGTTCCGGGAATGGATTTGTCAAATTTTGATCACATTGTGTCTGCCCCATTGACATCCGCGAAACTCAATACCGCTTTACAGGATATGATCCGATCAATGCAGACTCACTAATATAGTTGTTCCGGTTGAATTTGTTCAAGTTATTGGGCTTGGCTATACAATACTATCTTCATCCAGACTGTAATCTTTTCTGAGTTTTGTTGTTTGATAGGTTTCATCCTGACCAATATGCTTCATCCTTTTGCTAAAGTATTGCAATGCTTCAACTGAAATAATCAATATGGATAAGGCAAGGAGGTCTTCAGACTTGACCAAATCAGTGGCAATAACAAGCATTTGCGCCATAGATAACCCAATCCCTAGAACCCAGAAAACGGGGTAGCTTTTTTTCCAAAAGCACTGTCTTGTTTTGTTATACCATCTCTCACATCCGGTAAGGTCCATTTCATCGGCAAGTTCTTCTTCGACTGCCGTCAGAGCATGAGATGTTGGTTCATATAATTTCCTTAACTGTCTTGCCTGGAGTCCGGAAATTTTACCTTGTTCTAGGCCTAACTTTGATAATGTTCCATCTGTACATTTTCTCAGTGCTTTTGTTCGGGCGTATTCTTTTTCTCTTTTTCGTTGCTCATGCATTGCCATTAATTTTCTTTCACGGGCCGTTAAGCGTTCTGAACTGAAATCATGGATGGTTTCACAGGTTTCCGATATAACCTGCAATATACCGATCCATGTTAATAGTTTTTCTCGTGTGTTTTTATCATATTGCCCTAAGGCTGCAAGGGGGATCATGGATCGGCGGACATAGTCAGATAAAGCTGTGATGGTCCATGTTGTATTGGCCGCAACGGTCCAAAAGATGCGTGTAACAACCTTCAATTCGTTACAACAACAAGTATGACAGCTTTGTGCAGGGGCGCAGCAGCAACCGTCAGAGTCTTCATCTTGCGAGGATGGGCGATTTAATGCTTGGCGCTGAGTTTTCCTCAGGTCAGTTAAAAGTTCAGAAAGTGTGTGATAGACGACTTCAACTTCCTGAGATTGGGAAGACGAGGCTGCAACTTCTATTTGATCTTCTATATCAGATGCAAAAAGAACATTCATCAGGACTATTAACGTAACAAACATAATTATTCCCCCTTTTTATTTTAGTTTAGACTTAATCAGAAAAAGTAATCAAGAAGGAGAGATTGTTTAAACGATATCCTAATAATTAATATAATTTAACGTGAGTTTGGCGTAAGAATCATCTCTTCCTCTTAGATGAGATGTTTTGGGATCCACCGTTTGCAAGCCACCTTAATAATTTTGGTGTGGAAATCTTTCTCTTCTTATATTGAATTATGGTATACATAATACATTTGTTTTGCCTGAATACTGATGATTTCAAGCTCGGGATAACGCAGAGCTGTGAGCTTACCGCCAAAGACACAGCCTGTATCAATGTTGATTGTATTGTTAACCCACAGAGGTTCGTCAACAACTGAGTGCCCATAAACAATTAAGGGGTCTCCATGATAGTCATTAGCCCAAGGATAGCGAATAGGTAGGCCTGTTGAGTCAAACTCTCCTGTTGTTGGGCCATAAAGACAATAGGCTCGAATTTTTGGGGAAAGTTTTCCAAAAAAATCTTCTCGGATCCCGGCATGAACGACAACTAATTTTCCATGGTCTAATAGATAATAGGGAGCAAGGCTATCGATAAACGCAATGATATCAGACTTAAAAACGTCGGGTTCATTTTCAAGTTGCTGTATCGTTTCTAACAGTCCGTGTTTTAGTTGAACATTATTTCCTTTGAGCTTGCGCTTGAGTTTATCGTCATGATTCCCGCAAACACAGAAGGCTGTTTTGCCTGAAACAGCGTTCGTTACCAATCGCAATACTTCGGGGGATTTTGGGCCACGATCGACCAAGTCGCCGACAAAAATGAGCCGTCGATTATTAGGGTGGGATATTTTATTTTTTGATATATCAACCATATAACCGAGTTTTTTGAGTAAGGCGATTAACTCATCATAGCAGCCATGAACATCACCAATGATGTCAAAAGAACCAGTCTCATGACGTTTGTCAATTTCAGGATCATTTATTACAAAGCTCATTTTTTACCTTCTAGAGTATGCTAGATTGGCTAGAACTATTTTGTTTTTCTGGAAAATGGTGCCGGTTGTCGGACTTGAACCAACGACCTACTGATTACAAATCAGTTGCTCTACCAGCTGAGCTAAACCGGCTAATCAAGATAATTCTATTGTTACCAGAACTATCTTGATTATTGCAAGATATTTTTTGTGATGATTGCACTATGATTTAGGAGCCTCCTTAAACAATGTTTGGTATAACCTGATCAAATTTTGACCAAACTCCATCTGTTCCGTGCCAATCACCTTGTGTTGCTGCTTTAGAATATTCTGTGGCTCGGTTTTCAAAAAAGTTTGTATGCTCAACGCCATTGAGGACTAAGGGTAACCAGGGAAGGGGATGTTCCTTCAGTTGTTTGTGATCTGTTCCGTCATAAGAAAAGTAGCCATGGAGTGGGGGGAGTTTGAGTTGAACGAGGCGCCAGTCACAGATATAGCGAATATACTGTTGCATATCTGTCAGACTAAGACCGTTAATGTCACCCAGGCTAAAGGCAAGCTCAATGAAGCGATCTTCAAGGGACACGATTGTTTTTGCAACATCGACGATATCGTCTTTTACTGCGCGGGTGAGAGTGCCTGTTTCTTTACCCCATTCATGATAAAGGCGGATCATGCTTTCGCAATGTAAGCTTTCATCTCTGACAGACCATGATACCACTTGTCCCATACCTTTCATTTTGTTAAAACGAGGGAAGTTCATTAACATGGCAAAACTGGCAAATAAGCTTAATCCTTCGGTAAACGCACCAAACATGGCAAGCGTACGGGTCACATCAGCGCAGGTTTTTGTGCCAAAACTGTGCATGTAATCTGCCTTGGCTGTCATGGCTGAATATTCCTTGAAAGCAGAAAATTCTGTTTTTGGCATGCCGAGTGTCTTTAAAAGTAAGGCATAGGCATCGATGTGGACAGTTTCCATATTGGTGAATGCTGCCATCATCATCTGAATTTCTAGGGGTTGGAAAATTGGAATATAGCGTTTGAAATAGTTGTCGCTGACTTCAATATCGGATTGGGTGAAAAATCGAAAAATTTGAGTAAGAAGATTATGTTCTTGTGGTGATAAGCGATCAGAATTCCAGTCTTTCAAATCCTCGCCAAGGGGGACTTCTTCACCAATCCAGTGGATTTGTTGTTGTTTTTTCCACGCTTGATAGGCCCAACTGTATCGGTCGATATCATAGGTTCCTGTGGATTCTAAAAGACCAACTTGGCCTGTATTGATTAAATCAAAAGGGTTTGTAGAACTTAAGCTTAGGGACATAATAGACTCCGTTATTGGCAAGATAAGCATTCTTCATAGTTTGTCGTCTGAGTTGGGGTGATGCTGGCCTGTTTGTTTGTCCCAGCAAATTCAGCCCGTTGGATTGATTTGGATCGACAGTAATAAAGGCTTTTGACGCCTTTTTTCCAGGCTGTCCAATGGAGCATCAACAAATCCCACTTGTTAATGTCGGATTTTAAAAATAAGTTTAGAGATTGTCCTTGGCAAATATAGGGGGCTCGGTCTCCTGCAAACTCAATTAACCAACGTTGGTCGATTTCAAAGGCTGTTTTGAATGTGGATTTTTCAGTGTTGCTTAGAAAATCAAGATGTTGGACGGACCCTTCATGTTCGATGATGGATTGCCAGACAGCATCTGTGTTTTGATCCTTTTGATTGAGCAATTGAACAAGGTATTTGTTTTTTACAATGAAATTACCGGACAAGGTTTTGTGATTATAAATGTTGGCCGGGATCGGTTCAATGCAGGCGCTTGTTCCGCCGCAAATGATGCTGATGGAGGCTGTTGGAGCAATCGCAAGTTTGTGACTAAAGCGTGTTTTAAAACCAAACTCGTCGGCATCAGGGCAGGCTCCTCGTTCTTCTGCTAAAGTAACAGCCGCGGCATCTGCTGATTTTTTTATGTGTTTAAAGATTCTATAATTCCAAGATTTGGCTAAAGCACTTTCGAAAGGAATGTTTTTTGATTGTAATAAGGAATGGAATCCCATCACACCCAATCCGACAGAGCGTTCGCGCATGGCAGAATATTTTGCAGATTCCATGGTATCTGGTGCATTTTTGATAAAGTCTTGCAGCACATTGTCTAAAAATCTAAGGATATCCTCGATGAGAAGGGGATGGTCATGCCATTCGTCCCACGTTTCAGCATTCAGGGAAGATAAACAGCAAACAGCTGTCCGGTCATTCCCCAAATGATCGACGCCTGTGGGAAGTAAGATTTCACTGCATAAGTTTGACATTTTGACGAAAAGACCAAGACGTTTGAGGTGGGGCGCTAATTTTTTATTGGCGGTATCTGTGAATATAAGATACGGCTCACCTGTTTGGAGTCGAGTCTCAAGGATTTTTTGAAACAATTGGCGTGCATTAACATGTCGAATCGGTTTATTTGTTTTGGGGCTTAATAAATCAAAAGGCTTGTCGTCCATGACAGCTTGCATAAATTGGTCGGAGATATTGATGCCGTGGTGTAAATTCAGGCTTTTGCGGTTAAAGTCCCCAGATGGTTTTCGAATATCAAGAAATTCTTCGATTTCTGGGTGATGAACATCTAGATAAACAGCGGCAGATCCTCGGCGTAAAGAGCCTTGGCTAATCGCTAGGGTTAATGAATCCATGACTCGAATGAAGGGGATAATTCCTGATGATTTTCCTGCTTTCCCGACAGGCTCACCCAGACCACGGATGTTTCCCCAATAGGTTCCAATGCCGCCGCCGTTTGAGGCTAGAAAAACATTCTCAACCCATTTGTCGACAATGCTATTTAGGTCATCATCCATTGAGTTTAAGAAGCATGAGATCGGAAGGCCACGATTGGCTCCGCCATTAGAAAGAATCGGGGTGGCCGGCATAAACCAAAGCTTTGACATATAGTCATAGAGTCTTTGGGCGTGATGGGTGTTATCAGCATAAGCACAAGCAACGCGGGCGAATAGATCTTGATAGGATTCACCTTCTAGTAAATAACGATCTTCCAGAGTTGCTTTGCCAAAATCAGTAAGGAGGCTATCGCGGGAGGAATCAGTTGTAATTGATGTTGGAGAAATCTTTTGAAACGTTGTTTTGCTGGCTTTTTTTCGATAAAGATCGCGCTCTTCAATGTTTGTTGGGAAAGGAACTAAATTCCCTTGGTGATCAAAGTCATAAGATAACGTTTGTTTGCTTGCTAGCATAGTGCCCTCATAAAGTTATAAGGGGCTAGGTTTTTTGGGGAAAGTAGAAGTAATGGTCTAACACTAAACATTCTTCTTGCTTTCAACCGGTGCACCCCGCCCGATGTTTAGCGTATCGTTGATCTTTGGCAAGTCTCCTGGCTTGTGGGAACAAAATCGTCTTCCCAGTACATTTATTGTGTGTACCAGTGACAGTGTGATTTTGCCTTGTTTCCACATACAGTTGCGGGGGCAGCTTTGGCGTTTCACCAAATTCCTTTTTAAGAGCTGAAATCAGCTCACCACAGGATCTATAGTTGCTCAAATAGAATAACTATATATTTAGGTTACGAGGAGAATAGCAAATTCGCAAACAAAAAAATCTGTTAAAATGAAACAATGTGCTACACTATGGTCATGTCTTTATTTTCGAGGGTATCATGGCAAAAAAAACGAAAGTTCTCATTATTGGATCTGGTCCTGCGGGGTATACAGCAGCTATTTATGCAGCACGTGCGAATCTTAAGCCTGTACAAGCGTTGGGGTTGCAACCGGGTGGTCAGCTAACGATTACAACGGATGTGGAAAATTATCCGGGGTTTGCTGATGTGATCCAAGGGCCATGGTTGATGGAACAGATGCGCCTTCAGGCTGAACATGTTGGAACAGAAATGTTGATGGATATGATTGAATCTGTGGATTTGTCTAAGCGTCCATTTGTGTGTAAAACAGATGGTGGTGAGGTGATTGAAGCAGAAACAGTAATTATCTCAACAGGTGCACAAGCACGCTGGTTAGGTATTCCGACTGAAGATAAATTCCGTGGTTTTGGGGTGTCGGCTTGTGCAACGTGCGATGGCTTTTTCTATCGTGACAAAAAAGTTGTTGTTGTGGGTGGGGGGAACTCTGCGGTTGAGGAGGCTATGTATTTAACGAATTTTGCTTCTGAAGTTATTTTGGTTCATCGCCGCGATAGTTTGCGGGCGGAAAAGATTGCCCAAGATCGTCTATTTAAGAATCCAAAGATTAAGGTTATTTGGGACAGTGTGATTGAGGAGATTGTCGGGACTGAGGCGCCGTTGTCAGTGAATGGTGTTAAGTTGAAAAATGTCAAGACGAATGAAGTCACAGATTTAGCTGCTGATGGTGTGTTTGTTGCCATTGGTCATACTCCCATGAGTGAAATCTTTAAGGGGCAGGTCGAGTTGGATGAGGAGGGCTATATTAAGGTTGTTCCCGGAAGTACGGCGACCAATATCTCTGGTGTCTTCGCTGCTGGTGATGTGGCAGATAAGGTATTCCGTCAAGCAGTAACTGCAGCAGGTCTTGGCTGTATGGCGGCTTTAGAGGCAGAACGGTTTTTGCAGCATTAATTAATCATTCCATAAGCAATCATCGAGTTCTTTGATTTTATTTGTCACTGATGTTTTAGAGCTAAGAATTGCTTGGATCCTTTTGGTCTCGTCTGGGATCTTGAGTATTTGGGCAATCTCTTGCGTGCTCGATGTTCCACTAAAAGCGGATAGGGCATGATTTTGAATATAGTTCTGCAAAATATAACTAAAGGTAAACGTCCAGTTTAGTGAATCCCCGTGATATGGGGTATTGATTTTGCAACATAGAACAAAAAGCGTTTGCTGATCAACGCGAAGGGACAAATTTAAACTCATCAGGATATCTTTGAAATATCTTCTCATTAATTGCTTAACTTCTGTATTATTCCAGTCATATTCGTTTGGATTGCGAATAATATTGGATAGAGCTAATAAGGCATCTGTTCTTTCTTGAGGCCATATTTCGTCTGTGTGAGTATTATTGACCGGATAGAATAGAGATAGATTACCTGCGTATTCAAACATAGAATAGATTCCAAAGCCACAATTTAACGCGGATCGGAGCGATTCGAGATTGTGACCCCAGTCCCACTCATTTAAACTTTCAACAAAACGAACTGACCTAGGATTACGTGATACTTCACTCAGGACGTGCTGTCTTAGTTCTGTACCTAACCCTTTGCCTTGGTATGCCTCGAGGATATTCGTCATAATTTCAGCAATATTATCTGGGCTGTTCCTTTTATTAATTGATATTATTCCTGCAAGACCATGGTTTGCATACAATAGATACGTCCCAAATGGGGCGTTAGGTATCAGCTCTTTATAGGTATATGAGTCAAATCGGCCCGTTTCTTCAAATAGTTTAGCATATTTTTCAAGTTCGCCTTTTTTCTCAATTCTATAGATAGTCAGCACTCGATTGTTTGCGGGAAGATCGGCAGCAAAGCATGAAGCTATAGCAAAAAATAGAAAGGTGATAAATTTCATAATAACTCTAGATGTCCATTGTGTATAATGTACAGTTAGGTGTTTTTATAGAAAATTCAATGTATTACCCTGTTTTTTAGCATTAATTAACTTATGATGCTGGGTTGGCTTGGGGGGAAGGCTCGTATAGAAGTGAGCTTAGTCTTCTAATTTTATCAGCAACAGGGACTGGAGAGCGAAGAATGTTTTGAACTTTGTTCGTTTTGTCTGAAATCTTTAGGTGTTTTGCAATTGTCTGTGCGCTGGATGTTTCTTTGAAATGGAAAAGAGCCTGGTCTTGAATATAACTTTGCAAGCTATCTGAGAACATGGTCTTCCAGTCAAATGAACTTTCATGAAGTTGGCTTGATATTCTAGAGCAGAATACGAGAAAAGTTTGTTGGTCAACAAGAAGGGACAAATTCAAACTTAAAAGAAGGGCTTTAAAATTGTCTGTGAGTTGCCGTTTGACTGTTTGACTGTTCCAATCAAACTTATCGGGGTTGCGAATGATATTAGAGAGCGCTAAGAAGGCATCCATTCTTGTCATTGGCCAAATTTCATCTGTAGGACTACTATTAACAGGGTAGAACATGTGGAGTGCGCCGGCAAATTCAAACATAGAGTAGATGCTAAAGCCACATTTCAAGGCTGATCGAACGGATTCGAAATTGTCTCCCCAATCCCATTCATTTAAACTTTGAATATATTGAGTGGACTTTGATTGAGCTGAGACTTCACTAAGAACCACTTGTCTTAGTTTAGTCCCTAATCCTTTTCCTTGGTGAGACTTTACGATGTCTGTCATTGTTTCAGCCGTGCTATCCGTTTTAATGATAGACATGATGCCGACAGGGGATTTATTTTCCTCTGTTTCAAACCCAGCAGGAGATTTATTTTCCTCTGTTTCAAACCCAGCAGGAGATTTATTTTCCTCTGTTCCAAAGAGGATATATATTCCAAACGGAGCCTCGGGTGCTTTATTTTCAAAGTACGTATAGTCCTTGATGCGTCGTATCTCACTGAGTTGTGCTTGGCGTTGTTCTAATTCAGTTGTGTTTGTTACTCTGAATACAATAATGCCTAAGTCATTAGAGATAGGTTCGAGGGAACTTAATTCTGTTTTGATCAATAATAGAGATAAGAGGAATACTCTTAGGATGTTCATGTGTATTTCTCTAGTTTAATGTATATTTTAATAATGGTTATATTTTTTGCTCAAAGTCAATGCTGGTTTAAGCTGATTATAATCATATTTTCCCTTGAGGTATTGATGGGAATTTATGCTATACTCAAACAAAATTATTTAACTGAGATTTATTAATGTCGAGCTATCAATACGTATATGTCATGAAAAGCCTATCCAAAATTTTCCCGGGTGGGCGCGAAATTCTAAAAGATGTGTGGTTATCTTTTTTCCCAGGGGCAAAAATCGGTATTATCGGGCCAAACGGTGCGGGTAAATCGACACTCCTTAAGATTATGGCTGGTATTGATAAGGAGTTTAACGGTGAAGCTTGGGCAGCCGACGGTGTAAAGATTGGTTATCTTGAACAAGAACCTCAGCTTGATGAGACCAAGACTGTTATGGAAAACATCATGTCCGGTCTTGGCGAAATCAAAGATTTGATGGATCGTTTTGATGCGGTGAATGCCAAGTTTGCCGAAGAAATGACCGATGATGAAATGAATGCTCTGATCGCAGAGCAGGCAGATCTTCAAGAAAAGATTGATGCAGCTGATGCTTGGGATTTGAACCGCAAGATTGAAATTGCTATGGATGCGTTGCGTTGCCCGCCGGCTGATTCTGATGTGACTAAATTATCAGGTGGGGAACGTCGCCGTGTTGCTTTATGTCGTCTATTGATGCAAAAGCCGGACATGTTGCTGTTAGACGAACCAACCAACCATTTGGATGCTGAATCTGTTGCTTGGTTGGAACGTTATTTGCAGGATTATCCCGGCACCGTCGTTCTGATCACCCACGATCGTTATTTCTTGGATAATGTTGTCGGTTGGATTCTAGAGCTTGACCGTGGACAAGGAATTCCTTACGAGGGTAACTATTCCAGCTGGTTAGAACAAAAACGTAAACGCCTCGAGGTTGAGCAAAAGCAAGAAACCAGCCGTCAAAAGCAATTGTCCCGTGAGTTAGAGTGGATTCGTCAATCGCCCAAAGCGCGTCAGGCAAAGAGTAAAGCTCGTATTCAGGCCTATGAAACCTTGTTGGCGCAAGATTATGACCAAGGCAAAGGTGATGGCGCTATTGTCATCCCTGCAGGGCCACGTTTGGGCGATACTGTCATTAAGGCAAGTGGCTTGAATAAAGCGTTTGGTGATCGTTTGCTGATCGAAGATCTGGACTTCAACTTGCCACGTGGTGGTATTGTTGGGGTTATTGGGGCGAATGGTGCCGGAAAATCGACCTTATTCAAGATGATTACAGGGGTTGAACAACCTGACTCAGGGGAAATTAAAATTGGTGAGACGGTTGTTCTTGGCTATGTTGATCAATCTCGTGATTCATTAGATAGCAATAAAACTATTTGGGAAGAAATTTCCAAAGGGCATGACGAAATTCAATTGGGAAAGAATAAAATCCCAAGCCGCGCTTACTGCGCTATGTTTAACTTTAAGGGTGGCGATCAACAAAAGAAAGTTGGTCAGCTTTCTGGTGGTGAGCGTAACCGTGTTCATTTGGCTAACATGTTGAAATCAGGAGCGAACGTCTTGATGCTCGACGAGCCAACTAACGACTTGGATGTAGAAACACTGCGTTCCTTGGAAGAAGCTCTACTTGATTTTGCTGGATGTGCCATTGTGATTACCCACGATCGCTTTTTCTTAGACCGTATTGCAACACACATCTTGGCCTTTGAAGGCGACAGTCATGTTGAATGGTTCGAAGGAAACTATCAGTCTTATGAAGAAGATCGCCGTCGTCGTCTGGGTGTGGCAGCAGATCAGCCGCAACGGATTAAATATAAGCCGTTAGTCCGATAGGAATAAAAGAGAGCCGTGATGCAACTTTCAATACAGTAGTTTTGGGGGTTGCGTTAAGTCTTCCTCTAATGTCTTTAAGCTAATAAGTATTGAATTTTTTATGGCTCCTCAGGATGTATTCGACTTGCTCGTGTATACAACACGTGCGAACAGACAGAAAATTGTCCGTATGCTTTCTGGGAATTTTAAATATTTTTACGACTTACGCGAATTACTAAAGGCTTCTTGCTCTAAAGAAGCCTCTGACCAAACCGAAGGCTATTTCGGAATAGTCACGACCAATTCGAATTAGAGTTCGAAATAGTCGGATGTTTATTCCTCTTTATCACCTTTACAACAACTGCATTTTTTATGCCAACCCATTATGAGGGATCCAAGAATTGCTGCTGTTGCAAAAAAGATCATTTGAACATGCGCATGACCGGCTGCAAAATGCATGACGATTGCATGAACAACCCACAGGAAGGCAAAATTTAAAATGGCCATCATAACCATAGCCATCCATACTGATTTCATGTGACACATACACATTCGCCAAGGGCACATACATGCCATTGAACATTTGGTTTCACCTTTGTCTTTCATCGTAACCTCCTTATAGAGGCAAGTCACCTCTACACCCTATAAAATAGGACAAATAGGCGCTTAGGCAAGCAAAACTATCGTATTTGTAGAATCTCTCTAGCGACAATTTCCTGAGGTTTTAGCCCCAAGGGGGATTTTAATTGTTCTGTTATTTTTATAATATCTTGTAACTGATATTGGGTATTGAAAAAACTTAAGGTTGCTTGTGCTAGGTTTTCAGCAGTACATCGATCTTGCAAAAATTCAGGGATGATTTCTTTATCTGCAATGATATTTAAAACAGTTGCATAGTTTACTTTGGCAAATCGTTTGGCCAGCCAATAGGTTATGGCAGATGTTTTATAACCAATGACGGTTGGGACTTGGTTTAAGGCTAATTCCATAGCAACGGTGCCACTGGCTGCAATGGCTGCTTTAGCGTGTTTGAATGATTGAAAGCGATCCTCTGTTTTCGTTAAAATCTTGGCTGTGAATTGCTCTGCAGAACAAATGGTATCAATGAGGGGTTCAAGATGGGGAAGCGTTGGAATAATAACCTGAACAGGTGTTTGTGTTTGAATGATTTTTGCGGCCTTTAAAAAATCAGGTAGGAGCTTGTTGATTTCTTGGATGCGACTCCCGGGAAGCAACAAAAGGATCGGCTTTGAGTCAAGGTTATGTTTATCCAAAAAAGCTGAATCTGCGACGCTTTCTCGAAAGGCTGCGGGGTGGCCAACAAAATCAGCTTGAATCCCATGTTTAGAAAAATAGGGGGGCTCAAAGGGGAATATGCAATAGACACGGTCATACAGATGAGCAAGAGATTGAGCGCGCCCTTCTTTCCAGGCCCAAACTGCTGGAGGGACATAATGATGAAGTTGTCCTGAATATCCTAGATGGCGTAGGCGTTTGGCAAGGCGACTATGAAAGCTGTACGCGTCAATAGTCAGAACAACATCTGGTTGTTCTTTGATAATATAGTCAACGGTTTCTTTAATGCGTTTTAGAATATTAAAGGCCCGAGGAATGATTTCCAAAAAACCCATAACACTCAATTCTTCCATGGGAAAAAGAGAATTCAACCCATACTTTTGCATTTCAACGCCACCAATACCAATGTAATGAGTGTCTTTCGCGCAATGGTGCATAACTTCAGCGGCGATGATGTCGCCAGAGGGTTCAGCTGCAGAAATAAAAAGTTTCATAGGGAAATACGGAATAGTATTGTTTTTTTTATAATAGCATGAAGGGTACAGGCTCTGTGAGTAAAAAACTCATAGAGCCTGTTTTGTAAATTAGAGTTTTGTTGCAACTATACGTCCTAACCAAGGATTATCATGAACATGACCAAGAATCGGGTCTTCGTAATCGCGAACGGATAAATTATCTGCCTCGAGTTGAAAGTCGATTTTAAACCCAAGACTTTCTAATGATTTACAAAATTCAGCAAAGTTGATGTAGCGGCGATAGTGATTTGTCACCCCTTCATTTTTACCAACTTTCGATGATTGTTGGAACATTGGGTCTTTATCTGTTCTGAATTCGAGTAACAATTTTCCGCCTTGTTTCATGGTTGCTAGGAAATTCATGAACTTATGTTGCTCAACCTCGCTAATGGAGTGGATAAAGAAGCGAGCATAGAAAAAATCATAGGTTAGATACGGTGCAAGTGCTTGCTGATCATTGATATCAATGACCTGAAATGACTCAGGTGTCGATACTTTTGTTCTATTGATTTTAATTGCTTCTGTTGAGGCATCAATACCAACCGCATTCATGCCGAGTGTTAAGAAGAATAGTGTATCGCGACCATTGCCTGTTGCAATGTCGACAATGGTTTTGCCTGATTGAATAATCCCGTCATCAGCAAGAAATTGTGCAAATGTTGATGGGGAAACCGTTAGATTTTGTTTGCTGTAGAAGTCATTCCAAAAACTATGGTTGTTTGCAGCAAGGGGCGCTGGTGCGATTCCTGTTTCATAGAATTGACTGACACGTTCTTTTAAGGGGCCGGTCGGTTGCGCAGGTTTTCTGTCTGATTCCGTTGCTGTCCAGAGGTAATTATGATCTAATTTTGTACTGTGTTTATGGGAAACGACAATAAGGTTTTGCCAGTTTGTTCCATAAAAACGATCAAGGAATACCGAGGGATTTACCATGGATCGCGCTGTTATGCTACCAAATGGGACCAGATGTGTTGCTTTAAATTCTTCTGTTGGAATGATGGCTTTGTGAAATAATTGACGCCCTTTTGGTGGTAGGACAACATAGCCATTGCAATCATGATCATAGCCAAACTCAAATAAATCAATGAACGGGAGTATCTCTTCGCCTGTGGTTAATTTAATTTTAATGCGTGAGTAAAGTTTAAAACCAACGATCTCTGATTCCCTGAATAAATCATATCCCAACTCCCAGAATTTGGATTTCAATGCCATAAGTTTATCACCGTCAGCAGTGTCGATCATAAGATCAACATCATCATCATGAGGGATAATCCCTTGGTTACGTGCTTGCCCTAATAATGTCCCAAAGCCAAATGAATAAGGGATCTCTGCCTTTTCAAGCATTTGAGTTGCATCATAGGTAATTTGATATAAAGCCATAACTAAATTGGGGTCTGTTTTGATGGACTCACGGACTTGTGTCAGTTCAGTTTCTGGTTTTTTATCAAGATTAATCCATTGATCTTGTGCTTGTAGGGGGGCTAAACCTAAAAATAGGGATAAAGTTAGTGTCGATAGTGTTTTCATGTTGGTTCTCCTAAGAATAAAAATTAGCCTTCACTGCCGAATGTGCTGAGCGTTGTCCACGAGGATAACCAGTAATGGGCTCCAAAGGCGGTTGCCGGGACAGAATTTCCGGGCTTGATAACGGTGAGTTGGGGGTATATATCAACAGGTGTTGGATATATATATTGATGAGGTAAAATAACATCCCGCTCATCGCCTTGGCCGATTGTTTTCGCGATAGCTGTTGTGAAGACTCCTGGTCCGGTAATAAGGATGGTTGCAAAGCCATCTGAATCGGGAATGTGTCTAATATAATCAGGGGCGCGATGGGGGTCGTAGTTACGAACAATTAGATCTTTTAGTGTTCTAATAGTCGGATGATTAGGACTGGCAGCAATAAACGCATTACAGATAAATGATGACATGGGTTCGCGTGCCGCAATGAAATTATACGATAATAAAAGTGGAGTTAGAGAGTGATGAATCCGATAGTCTGTATCTCGGTAAATTCCCCCCATGCGTTCCAGAATTTCAACTCTTAAGATATCACTAGCTCGTCCAAATTTCTTTTTCTTAAGTTCCTCTTTAAATTTGGCTTTAAGTTTGAAATCACCGAGTTTTTTATATTCTTTGACTTTTATTCCCGAGTCTTTGAGCCGTTTGACCGTATGCGGTAAACGTTTTTTATTTTGTACCCAAAGGATATGTTTATATCCCTCTTCTGTGGGGCATGCTTTGAGTGAGTCTAAGGCGTATTGAGTAAATTCTTCTGGGAACTCAATTGGTTTGTCTTTGTGGGTTAGCCAAATTGAATGAATGATTCCGGGGATTTTTGAATGCTCTAGAGTTAAAGGCACGCCTTTGCTAACAAGGCGATTATATAGTGTTGGGAAATAATGCGTTCTGTAAAGATCGGTTAGGTGATCAAAGAATGCCATCCCGTCAATACCCTCGTGCCTAAATTGGCAGTCAATAATATAACGTAAGTTCCCATCATATTGCTCTTGAAAGTTTGGTGATAGGTTTGTTGGGATATTAATTGCACGGTACACAGGGCTATAAGGAAAGAGGAGTGGGTTCCGCCCAGAGTCAGGCTTGAAAAAAACGGGTCTAAAGTCAGCATATTCAACAAAGGTTGGCCTGTAGGGGATTTCTGTATTACTTAAGGAGACGGTATATTTTTTGTGGCCTTGTTCAAGGTTTATGAAAATAGATTTGTCATAAAGTTTTATGTCGACAAGGATATCACCTTTATAGGTCACAAATGTTTGCCCTGGTAATATCGTGTGTTTTTCTTTATAGTTTTCCCCATCACCGATAAGTCTTAATCTTATCTTTACAGGATGTTTTGAGTCATTACGAATCGGTGTTTTTGTTTGTCGCAATTTCTCTAGAAACTGTTTTACTTCGTGTTGGTTATGATTATATTGATCTGGTTTTTTATGAAAGATCGCCAGTTCTGTTGATGCTGGGTTTATTGAGCCACAATCGGTAGGGTCGATCTCGGCAGAATGAGCAGCTGTTGCTAAAAGAGCGATAATAAACTTTGGAAATCTAAACATAAATTACCCCATAATCTGTAAGTATTTCGTCTTGTCATTTTTATGACGTACTTACAAGTCTATGAGATTATTTATGTTGAGAGCAATTATGTAAAATAAATATTAATTTTATTTTAAATTTTATATTATTGTAGGGGCTGAAGAGATTTATATCTCTGTCCTAAGAGCTTTATCGATATTAGGGACACAATGGCGCACCCAATGATCCACAAAGCTGGGCTTGTTACGCCCCAACTATTTGCCATGGTCGCGCAAATCATGGGAGATAGACCACCGAACGTTGCATTAGCGATGTTATAGGTAATTGATACCCCTGTATATCGGTGTTCTGCTGGGAATAACTTGGTAATCAAGGCAGATCTAGGGCCAAAACACATGCCCAAACTAATCGCAAATAAGATGTGAAGTGTTGCGATTAAAGAAAGATTATGACTGGTTGTTGTGTGTAATAGTGTTGGATAAGCAAGGGCAAGACTTGTTAAATACCCCATATATAGAATGGGTTTTTGTCCAATCTTATCAGATAAAAATGCACTGACAAATGTTGCGGGCATCATGGCTGTTATACTAATTAATGGTAAGAGAGTCATCGCATAGCTAGGCAAGGCATCAACCATAATTTGTTTAGGTAGGTAAATTACAAGGAAATAATAGCCGGCAGAATTGATCGCTAAAAATGTTGTTGCGATTATGAATAGCTTTGGGGATGCGGTAAATGATTTTTTTACTAAGGCTCCAAAAGCTAGTTTTTCTGTTGATGGTTTAAATTCTGGTGTTTCAGTTAAATCTCGACGTAGATAATACCCTAAGATACCAAAAACGATACCACCGAGAAAAGGAAGTCGCCATCCAAAACTTTTAAGATTTTCATCGGATAAATAAATCGTTAAGAGCAGGGAGGTTAGTGAGGCAAGAATCATGCCAACAGAACTGCCTAAATCTGCCCATGAGGCAAAGTAGGCCGGCTTGTCTTTAGGGGCATGTTCTATAAGATAGACCACAGAGCCGCTAAATTCACCTCCCAAAGAAACTCCTTGAATCATACGGCAGAGCAACAATAATAAAGGGGCTATCACGCCGGCTTGTTCATATGTAGGAAGGCATCCGATAAGGAAAGTCGGCATGGCCATTAAGGCAATTGATAACATTAGGCCGCTTTTGCGCCCATACTGGTCACCAATATGACCGCTTAGAATGGCACCAAATGGGCGGATAATAAAACCAATCGCAAAAACAGCATAGGTCATCATCATGCTTAGGAATGCTGATGTAGAGGGGAAAAATTGCTGAGATATAATATGCGTCATGAATCCAAAGATGGCAAATTCATACCATTCCAATAAATTTCCGGCAAAACAACTAAATAGGATTTTTTTTGAAGATGTCATTCGTATACCTTTTTTGTTTGGTCGTTTTGCAAGACTAACACATTTTTAAAGAGTTTTAAAAATTATCGTCACTAGGAAAAAAATTCCTATTGTTAACGGATTATTTACGAAACTAGGCATATTCTGACCATATAATAGTAAAATTTTAAATAAAGGTCAGGTAAATTGGACGGATTTTCGCAAATACTCCGTAACCTTGGTCCCGTGAGGCTTGCTGCTATCGGTAGCGTCATGCTGGGCGTTATCGGATTCTTTATTTATCTTATGTCGCAAACATCAACTGGTAATATGGCAGTTTTATACTCACAACTAGAACCGGCCGAAGCGTCCCGTGTTGTGCAAAAGATTGAATCTATGGGCATTCCTGTTACGGTTAGTCCGGATGGAACAACGATTAATGTTCCTGCTGAAAAAGTTGCTCGCCTTCGAATGGATGTTGCACAAGAAGGCTTAATTTCTGGTGGCACCGTTGGTTATGAAATTTTTGATCGTGGAGACGTCCTTAGTACTTCCGGGAGTATGATTGACATCAATAAACTTCGAGCCCTTGAAGGTGAGTTGACAAAATCCATTAAAACCATCAAGGGCGTTTCAGCGGCAAGGGTGCATTTGGTTATCCCAAAGCGTGAACTGTTTTCCCGTGATAAAGTCGATCCGTCAGCATCGATTATGCTTAAGATGAATGGCATGATGAAATTATCTGAGCAACAAATTAAATCAATCCAGTATCTTGTTGCCTCTGCTGTCCCTAATTTATCTGTAGATCGGATATCAATTATTGATGACAAAGGTAATTTATTAGCAAAAGAATCAGATAGCGACAATAGTATTCAGCAGCTAACAGCTCAACAAGAAGTAACCCGGTCTTATGAGATGAAGGCTGCAAAACAATTAGAAAGCTTGCTTGAGAAAACATTGGGCCCGGGTAAGATTCGTGCTGAAATCTCAGCGGATATTGATTTTGATCAAATTGTCACCAACTCGGAAAAATATGATCCCGAAGGACAAGTTGCACGGAGTGTTTCCAATAGTAAAGAAGACTCAACACAAAGCAGTAGTGATGCTAGTGTTTCTGTTGCGAATGCGTTGCCGGATGCGAATAACAGGGCGACAGGAACAAATGATAACCGTAGCAATCGTGCTGATGAGAATACTACGTATGAAATTTCTCGGATTGTCCAAAATCATAAAAAGGAATCGGGTAATATAAAATCAATGTCTGTGGCTGTTCTTATTGATGGGACTTATACAAAAGACAAAGATGGTAAAGAGACTTATAAACCTCGTACAAAAGAAGAACTCGATCAAATTACTACACTGGTTAAAACTGCTATTGGATTCAAAGAAGAACGGGGTGATAAAGTTGAAGTTGTCAATATGCAGTTTGCAAAGACAGATTTTGATGAAACTCCGTTGCCTGAGAAAAATTCATTTATTCCGGCGATGGATATAACCAAAATTATTGAGCTTCTTGTTTTGGCTGCGGTGGGTGTCTTGATTTTGATTATGATTGTTCGCCCTGTCTTATTGCGTGTGATTGAGTCGAGTGGTGTGGCTAATGAAGATAGCGAAGTTGCAGCACTTTTGGCTAGTGCAAATGGTCATAGTAGTTATGCTCTTCCTGATTTCTCAAAACCTGATGAAGGTCAATTTGACATGATTGGTCATATGGACGATAGCGAAGAAGACGATTTATTAGATGTCAGTAATATTGATGGTCGTCTCAAAGCATCCTCATTAAAGAAAATCGGAGAGATTATCGATAAACACCCTGAAGAAGCAGTAACAATTATTAGAAACTGGATGTATGACGAGCCATGGAAACAAGAAAAGACTACATAGGACTATCAGGCGTAGAACGCGTTTCGTTGCTTCTTCTTGCCCTTGGGGACGAGCAAGTTCAACAGTTGTTCAAGCATCTTGATGAAGCGGAAATTCGTGAAATTGCTCTGACGATGACGGCTTTGGGTAAAGTCCCGTCCAATGTTGTTGAAGTGATGTTCGGTGACTTTGTTGATCAACTGTCAACAACCGGTGCTTTGATTGGAACACCCGAGAGTACAAAGCGTTTGTTGATCAAGGCTTTGCCTCAGGAAAAAGTTTCCCAGATTATGGATGAGATTAGTGGTCCTGCTGGGCGTACAATGTGGGATAAACTCAGCAATATCAATGAAGAATTACTTGCGAATTATCTGAAGAATGAATACCCGCAAACCATCAGTGTGGTTTTGACACGGATTAAACCAGAACATGCAGCACGCGTTATGACGTTATTGCCTGATGCTTTGGTGATGGAAGTTATTATGCGTATGCTGAAGATGGAATCTGTTCGTCGTGAGATTCTAGATGATGTGGAGCGGACATTACGAACAGAATTTATGAGCAATATTTCCAAGGCGTCAAAACGAGATTCATACGAGCTTGTTGCTGAAATCTTTAACTATTTGGATCGTCAGGCCGAGGCTAAGATGCTGGGTAATCTGGAAGAAAGCAGCCCGGATGATGCTGAGAAAATCAAGAATCTTATGTTTACATTTGATGACATGCTTAAACTTGATAGCCAAGGAATTCAAACAGTTATCCGTGTTGCAGATAAGACTAAACTTGCCTTGGCTCTTAAGGGTGCGAATGATTCAATCAAAGAAAAGTTCTTTGGCAATATGTCGGAACGAGCTGCAAAGTTGATGCGCGAAGATATGCAGTCAATGGGTATGGTTCGTGTCAAGGATGTGGATGAAGCACAAAATTACATTGTTGTTACCACAAAAGACTTGTCAAACAAGGGTGAAGTTATTATCCGCAAGGGTAATGATGCTGAAGATGCGTTGATTGAATAGGGTAGAGGACATGAATAAATTTATCTTTAATTATGATTTTGAAAAACCTGTTCAGATCGACCCTAATGCCCCTAAGTATACAGAAGACGATGCTGTTTTGATTAAAGAAGCAGCGCATGCAGAAGGGGTTGCTGAAGGCCGAAGCATCCAACAGACTGTTATTGAGGCTGATTTAATGCGAGCGATGGGCGGGTTCGAAGATAAGTTGGTGAGGTTTGTTGAAGCCGAAGCTTCTAAGCGCCAGATTGTTCAAACTGAAGCTGCGCAATTAGCCAAGGCTGTTGCTATGAAAATTTGTTTGACTGAGGTGGAAAAACATTCAGTCGATCGTGTTATTACGTGTATGGACAGAATTACGAAAACCCTTTTGGGCAAACCGACGATGGCAATTAACGTCAGCCCAAAAATAGCAAAAACTCTGACAGAACGTGTCCAAAATTTGATCGAGACTGGCCAAATTGTTGTTCAGGTAGATGATGCGCTCGATCCCATGGATTGCACATTCTCATGGGCTGCAGGCGGTGCTGAGGTTTTATTAAAAAATATTTTGAATGATGTTGACCATCTTATCAATGAAATTAGTCAAACAAAGGAGTTAGACCATGAGTGATGAACAAAACAATGAAAATAATGAATCTGAAGGGGGAGCAGAAAATCCTTCGGAACAGTCTGATCTTCAGCCAACAATCGATAACCTTGAAGAAACCTTGGGCGATTCAAATGATTTAACGGCAGTCTATAACGTTCCTGTAACAATTTCTGCTGTTTTAGGGCGGGCAACATTACCTGTGAGCCAACTCTTAAAACTCGGGCGAGGGGCTGTTGTTGAATTAGACCGGCGTGTTGGTGAATCTGTTGATATTTTTGTGAACAATCGCCTTGTTGCTCGGGGCGAAGTTGTGATTGTCGATGAGCGTCTTGGAATCACAATGACTGAAATTATCAAATCCGATCGATAAGGAGAGAGCCAATGCGTGTAATGATTATAAGTGCGTTTGATGGCCAAGTTTCTGAAGCAGCAAGAATGGCAACGAATTCTGGTGCAAAAGTTACAATGACGTCCTCAACCAAAGAGGCATTAGAGTTACTACGCAAAGGTCAAAGTGCTGATCTGTTATTTATCGATATTATCCATGACGTTGATTCTGTGATTAAGCAATTGAAGTCAGAGCATTTTAATATTCCTGTTGTTGCCTGTGGTATTCAGGCTGATCCTGAAAAAGCAGCGCAAGCAATCCGTGCCGGTGCTATTGATTATATTCCATTTCCACCCCAGGCTGAAATGATCGCAGCAATTTTATCAGCAATCACAAAAAGACAAGATGATATGATTGCACGCGATCCGGCAATGATGCGTTGGATTGAAATGGCGGATAAAGTCGCCCCGAGTGAAGCAAATATTTTAATTACAGGGGAATCCGGTACGGGTAAAGAAGTTATTGCTCGGTATATTCACGGGAAATCTAATCGATCAAAGAAACCCTTTGTGTCTGTTAACTGTGCGGCTATTCCAGAGAATTTATTGGAATCAGAGCTTTTTGGACATGAGAAGGGCGCCTTCACTGGTGCTGTTGCGCGACGTGTTGGGAAATTTGAAGAAGCCAACGGTGGAACGCTATTGCTTGACGAAATTAGTGAAATGGATGTTCGATTGCAGGCAAAACTTTTAAGAGCAATTCAAGAACGCGTGATTGATCGTGTTGGCGGAACAGCTCCTGTTAAAGTTGATATTCGAATTATTGCAACGTCAAATCGAGATTTAATGGTATCCTGTAAAAAAGGTGAGTTTCGGGAAGATTTGTACTATCGCTTAAATGTTATTAACTTGCAATTGCCCTCGCTTCGTCAACGTCCGAAAGATATCGAAGCACTGTCTCAGTTTTTTATTGATAAATTTTCTGATTTAAATGGGGTTCCAAAAAAGACACTATCGTCATTGGCTTGTCAAGCCTTAGTAAATTATGCTTGGCCAGGCAATGTTCGTGAACTGGAAAATACCATTCATCGTGCTGTTTTGCTGTCTTCAGGAACAGTGATTGACGTTTCTGATCTGTTTGACGAAGTAACGCAGGAAAGTCTAAAGGTAACTGTTAAGTCTGATGTAGAGAACAGATTGCTGATTGGACGAACAGTTGCGAGTGTTGAAAAAGACCTTATTTTGAACACGTTGGATCATTGCAGTGGAAACCGCACTCACGCAGCTCACATTCTCGGGATTTCAATACGAACATTGCGTAATAAGCTCAAGGAATATGGCGATGCTACGCAAGACGTCATGGCGGGATGAGAAGGGGTATTTAAATGGCAGCACCAGCAATAACAACAGGAATTGATTTTGCTAGCTTAACAAAGCGAACGGATATCGCCTTTGCTTTGGGGTTAATTGCTGTTTTGATTCTCTTATTTATGCCTGTTTCGACTATCTTGCTCGATATGTCGCTGGCATTATCCATTCTCTTTTCCATTATGATTTTATTTACTGCATTATTCATTGAAAAACCCCTTGAATTTAGTTCATTTCCAACAATTCTGTTGGTCTCTACAATGATTCGTCTAGCCTTAGATGTGGCGGCAACTCGTATGATCTTGACTCATGGACATGAAGGATCCCATTCGGCTGGTAAAGTTATCGAAGCCTTTGGTCGATTCTTGATGGGGGGAAATTTCGTTATTGGAATCATCGTTTTTGCCATTTTGATTATCGTGAACTTTGTGGTTATTACCAAAGGTTCCGGGCGTATTGCTGAAGTATCTGCAAGGTTTAGCTTAGATGCAATGCCGGGTAAGCAAATGGCTGTTGATGCGGACTTGAGTGCAGGTCTTATCGATGAAGGTGAAGCTAAAAAACGTCGTAAATTGCTGGAGGATGAAAGCAATTTTTATGGATCGATGGATGGTGCGGCCAAGTTTGTGCGTGGCGATGCCATTGCTGCCCTTTTGATTACATTCATCAATATTATTGGTGGCATTATTATTGGTGTTGGGCAAATGGATCTTAGCTTTTCCGAGGCTTTGAAGACCTATACAATTTTGACGGTTGGTGACGGTTTAGTTTCACAAGTTCCTGCTCTAATTGTTTCGACTGCTGCCGGTATGTTGGTTTCTAAAGCAGGTGTTGAAGGATCAGCGGATAAGGCGTTAATTGCTCAATTAAGTGCGAATCCGACTGTGCTTGGGTTAAGTGCGTTTATTATGTTTGTTCTTGCTGTAACACCAGGCATGCCGGGGTTGCCGTTCTTCATTCTGACATTGGGATGTGGTGTCGGTGCTTGGCGTGTGACTGAGCGTCAGAAAAAAGAGCTTGTTGAATCCCAGATTGCGGCAGTTGAAAAGGAAAAAGCGGGCGAAGAGCAGGTATCAATCGGTGAAGAAGCAAAAATTACACCAGGTCATATTGATCATTTGCGGATCGAAATTGGTTATGGGCTTCTTAATCTTTTGAATGGGGAGCGTGGTACAAAACTGACTGATCAAATCAAGAGTTTACGCAAACAGCTTGCCCAAGAGGTTGGTTTTGTCTTACCGTCTGTTCGCATTCAGGATAATCTGCAAGTAGATGGTATGTCTTATGTGATCCGCGTTAAAGAACTTGAGGCAGGGCGGGGTGAATTGCGTCCGGATCACCTGTTGGTGATGAGTCCAAGTGGTCATGATATACTTGTTGAAGGTGAAGCAACGGTTGAACCAACGTTTGGTTTGCCAGCGCGATGGATACGTGAAGACAAACGGGCAGAGGCGGAACGTCAAGGACTTACTGTTGTTGATGCAGCAACCGTTATGACAACGCATCTTACGGAAATCGTTAAAGATAATCTGGCTGAATTACTCACTTATGTTGAAACGCAAAAGATGTTGGATGAGTTGGGGGATACTTATAAAAAGCTTCTTAATGACTTGATTCCATCGCAAATTAGTCTTGGCGGTATTCAGCGAATCCTCCAGAATCTAGTCAGTGAACGGGTTAGTATCCGTGATTTGGCAACGATTATTGAGGCAATCTCTGAAGGATGTGGGTATTCACGAAATGTATCTGTTATAACAGAACATGTGCGCCAACGTTTGGCTCGACAAATTACGCATAGTAATTTAGATGAGCACGGAATTCTGAAAATTGTACCGTTGACCGTTAAGTGGGATCAGGCAATGAATGATGCCTTGATCGGAGAGGGTGAAGTCAGGCAGCTTGCTTTGTCCCCTAGTCAGATTCAAGAATTCATCAATGATTTTAAAGCAACATTTGATCGGATTGCTATGACAGGCGATCCTGCCGTTCTGGTTGTTAATCCAACATTAAGACCGTTCGTCAGGGCGATTATTGAACGTGTCCGTCCGTCAGTTATGGTTATGGGGCAGAACGAAATCCACCCCAGCGCCAAAATCGAAAATGTTGGCCAAGTATAATCAAATTAATTAGGCTCACCAAGATTAAGTTGAGGATGGTTATCTGATTCTGTACCTAATAGGTGTGATGGCGTATCATCTGTGTCAACATCTTGCGCTGCTTGCAAGCTTGGGTTCCCTAAAATTAGTTTTAAGGGGTCTGTATTCGCTCCGATAACAACCTTCCTATTGGAAAGTTTGTTAAAGAAGATGTGTGTTCCTGGCACAACCATGCCACTGTCTATATGTATTTTGTCCGGATGCCAGTATACAATCGTTCCTAAATCGTCTGTTTTATCTTTTGGTGTTGCTATAATCTTAACGTTGACGCCAAGGTGAGAAGAAAAAGTCCGATCAAAACTATTTGCATTGCCTTCTATAACACCTTGAAATAGATCGGCAGATTGCTCATTTGATGGTGGTATTGGGATGATTTGACCGGGAGTATCGGCTGCATAACTGGTTGACATTATAATAGCTGATATCGCTAATATATTTTTTAAATACATGTTGATCTCCTGTATTAATTTAAAGGTTTTACTTACTCTCTTTAATGCTGCAACAACTGCTTTTTCTTGAGTAATCAGTTGAGACAAAACACCTTGGTGGCATCCGTATGAACTCTTGCTCCTGATGGTTTGCTAGAGATTAAGATAAAGCTAATAACTTAAGATATGCTTAAAACCACTTTTAATTTTCTGAACTAATAGGTTAAGATCTTGTTCGGAATAATCTTTAGAGATGGTATTCCATACAGGGTTAGGCCAAGCAGGGTCAGTGGTATAGCGGGCAATAATATGGATGTGCATTTGTGGAACAACGTTGCCAAGTGTTGCGATATTAAGTTTGTTTGGGGAAAAAATGCGTTGCATAATTTGGGAAGCCTGATTTATTTCAGACATGAGCAGGTGCTGGTCAGAAGAGGATAGATCTGTTATTTCAATGCAATGCTCAG
This sequence comes from Candidatus Paracaedibacteraceae bacterium, assembly GCA_019636055.1. Taxonomy (NCBI): domain Bacteria; kingdom Pseudomonadati; phylum Pseudomonadota; class Alphaproteobacteria; order Holosporales; family Candidatus Paracaedibacteraceae; species Candidatus Paracaedibacteraceae bacterium. Next base: position 99,105 of record JAHBYH010000004.1, read on the forward strand.
TTTTTGGAATTAACAGGATCCATGGGAAAGCTGCATTATGGGACAGTCGTACCTGACATAAAGATAGGTCGCAAACAAACGATGATGTGTTTTCAAGACGTGGATCAAGTTTCATGCGCATAGTATGATATAGATTTTCACAGATGACAACTATGAAAATACTTGCGTTGGACGATCAATTTGTTTAATTATAGAAAGTGATATATTTTATAATATGTGCGCCCATAGCTCAGCTGGATAGAGCAACGGCCTTCTAAGCCGCAGGTCGGGGGTTCGAATCCTCCTGGGCGCGCCAAAACTATTTACTAGAATTTGTGAGGATCCATGGCCCGCGTAACAGTTGAAGATTGCGTTGAAGTTGTCCCTAATCGATTTGAGCTTGTGATGCTCGCGGCGCGTCGTGCGCGCGAATTATCTGCAGGTTCTTCTATGACCATCGAGCGCAAGAATGATCGCAATCCTGTTGTGGCTTTGCGTGAAATTGCAGAACAGACAGTTTCCGTTGATCATCTGCAAGATAGTCTTGTTCGTTCACTGCAACGTGTATCATTTTCTGATGCAAGTGATGAAGAACTTGAAAACGAATTTATGGATGCGATCAGTGGTTCCCTCGATTCGATGGACGATGATGAAGACGATGATATTGTAACATCTCAAATGTTAGAAGCTGATGTTGAATCACAATTAAACGTTTCAGAAGGCGAAGAAAATTTAGATTAATTTCTCTGTTCAGAGCTGTATTTAAGCCCAGAGTATTCTGGGCTTTTTTATTATTGTGTACATAGTCGCTTGTGCTGATTCACTTTTCTCTCTCCCAAGGGGAACCGCCCTTACCCCTTTTAAGAGGAGATTCATTTGCAGGCAAAGGCTATTGTAGTTCTGCAGAGGATTCTTTTGCCGAGAAATCTTTTTCCACCCATTGAATGGGTTTTAAACGCTCGATAAGAGCTTCTTTCAAGACTTCATCCGCCGCAGACACAGGAATAATTGATATACCGGCTTTGACATTATCAGGGATTTCTTCTAAATCCTTTTCATTATCTACAGGAATCAATACTTTCTTAATACCACCGCGATGTGCCGCCAGAAGTTTTTCTTTCAGGCCCCCGATTTGCAAAACGCGACCACGAAGCGTGATTTCACCTGTCATAGCAATGTCTTTGCGAACAGGAATGCCTGTTAGCGCAGAGACAATTGACGTGCACATGGCAACACCCGCTGAGGGGCCATCTTTTGGAATAGCACCTTCGGGAACATGGATATGGATATCTCGGCGTTCAAATAAGGCTGGGTCTATGCCAAAGCGCGGTGCTTGAGAACGAATATAGCTGACAGCAGCCTGAATGGATTCCTGCATGACATCACCCAGTTTACCCGTTATCATCGTTTTTCCTTTGCCCGGAACAACGACAGCTTCAATGGTCAATAGATCGCCGCCAACTTCTGTCCATGCAAGACCGGTTGTGGCGCCTACGGAATCTTGTTCTTCTGCTTGACCATAATGAAATTTAGGTGCGCCTGCATATTTGTGCAGGTTTTTACTGGTCAGATGTACTGTTTTGACTTTATCAACGAGTATTTCTTTAATGGCTTTGCGAGAAAGATTCGCAATTTCGCGCTCTAAGTTACGAACACCGGATTCGCGGGTGTATAGACGAACGAGATCGCGCAAAACATCATCATCAATAGTCAATTCACCTGATTTTAATCCATGAATTTCCATCTCTTTAGGAACTAAATGTTGCTTGGCGATTTGAATTTTTTCGTCTTCAGTATACCCTGGTAAACGAATGATTTCCATACGATCAAGCAAAGGCTGTGACATTTTTAGGGTATTCGCCGTTGTCACAAACATAACATCGGATAAATCATAATCAACTTCAAGATAGTGATCGTTGAATGTACTATTTTGTTCCGGGTCTAAGACTTCTAATAAAGCAGAAGCGGGGTCGCCTCTCCAGTCAGCACCCATTTTGTCAATTTCATCCAAAAGAAATAGAGGATTGCTTGATTTTGCTTTTTTCATCCCCTGAACAATTTTCCCGGGCATGGAACCAATATAGGTTCGTCTGTGGCCACGGATTTCAGCTTCATCTTTAACACCACCAAGGGCGACACGAATAAAATGTCTGCCTGTGGCTTGAGCGATGGATTTTCCTAACGATGTTTTTCCGACACCCGGAGGGCCGACTAAGCATAAGATTTGTCCGCGCACGCGTCCAACACGGGCCTGTACTGCCAGATATTCGAGAATGCGTTCTTTGACTTTATCTAAGCCAAAGTGATCCCGATCTAAGATTTTACGAGCTTCAACAAGATCCTTTTTAACACGTGTTGCCTGTTTCCACGGAATTGTCAGCATCCAATCGAGGTAGTTTCGGATCACTGTTGCTTCGGCTGACATGGGATTCATGGCGCGTAGCTTTTTCATTTCGGAAACACATTTTTCGTTGGCTTCTTTGCTGAGTTTTGTTTTTCGAATCTTTTGTTCAAACTCAGATAATTCATCCTTAGCTTCTTCGTTATCATTAAGCTCTTTCTGGATGGCTTTCATTTGTTCGTTTAGGTAATAATCGCGCTGAGTCTTTTCCATTTGCTTTTTAACGCGCGTGCGAATGCGTTTTTCAACTTGCATGACGCTAATTTCGCCTTCGATCATAATCAGCAATTCTTCTAAACGATCACCAGCATTAGCCATTTCTAAGAGAGATTGCTTTTCAGAGATTTTAAGCGACAAGTAGGATGCAACTGTGTCTGCGAGTTTAGCAGGGTCCTCAATTTGATTGATGGTGACCAAAACATCGGGCGGGATCTTTTTGTTGAGTTTGATGTATTGTTCGAATTGTGTTATTAGACTCCGCGTGATTGCCTCAATTTCCTCATCGGTCTTATCATCATCGTCAGATAATAATTCTGCATAGGCTTCGAAATATTCCTCATTGTCGGAAAATTTTGTCAGACGAACGCGTTGTGTTCCCTCGACCAAGACTTTTACTGTCCCATCGGGGAGCTTTAAAAGCTGAAGGATATTGCCAACTGTCCCGACTGTGTATAGATCTGTCGTGCTTGGATCATCTAAGGCCGGGTTCTTTTGCGTCACAAGTAAGATCTGTTTATCTTGACCGCGCATGACATCTTCGAGAGCACGAACAGATTTCTCTCGACCAACGAAGAGAGGAACAATCATGTGTGGAAATACAACAATATCTCTGAGCGGTAGGACTGGATACTTCACGCCTTCATTCATCTGTATTTTTCACCTTGTTATATTTAGTTGTCTGATCCTGTTTTATCAGCAGGACGTTTTTTTGAAATTGACTTTAAAGGTTGCCCTTTACCTTCGATAACTTCTTTATTGATAACAATCTCTTCAACATTTTCATAGGATGGAAGCTCGAACATTGTGTCAAGTAAAACGCTCTCAAGGATTGATCTCAACCCACGAGCGCCTGTCTTGCGTTCAATCGCTTTTTCTGCAATAGCGTGCAAAGCATCATCTGAAAAACTGAGTTTTACATCTTCCATCTCAAATAAACGTTGGTATTGTTTGACAAGGGCATTCTTTGGTTTTGTTAAGATTTCAACTAGAACATCAGAGGTAAGATCAGTCAGCGTTGCGATAATGGGTAGGCGACCAATAAACTCTGGGATCAAACCAAATTTCAATAGGTCTTCCGGCTCTAAATCTTGTAAGATTTGGCCCGGAGTACGATCATCTGGGCCACGAACATCGGCGCCAAATCCAATAGCAACACCTTTACCTCGGCTAGCAATAATGCGGTCAATCCCTGCGAATGCGCCACCGCAAATGAATAGGATATTTGTTGTGTCAACTTGCAAAAATTCTTGTTGTGGATGTTTGCGCCCACCTTGAGGCGGAACAGAGGCAACCGTTCCTTCCATGATTTTGAGGAGAGCTTGTTGAACGCCTTCGCCAGAAACGTCACGTGTAATGGACGGATTGTCCGATTTTCTGGAAATCTTATCAACTTCGTCAATGTAAACGATACCGCGCTGGGCGCGTTCCACATTGTAATCAGCCGCTTGCAAGAGTCGTAAAATGATGTTTTCAACATCTTCACCAACATAGCCAGCCTCGGTCAATGTCGTTGCATCAGCCATGGTAAAGGGAACATCAATAATACGGGCAAGTGTTTGTGCGAGGAGGGTCTTACCGCTACCGGTAGGACCAACAAGCAAAATATTTGACTTTGCGATTTCAATGTCGGCATTTTTGCCACCGTTGTTAAGGCGCTTATAATGGTTGTGAACAGCAACAGACAGAACTTTTTTGGCTTGTTCTTGTCCGATGACGTAATCATCAAGGACTTTGCTGATTTCCATCGGGGACGGGACACCATCTGTATCTTTAGAAAAATTGGTGCGGGATTCTTCACGAATAATATCGGTACAAAGCTCAACACATTCATCACAAATGAAGACGGTCGGTCCGGCAATTAATTTGCGAACTTCATGTTGGCTTTTACCACAAAAAGAACAATACAGTGTGTTCTTTACATCTGTTCCGGTGGTTTTACTCATTTGCGACTCCTAAACTTGCACCTGTGAAAAAACAACAGGTTCTCTATAATTTTAAGTATGGACAGTAAAGCCTAAAAAACCGTTAAACAAATTTGATTATATAACCGAGTTTTTATAAATCTGCTAGCAAAACAGCGTCACTCTCGTACTGACCGTACGTGTCGTTCCTCGTTTTTATAGCCGAATTAAAATAGTCTAGCTATATCTTTAATGGTTTCTAGTCTCTTACTTTGCCAGAAAGCCCAGTGGATGCCAAGCTCTTTTGGGTGCCATATCTCATTTTATCTTGAGTTCAAGGATGATGTCACTGCAAAAAATTGTTTCTTCGATAAAAAAGTTACTTATTAACAAGATGTTAAGGAGTTCAGTTTAGATTATATGGTATCGATAATTGTGAGGATAAGGTCATGCGTAAATATAGTGTTGCCATCGCGTTATTAGGGGTTGCTAGTGCGAGATGTCCAGATATTGGGCCTGATGCCTTTGCTGATATCTTGCGCAATCATGCACAAATAACGGTTTTTGGTGGGACTGATTATCATGTCGAAAACCGCAAAATCCCAGACTTTGCCGTTGAATCGACAAAAAAACCTAGGATTTCAGTTCGTAAGAATGGACGTGAATGCCATTATACTCGCAAGATCGGTAAAATCGTTTTCGGATCCTTTACTTTAGTAAAGAAACAACGAAATAAAATGGTGATTGTGGAAAGAGACCGCCCGGATGTTGTTATTATTGAGGAAGGTCATCGCCACCATCATCGTCATTACCGTCATCGGTAGGGAGGTTGTCCATGCGTTATGTGTTATTAACCGTTTGTCTTCTTGGGTTTGCCGAGGCAAAGTGTCCTAAGTTCGATCCTGATGAATTCAGGGAAATTCTGAATAACGATCATCGTAAGATCGTCTATGGTGAAAAAGAGTATCGGATCAAAAATCGTAAACCCGTTAAGCATGGGATAGAATCAACAAAATTACCTAAGGTTTATATCCGTTATCACAAAGGGATATGTAAATATACCCGAATGATTGGGAAAAAATGGTTTGGTTCATTCGAATTAAAGCACGAACGTAAGAAACATCATAAACATAAGAAACACAAAAAAGTAATTATCGTAGATTAGACGGATAATCTCAGGTACAGTATACTTAAGCTATTCTATTTGAACTTGGAAGTTCGTCCCATCGTCGCCCTTGTGCTCATTGTACACGTCGATTTTCATTCCTGCTTCTAAATCAACTTGAACAGCTATACCCACTAAAAAATGTACTAGCGATGTTCTTTGATCTAAGACAGGAAAGATCCCGACTGTTTTTATGGATACCGGTCCTGATGGGGGCTGGTGTTTTTTTGTATATGATTTATCCTGACATTGGCGGAATATCGTATGGGGTGATCATTAGTTTGCTTGCTTCATTTATTCTAAAGCCCCCTTATAAAATAATGTCAATTGCTTTGGTTTTTATGGGCCTCGGCTATGAGACATTATCTGTTAAGACGCATCAATTATCCCAAACGGTTCATCAGCTTTATGAAAAAGAAAAAGGGACTTTTATTGGCACTATTCAGTCACAAGAATTCCTGACAGAGAAGCGACGGTTTGTTGTTCAACTTGCCGACGGACGACGTGTTCGTCTCAGCTATGTTGGAGGACAGGCAGTTAATATTGGTGATGATATTCGGTTTAAAACAACCTTATTACCCTTTTCTAAACCCATACTTGATAATGGTTTTGACTATGGAAAGGCTGCTTTTTATAAGGGATTATCAGGCACAGGGCGGATGACAGACATGCGTGTTTTACGTCACCAAGATATGACTTCTTTTGAAGTTATTCGATCCCGCATAACTCAAACGCTGCTGCGAATATTGCCTGGTGAGTCGGGAGCGATTGCCGCAGCATTAGTTACCGGCGAGCGGGGGAAAATATCAGATGTAACGCGTCAAGCCTATGCCGATGCGGGGATTGCTCATGTTTTGGCTATATCCGGGCTCCATCTAAGTATGATTGCAGGATTGATTTTCATGATTTTCCGTCGCGGGCTGTCTCTTAACATGCGCCTTGTTGAGCGGTATAATCTTAAGAAAATTGCCGCTGTTGCAACCATTCCATTTCTTATTGCGTATCTATTGATCTCAGGCCAGGGGGTACCGGCTATTCGATCCTTTATTATGGTCGGGATTATTCTTGTCGGTGTGGTGACGGATCGCCAAGCTATTTCTATGCGAACGTTGGCTATAGCTGCTATCATTATTTTGGCGGTTCAGCCTGAAAATCTAACTTCTGCTAGTTTTGCCTTATCTTTTGCTGCTGTGATGGCGTTGATTGCAGCCTATGAAGGTGGGTGGTCGCCGTTGTCCGATTGGGCAAACAACGGTGGGAAGTGGCGACGGGCAGTTGTTTATGGCCTTGGGATTATAGCCTCAACTGTGATTGCAACACTGGCGACCTTGCCAATAACTTTGTATATCTTTAATCGCATTTCCTTGCAGGCAATTATCGGGAATCTTGTAGCTATACCGCTGATGGGGTTTTTGATTATGCCATTGTTATTGCTTGTTCTATTGTTGATGCCCTTTGGCGAGCCTTTTTTTATTCCTTCTATTTTGGATAAGTCGATTCAATGGATGACCGACGTAGCCCAATGGACGGCCTCTCTGCCGGGGGCATCTATTCAGGTGGCAAAACCGCCTCAGGCTTTTATTGTATTAATGGTTTTGGGTGGATTGTGGTTGTGTTTGTGGCAGACACGCTTGCGGTTCTTGGGGATGATTCCGGTTGTTTTAGCCTTGGGGTTTTTATGGGTAAAACCAAAACCCTTTTATTGGAAGGCACCAGAGGGGCAGATTTATTGGTTTGACGGACAGAGGCTTTCAACCTTTGCTAATTCAAGGCATAATGATTTTACTGAAGAGATTTTGCAGCGTCAGCTCGGGCTAACGGACATTCGTTACGAGCCTGAGGACTTAGTGATGGCAGAGTTTGATAACCAAGATGTGGCTTTGCTGAATCAACGATTTTCTTGGCGCCAGCACAGGCATTTGTGTGATGACTGTGATTTGATCGTTTCGCCTTATCGATTGCCTGATGGGGTTCAATGATATTAACTTTCAGAAAAAGTCGTTATCAGGAATAAGTATATGGATGAATTCAGGGACGAGGCTGCGTAAGTTTAGATTACGACGTGCGCAAACTTGATAATCCGTAGGATTTGCTGTAGGACATGTTCCTAGTAATTATTATTAAAAAACCCTTCCAGTTGGAAGGGTTTTTATTAATGAGAAACTCTCATTATCTGCGAGCAGCAGGACGACGATCAGAATTTTCTTCTTTTGGTCGTGCGATGGCAACGTTCATACGGCGACCGTTTAGATCTTGGCCGTTGAGTTTTTCCATAGCTGTTGATGCTTGTTGTTCGCTTTCCATTTCAACGAAACCAAAACCCTTGCTGCGACCGCTCATTTTGTCTGTGATGACTTTAGCGGAAACGACAGCACCGTGATCAGCAAAAAGCTGTTCAAGAGTTTGGTCGTTTACTGAGTAAGGCAAGTTGCTGATGTATAGCTTATTGTTCACAATGAATCTCCTTTAAAATTAAGCCCGGTGCACAAAAGGAGACCAAAAGAAACCCTTTTAGTTCCGATGACGCAACCGTATCACACTTTTATATTGTAGTCTGATCGGCTGTTAAAAAGTGGTTAAGAACAAAGCTTAAAAAAGGCAAAAACACTAACGGACTTTTATAACACCTATCGCACAACGATACAATTTGAACTATAGGCTATACTTGACAGAAAAGTAAAGAAGGAAAAATTAAAGCTTTTTATCGTTGCTGTTGCGAGGGCTAGTTTATGGTGTTTAATTGTATTTATACATAAATAATAACGTGTCGTTTTGATTGAGTATAAACGTCATCCTTGAGTCTTGTTATATGTTTTGTTATCCTTTATTAACGAATATTTTTTTGATTGGATTGTTATGCGCGTAGCTCCTCAGACAGTGCGTCAGCTTCATTTTGTTGGAATCGGTGGTATCGGCATGAGTGGTATTGCTGAGGTTTTAGTTAACCTTGGTTATTCTGTGACAGGCAGTGATGTCTCGGAAAACCCGAATGTTCAACGCTTGCGATCTTTGGGAGCAAAGATTCATATTGGTCATGCGGCTGAAAACGTTGTAGGCGCCCAAGTTGTGGTGATATCAACGGCGGTGAAGGCGGATAACCCTGAAGTTATTGAGGCACGTCGGTTACGTATCCCTGTTATTCGCCGGGCTGAAATGTTGGCAGAGTTAATGCACCTTAAACAGTCTGTTGCTATTTGCGGAACACATGGCAAAACCACGACAACATCCATGACAGCAGCACTGTTCGATGCCGCTAATTTAGATCCGACAGTTATTAACGGCGGGATCATCAATTCCTATGGTACCAATGCGCGATTGGGGTCGGGGGATTGGATCGTGGTCGAAGCGGATGAGTCGGATGGAAGTTTCTTACGATTGCCTGCAACCATTGCTGTGGTCACAAACATTGATGCGGATCATATGGATTTCTATCCGGATTTTGACACTCTGCGTCACGCCTTTGTAACCTTTATTGAACGTACACCGTTTTATGGTCTGGGGGTTTTATGTATTGACCATCCGGTTGTTCGATCGTTGTTGCCGGAAATCACAGATCGTCGTTTGGTAACATATGGTTATGCCGAAGATGCTAATGTTCGTGCGGTTAATATTCGTGAATCCCAAGACGGTGTAACATTTGATGTTGATATCACACCAAATTCTGCTTTTGCTCAGGCTGATGATCAAGTGAGCGCTTTGCCTCGTCGTATTAAAGACATTTTCTTGCCAATGGTCGGTAAACATAACGTACAAAACAGTTTGGCTGTTATCTCGATCGCTCAAGAATTAGAGATTGACGACGAGGCCGTACGTCAAGCATTTGCCGGGTTCAAAGGGGTTAAGCGTCGTTTTACACGGGTTGGGATTTCCCATGGTGTCACGGTTATTGATGATTATGCACACCATCCTGTTGAAATTAACACCGTATTGGATGCAGGCCGTCAAGCAAGCCGTGGTAAAATCATTGCGGTGATGCAGCCCCATCGGTATTCACGTCTACACCATTTATTTCAAGAATTTTCTGAATGCTTTGCCCATGCAGACCACGTAATTATTACACCTGTTTATTCGGCAGGCGAAAATCCATTGGACGGTATTCATAGTGACGCTCTGGCCGATGCTGTAAGAGCACAGGGTAAGACCGTTGCGACAGTCAATGCACCTGAAGAAATTGCGCCTCTTGTTGCAACATTAGTTGAAGCTGGTGACATGGTTATTTGCCTTGGTGCGGGCAGTATTACTCAATGGGCGGCAGCTTTACCGGGGCAGTTGGATGAAATTCTTCCTTTGGGAAAAGATCAAGCCCTCGTGTCTGAGAGTGTTGCATGAGTTTGAGAGAATCTCTGCCAGAGGTGCGAGGGCGTTATAGCTTTGATGCGGCTATGTCAGATCAGACCTGGTTTCGGGTCGGCGGTCCAGCTGATGTCCTGTATAAACCGGCGGATCTTGATGATCTTATTCATTTTTTAAAGAATCGCCCCGAATCGGTGCCACTTTATGTTGTGGGGGCAGGATCTAACCTGCTTGTCCGAGACGGGGGTGTCCGCGGTATTGTTATCCGTTTGGGGCGGGGATTCTCTTCAATAGAGCGCGATGGGTTTTTGGTTACCGTTGGAGCTGCGGCTTTGGATCGAACAGTTGCCATGTCTTGTGGGCAGTGGGGGTTGTCGGGGCTCGAATTTCTTGTTGGTGTGCCGGGAACCATTGGTGGTGCCGTTAAGATGAATGCGGGGTGTTACGGGGCCGAGACCAAAGACCGCCTTGTTTGGGCAGATGTGCTTAGTTTTGATGGTACGCTGCACCATTTGACGCAAGATCAACTCGAGATGACGTATCGACATAGCAATCTACGCCCTGACCAGATCGTTATTGCAGCGCAATTCCGCTGTGATGAGGGGGATTCAGCGCAGATCTTAAACCGCTTAGATCAATTGTTAGCAGAACGCGAGGCTTCTCAGCCTGTGCGTGGGCGAACGGGGGGGAGCACATTTCGTAATCCTGCTGGGCAAAGTGCCTGGAAATTAATAGATGAGGCCGGCTGTCGCGGCCTGATGGTGGGGCAAGCTCAAGTTTCAGAAAAGCATACAAATTTTCTTTTGAATACCGATCATTGCTCAGCTGCAGATCTAGAAGAGTTGGGGGAACGTGTCCGTCAAAAGGTCAAAGATAAATCTGGCTATGATCTGCATTGGGAAATCGTGCGGATGGGGCAGAAACAATCCTGAGGGATAGTCGGTTAGACAAGTAATTAAGAGTGAAGCCTACATTTAGTAGGTGAGCGACGCAGTTGTGATATCTAATCGTTAATATAGTTGACTATAAGTCAAGGGACTACGTGAAAAATATATCCTTATATCAGTCGCTATTGATTTGTTGGGCGTTTCCCCATACACTAAAAGTTAGTTTTATTATAAGATTTAAGAACGGTTATGTTACAGACATTTAGAAAACACTCTGGTGGTATTTTTGCTAAGGTTTTGTTTGGGTTACTAGTTGCCAGCTTTGCCTTTTGGGGAATTGGCGACATGTTCAGCAGTTATACAGCGATGCAGCCTGTAGCCAAAGTTGGTGAAATTTCCATTGCTCAAGAAGATTTTATGCGATCTTATCAAAAAATCGTCACCCGTATGCAAACAATTGCAAAGGGCAAATTAAAGACTGATGATATTCGCCGTATGGGAATTGATAAGCGTGTTTTGGATGATCTTGTTAACTCAGCTGTTCTTGACAACGAAATTAAACATTTGGGGTTGCGCGTTAGTAACATAGCTCTTGAGGAATTTATTAAGTCTGTTCCTGCCTTCCAAAATAAAGCAGGGCAATTTGATCGCAATCAATTCCGCTATTTGCTGTATAGCAATGAAATGTCAGAGGCCGGATTTATTCATGAAAGCCGTGAAGGGTTGTTAAAGCAACAGTTGATTGGGACTTTGTCAGCCAGTGTTCGTTTGCCACAACAGTACAAAGACCTTGTTTTTAAATCTCAAGAGCAGCAAAAAGTTTTTGATGCTGTTTATATTCCTTTGAATGCGGGTAAAGTTGACGGTAAGGCAACAGATCAAGAGTTAGAGCAGTTGTATCAAACTCAGCAAGAAGTATTTGCCCAACCTGAATATCGTACGGTTTCGATTCTTATTGTCGATCCAGCGAAACTTCAAGCATCTATTAAGGTTCCTGCCGAACGTTTGCAGCAAGAATATGAAGCGCGTCGCGAATCTTTCCGTACGCCAGAATTAAGAGACGTAACTCAATTAACCTTTACCTCAAAGTCTGATGCAGAAAAAGCTCAGGCTGAATTGGCGGTGGGGCAGACACCGTCTGCTGTGGCCAAGTCTGTTAAAGGGGATGTTAAGACCTATGCAAAGGCAGCTGAGGATAAGTTTTCGACTGACCATGCTAAGGCCATTTTTGCTTTGGCAAAAGGTAGTATTACAGATGTTTTGTCATCCGCTTTTGGTTGGACTATTTTCAAAGTAACAGATGTTACACCATCAGAAATTTTGCCTTTTGATAAGGTTAAAGATCAAATTGAGTCTGGTCTAAAGTCAGATATCTATTCGGCACAAATGACTGAACTGCAGAATAAAATTGAAGATGGATTAGCTGGCGGAACACCTGCTAGTGAATTGGCAAAGGAATATAATCTTGAAGCGATGACCTTTAAGTCGATTGATGCGGGTGGTTTTGATGCCGACGGCAAATCAATAGTTCCTGATAAACTGAAAGAAGTTGTTCTGGAAAATGCCTTTAGTCAAGATGAAGGTGTTGCAAGTTCCCTGATCAACACAGCCGACGGCCGCAGTGTTGCGGTGGTTGTGACCAAGATTACACCCAAGACAATTCCGCCTTTTGCTGACGTAAAGACAAAAGTCGGAAAACTATGGCGAGAACACCACCAGCGCGAAGCTGTTGCTAAGATGGCTCAGGACATTGTTGCTAAAACAAAATCAGCAGCTGATTTTGTGGCGCAAGCAAAGTCCCATGGATTATCCGTGCGTACATTGGCACCCGTTAGCCGCGTAAGTCTGGAAGAAGGAAAGTACGTTGATGATAAAGTAACACCGCAAGCGTTGCGCGTTGGTTTTGCCCTAGCACCCGCCCAAGCGGGAATTGCTCCTGTTAAGGACGGCTATGTTGTTCTGATGCCGGTTAAAACACTTCCATTCGATATTGCTAAGAATAAAGAAAAGCATGAGAACTTTGATAAGGCATTGCGATTGATGATTCAACGGGACTTCCAGGAATCGTATATCGATGCCTTGAAGAAGAAAATTAAACCCGAAATTCGTGAAGATATACTGCATCGGTTGTTGGATCGATAGGGTTTCTCAAGTAAAAAGAAAAAGGAGGGTTGTTTGCCCTCCTTTTTTATGGGGGACTTTCGATTTTATCAAAGATATGGTAAGCTTCTTCTAACTCTAAAACACATGGAAAATAATGATGTCGCAGCAACTACAACAATGGCAGTCGGAAATCGATGCCGCGCAATCCATTCGGGATTTGGATGACCTGAAAGTAAGGCTTTTGGGGAAGACGGGTGAAATTACGTCCTTGCTCAAGACACTAGGGACATTGCCACCAGAGGAACGCAAAGACCGAGGGGCCGAGATTAACCAGTTGAAACTTGTTGTGTCGGATCATATGGATAGTCGTCGGTCTCTTTTGGAAGAGCAAGAGCTAGAAGCTCGACTGGCGTCAGAAAAGATTGACGTGACCTTGTCTGCACGGCCAGAAGCCGTTGGGTCCCTTCATCCTATTACCCAAGTGTTTGGTGAGATCATTTCCTATTTTGCAAAGTTTGGTTTTGATATTGCGACAGGGCCAGAAATTGAGGATGAAGAGCATAACTTTGCGGCTTTGAATATGCCTGATCATCACCCGGCACGCCAATCCCATGACACATTTTATTTTATGCCGGATGAATCCGGAATTCGTAAATTACTGAGAACTCATACATCAACGGTTCAGATCCGCACTATGCGCAATTCTCAGCCGCCGATTCGTATCTTGGCGCCGGGTCGTGTTTTTCGCTGTGATTATGATGCGACGCACACCCCCATGTTCCATCAACTTGAAGGCTTGGTTATCGATAAAGATATTAATTTTGGCCACCTGAAAAGTACGGTTATTGAGTTTTGCCGTCACTTTTTTGAGATTCCAGATCTAAAGATCCGTTTCCGCCCTAGTTTCTTTCCATTTACAGAACCGTCTGCTGAAATGGATATCGGCTGTGATCGCAGTGGCGGTGGTATTAAGTTTGGTAAGGGTGATGATTGGCTCGAAGTTTTTGGCTGCGGTATGGTTCACCCAAATGTCTTAAGAAATTGCGGTATTGATCCAGAAGTATATCAAGGATTTGCCTTTGGCTTTGGCGTCGATCGTTTTGCTATGTTGAAATATGGTATTCCTGATCTGCGTTCTATGTTTGAATCAGATAATCGTTGGTTGTCTCACTATGGTTTTTCCCCATTCGGAGGTAAATAATAATGAAATTCACACTCTCCTGGTTGAAAGACCATTTAGATACATCAGCAACACTAACAGAGATCTGTGATGCTTTGGTCAATTTAGGGCTTGAAGTCGAAGGAATAGAAGATCCGGCGGCTAAGCTAAAAGGATTTGTCGTCGCTTATGTTAAAGAACGGGATAAGCATCCGAATGCCGATCGATTGAGTTTATGCAAAATTGATGACGGCTCAGGAAACCTGTTGCAGGTTGTTTGCGGGGCACCGAATGTTCGTCAGGGATTAAAGATTGCCTTTGCCCGTGAGGGTACTGTTATTCCATCTACAGGACAAGCCTTGAAAAAAGGTGTAATACGCGACGTTGAAAGTTCGGGAATGATTTGTTCTGCGGGTGAATTGATGCTAGCTGGTGACAGCGAAGGGATTATGGAGCTCGATGAGAATCTGGCCCCGGGCCAAGATCTAGCTGAAGCTTTAGGATTGAATGATCCGGTTGTTGAACTGTCGATCACGCCAAACCGTTCAGATTGTTTTGGTGTTCGTGGCATTGCGCGAGATCTTGCTGCTGCGGGCTTAGGGACATTAAAGCCCCTTACCTATAAGAAAACAACGGGAACATTTGATAGCCCGGTTTCAGTGGTTATCGAAGATTCAGCATCTTGTCCTGATTTTCAAGGTTTCTATGTGCGTGGCATCAAGAATGCCCAAGCACCTGACTGGGTTCGTCGTCGCCTCGATGCGATTGGTCAACGTAGTATTAATGCGGCCGTTGATATGACGAACTATCTGACTTTTGATTTAGGGCGCCCGCTTCACGTATTTGATGCGTCAAAAATTGCATCAGAACTTGTTATAACTGCGGCTAATGGTGGTGAGTCATTTTCTGCCCTGAATGATAAAGACTATACTTTATCGCAAGGTATGACGGTGATTGCATCTGGCAAGGACGTTGTTTCCCTGGGGGCAATCATGGGGGGGCGTGAGTCCGGTGCTAGTGAATCAACAACTGATTTATTTATTGAAAGTGCATTGTGGAATCCAATTCGGGTTGCCACAACAGGACGTGAACTTCAGATTTTGTCTGATGCTCGTGCACGCTTTGAAAGAGGAGTAGATCCAGAGAGTCAAGGCTTTGGTCTTGATGCTGCGGTTGCCTTGATCTTGGATTGGTGTGGTGGTGAGGTTAGTCATCGTGTGGTGGCAACTCACAAGAATGGGGCGCCTGCAGCCTTACCTCAACCAACGATTCAACTGACTCAAAGTCGCCTAAAATCATTGGCTGGATTTGATGTGCCGATGACTCAAGCTGCTGATATTTTAACATCTCTAGGCTTTTCTGTGTCCGTAAAAACAGATGCTTTGGAAGCAATAGCTCCCTCTTGGCGTCCTGATGTTGACGGTAGTGCTGATTTGATCGAAGAAATTCTCAGAATTATTGGTTATGACAATATTCCGGCCGTTCCATTACCACAAGTTGCCTCAAAGCCAATGGTGCCGAGTAAGCGATATGTGGTGCAACGCGCATTGGCTGCACGGGGATTGAATGAATGCCAAACATGGGCGTTTGTCTCGGATGCTAAGGCTGATTTATTTGGCGGCCAAGCGAATCACTTGGTCTTGGAAAATCCCATTAGTGTTGAACTCAAAGTCATGCGCCCGAGTATCGTACCCAACTTAGTTGAAGCAGCGCTTCGCAATCATAACCGAGATTTAAAAAATAGTCGTTTATTTGAAGTTGCGAATCAATTTTCGGATAAAGGTCAGTTCTTGATGGCAACAGGTGTTCGTAGCCACAAAAACCATGACCGTCATTGGCAGGATAGCGTTCGTGATGTTGATGCGTTCGATGCAAAGGCCGATGCTTTTGCTGTGATGGCATCTCTTGGTTTATCTGAGTCTTCTGTGCAAATTGAGCAATCAGCCATATCTTATTATCATCCGGGGCGTAGTGGAACGATCCGTCAAGGGAATCGGATCTTGGGCTATTTCGGGGAGCTTCATCCTCGGGTCCTCAAAGATATGGATGTTGATTTCCCAGTGGTTGCCTTTGAAGTATTTTTAGATTTGCTGCCTGATGTGAAAATCAAAAAGACAATTGCGACTTTGTCGAATTTGCAGCCTGTCACTAAAGATTTTGCATTTGTGGTTGATCGGGATTTACCGGCTGAGAAAATTACAACGGCGATTAGTAAAGTTGACCGTAAGCTTATTTCATCAGTGACAGTTTTTGACGTGTATGCCGGCGATAAAATGGATGCAGCTAAGAAATCTGTGGCCGTGGAAGTACGGTTTGAGCCGACAAATGCAACGCTGACCGATGAAGAAATTCATGGTTTGATGAATAAGATTATTGAGCAAGTCCACAAGACAACCGGCGGTGAGCTTAGAGCCTAGATTTAAAGATTAAAGAACTTGAAAGGTAATGACTTATTTATATATAACGTGAGTTCGATATAAGAAGGTCTATCAAGCAATAGAATGCGTCATTCCCGGCTAGAAATTCTCGGTTTTCAAAGAAAACCGTTAAGAATTTCTTAATCGGGAATCAGGCAACCATAAAGAAACATAGATCTCCAATCAATCAAAGCTAAGGTTTTCTAGCGAAACCCTAGCTTTGTTAGCCGGAGATGGTGTGTGTTCTGATGGTTCTTATGGCGAATTGACGTTAAAATAGCATGCTATGGTGCCATTTTTGAACTAGCGCGGAATAATGAAGTTTAAATTCTTTAGGTGCTTGTTTCACTCGTTTATTTTTAAGGTGTAAGTTGGTATAGGGTCAACTCTCTGATTGACCCTATAACGCCTTCGCGATACTCTATAAGAATAAGAATTTACAAGGGTTTCGCAAACGTGCTAACAGCAGAAAAACGACAACAAAATCTCAATTATTCAACTCTGGCAAATGCTATCCGATTTCTATCAGCTGATGCTGTTGAAAAAGCCAAATCCGGCCATCCCGGAATGCCTTTAGGAATGGCAGATGTTGCTACCGTTCTGTTCCACGATTTTTTAAAGTTTAGTCCAGAAAATCCGGATTGGCTGAATCGGGATCGCTTTATTTTAAGTGCGGGGCATGGCTCAATGTTGTTATATTCCCTGCTATATTTGACGGGCTATAAAGATATTACGCTGGATGAGATTAAGAACTTTCGCCAGTTGAATGCCAAGACAGCCGGACATCCTGAATATGGTTATGCTGCGGGTATTGAAATAACAACAGGACCATTAGGGCAGGGGATCAGCAGTGCGGTCGGTTTTGCCTTGGCGGAACGGATTATGAATGCCGAATTCCCAGATTTATTTGATCATAAAACTTATGTGCTGGCTAGTGACGGCGATTTGATGGAAGGAATTGCTCAGGAAGCCATTTCTTTAGCGGGACACTGGCGTCTAAAAAACCTAGTCGTTTTGTATGATGACAACAGCATATCAATTGATGGAGATACAGACCTAGCTTTCTCTGACGATACACAACGTCGCTTTGAATCTTGTCATTGGGAGGTTCTTACGGTCAACGGTCATGACTTTGCTGAAATACATGCAGCCCTTTCCCGTGCTCAACAGGCGAATCGTCCTGTTCTTGTTCGATGCAAAACGCGTATTGCTGAAGGGACGCCGACTAAGGTTGGTACATCGTCGAGCCATGGCTCACCGTTGGGAAGTAATGAAATCCAAGGGATGCGTGAAGCCTTGGGGTGGAGCTATGAACCATTTGAAATTCCGTATGAGATTTTAGAAAGATGGCGTGCTGCTGGGCAACGAGGGGACAGTATTGCTACAGCGTGGATCAAACGATATAATGCCCACGCCGACTCAAAAGAAATTAATCGTCGCATGTCTAAGACATTATCTCCAAGTGTGAATGAGGCTCTAAAATCCGTGATTTTGAGCTATATTGATATGCCAGTTTCCAAGGCGACACGTCAGTTATCTCAGGATGTATTAGAGCGCATTGCTCCCTTGATGCCGGAACTGATTGGCGGATCTGCTGATCTGACGGGGTCGAATAATACAAAGGCAAAGCCGCAACGGATTATCGATCGTGAAAACTATGCCGGGAATTATATCCACTACGGTGTTCGTGAACATGGGATGGCAGCGATTATGAACGGATTATCCCTTTACGGTGGTTTTCGACCTTATGGTGGAACTTTCTTGATCTTTAGTGATTATTTACGCCCATCCTTGCGTTTATCAGCATTGATGCACCAACCTGTTGTTTATGTCTTGACTCATGATTCCATTGGGTTAGGTGAAGATGGTCCGACCCATCAACCAATTGAACATTTAGCCTCCCTTAGGGCAATGCCAAATCTAAACGTGTTTCGACCGGCTGATGGTATTGAGACCGCTGAGTGCTGGCAGATTGCTTTGCAATCGAAGGATCGCCCAAGTGTTTTGGCTTTGACCCGACAAAATGTACGTCAAGTTCGCTTGACGGATGTTCAGGAAAATCGATCCGCAAAAGGTGGGTATATTGTTTGGGGAGATGCAACTCAACGTGATGTAACCCTTATTGCGACGGGATCAGAAGTCGGGCTCGCGGTTGATGTGGCGGAAGCTTTAGCAGTGCAAAACATCCAAGCTACGGTTGTCTCTATGCCATGTACGCGATTATTTGATGAACAAAGTGGTGACTATCGTCAACAGGTTTTGGGTAAGGCTCCTCGTTTTGTTATTGAAGCTGCCAGTTCCTATAGCTGGTATAAATACGTTGGTGATAAGGGGCATATTTTTGGCATTGATACATTTGGCGCATCAGCTCCGGCGCCTCAACTGTATGATAAATTCGGGCTAACGGTAGGCAAAATTGTACCTGAAATTCTAAAAAGGATTAAGTAAGGCAAGCCTAATTTTATTTTGTGCTTGGAAATGTTGGATTAGTTTTATAATCAGAGGTAAAAATGACAAAACGTGTTGCAATAAATGGATTTGGTCGTATTGGCCGTATGGTATTACGAGCTTTGGTTGAAAATCCGCGTTCAGAATTTCAAGTCGTTGCCATTAACGATTTAGGGTCGATTGATGCCAATGCGCATTTGTTTAAATATGATTCAATTCATGGCCGATTTGACGGTGCAGTCACAACAACGGTTGATACCATAGATGTTGGCCTCGGTGCTATGAAAGTCATTGCTGAGGCGGATCCTGAGAAACTACCGTGGAAAGAAATGGATATTGATATCGTTTTAGAATGCAGCGGTCGTTTCACGGATCGTGATAAGGCTGCAAAACATTTGACAGCCGGGGCTAAGAAAATTATTGTATCGGCCCCATCTAAGGGGGCGGATGCCACTATCGTTATCGGTGTGAACCATGATGTTTTGCAAGCATCTCATGATGTTATTTCTTGTGGTTCCTGTACGACAAACTGTTTAGCCCCTGTTGCTAAGGCTTTAAACGATACGGTTGGAATTGATGTTGGGTATATGACAACCATTCATGCCTATACAGGGGATCAACGTCTTGTCGATACATTGCATAGCGATATGCACCGAGCAAGAGCAGCTGCCATGTCTATGATTCCGTCGACCACGGGGGCAGCAAAAGCACTGGGGTTAGTATTGCCGGAACTGCAAGGTAAACTGGACGGCTGTGCTGTACGCGTTCCAACTGCTAATGTTTCTATGATTGATTTGACATTTGTTCCAAAGAAGGCAACCTCAGTTGCTGAGATTAATGACATCATGGCAAAAACGGCGACGGGTTCACATGTTTTGTCTTATAATGTGGAACCGTTGGTTTCTATTGATTACAACCATGTTGCTTATAGCTCTAACTTTGATGCAACTCAAACTCAGGTTGTGGGGGATAAGTTCTGTCGTGTTGTTTCTTGGTACGATAATGAATGGGGCTTTTCTAATCGCATGGGGGATTTGGCTCAACTCGTTGCTAAGATGATATAATAGAGAGATGGTATGCCTTATACAGAACTGACTTTACCTAAAGCGATTCTTTTTGATTGGGATAATACCTTGGTTGATACAATGCCATTGATTATCTCATCCATTAATCACGCCTTAGTCCATTTTAATATGGATCCTTGGACACCCGAGGATGTAAAAAAGAAAACCCAGTTATCAGCTCGGGATTCTTTGCCTTTGATGTTTGGAGAGCGTTGGAAAGAAGCTTTGGGAATTTACCGTGATTTTTATCATCAGAATCATATTAATCAGTTAAAGCCATTTGATGATGCCTTGTCCTTGTTAGATTGTCTTGCTGAATGTGGTGTACAGATCGCGCTTGTTAGTAATAAAGTCGGGGAAACACTTCGGAATGAAGTTCTTCACTTAGGTTGGGAAGGCCGGTTTGGTGCGATGATTGGGTCCGGGGATGCTGATCGGGACAAGCCCCATGCTGACCCGGCTTTGTTGGCCTTGTCCCAATTAGGGGTTCAGCCTAGTTCTGATGTGTGGTTTGTCGGCGATGCAACTGTTGATTGGGAGTGTGCAAAGAATTCAGGATGTTTGCCTGTACCCATTGGTTTTGCTCATGCCGAGGCATATCATTATCCTTATGCTGTTGAAAATTGTGGGGATCTGAAAAAAAATATTAAAAAAGTTCGAAATGCCCCTTGGCAATAGAAAAAAATCATCGTATTCTTTAAGGTGAATAAAATTTAAATAAATTACGGAGATCTAAAGTGGCGACAGACAAGCCCGTTAATGTTCAAGATGTTTTTTTGAACCATGTT
This sequence comes from Candidatus Paracaedibacteraceae bacterium, assembly GCA_019636055.1. Classification (NCBI taxonomy): domain Bacteria; kingdom Pseudomonadati; phylum Pseudomonadota; class Alphaproteobacteria; order Holosporales; family Candidatus Paracaedibacteraceae; species Candidatus Paracaedibacteraceae bacterium. The sequence continues at coordinate 119,929 of JAHBYH010000004.1, forward strand.
CGCAAGAATAAAACACCTTTGACAGTTTTTCTAATCAATGGTGTTAAGTTACAAGGTGTTGTAACTTGGTTTGATAGCTTTTCCATGTTGTTGCGTCGCGATGGTCATTCTCAGCTTGTATACAAGCACGCAATATCTACAGTTATGCCCCAAGGGCCGATTCAATTATTTGAAGGCACCGGCAGCCACTCCTCCGAAGAAATTGTTGACTAGTTTTTACTAGTCTTTTTTTTTGAGGATAGGTCTGTAGTTTTCCCGGTTGACTTTCCGACAGTGTCAGATTGCTCATGTTCTACTGACTATAACATTTTGCTTTGTGTGCTTTGTCGGAAACTCAATTTATCGGGGATTAGGAATGACAGCTAGATAGAATGCCTATATCTAAAAAAGAGGGATCTTTAACTGCTAGTGGGGACTCCCTCATAAAATATAGGGATTGAACATCCTATATTATTGGTAATTTACCCATACGCTATCAACTTGACTAACTATAGAGCTCAGACAAGATGTGTTTTAATAATTCTAAAATATCTCTATATATCTTTGGGCGCTGATCAAGCGGGTGGCGAGGAATTGCATCAAGTAGGGCAGCAATATTGTATTGGTGGATCCGTAAATCTAGATCATTCGGGATTTCAATGCCACCGTCGGTTAGGCCTGTTAAAAAGCCCGTTTTAAATGTTCCTGACATTTTGTGGCCATATCGTAACATTGTGGCTACATCATCTGTCCATGATCCTGCATACGCGAACTCCCAGTCGAGAACTGCACTGATTTTCCATTTATCGCCATATTGCTTTACTAGAATATTCGCAGGGTCAAAATCAGCATGAACTAAATTTTTTTTAATTATTGCATGATCTGGTAATAATTGGATACAGCGGTTTAACGATGACCTCATTTCCATACTTAAATATTTTGCAACCTGAGGATGATTCAGCATTTCTAATGAAAATTGTTTGATACTTTCATCAGGGATGCCTTGGGCATGGTTCAACTCTGTAAAGAAGATATCCGGTTCGGTTGGGGTTAACGTTGCTATCTTAGATAAGATTATCCCAACATCGTACATGATTTCGTAAAGATTATAAGATTCGTTCCTTAGGAGCAGATCTCTGAGGGGAATTCCTGGCATAAATTGTGTAATTGCAAAGCAATATCCCTCGATCTTATTAATATGGTACGTTTGGGGTAACGGGATTATGTTTTTAAGGGCAGACCCTAGTTTTTCTTCAATGAGTGCAGCATTTGCATCGCGTAGATAGATTCTGAGTAATACAGGATCTGCCTCATGGGCAAAAGTAACTTTATAATTAAGATTGGCACAACCGCCAGCGATTAATTCATGAGACAATAGCTTTTTATGAGGATAGCTAGCTTGTATCATTTTTTCAATGACACTCTCAGCAATTTTATGATGACTACTAGTTTTTTCCCAGTCTGTTTTAAACATGATGATTTTCTAGTTTTCCAGTGCCTTTTTCATATCATTCATCAGGCGGCGCATCATCTCAAAGTATAAATCTTGTCCTGGGGTGAGGCCAACGCCTAGCGCATCAATTTGGGCATAGGTAACCCCCGATTCCTTGCTGATTTTTGTTAGTATTTTGGTTTCAAATTGGGGTTCTGAGAATATGGCAACAGCACCCGTATTTGCAAATTCATTGACACGTTTAATGTCTTGAGCCGTTGGTTCTCGGTCGGCGTGGATGCGAATAGCTCCGACGCATTTCGTGCCATAGCTGGTATCAAAATATTGCGTAAAATCATGGTAGGTTAGATATTGTTTTCCTTTTACTGATTTCATTTCAGTGAAAATGTCAGCATTTAGCTGATTCAATTTTGCTATAACCTTTTTAGAATTTGCCAAATAATCCGCCGCGTGCCGCTGATCAAGTTCCGACAGAATCTGGGTAATTTTCGTGACAAGAGCTTTAGCATTTGGTACAGCAAGCCATAAATGGCCATCTTTTCCTGATATTTCATGATGATGATCCTTGTGATGATCGCAATCACAACCGATTGGTAAGTCAATAGGGCAACACGTTTCTGGCTGATCCTTAAATGTCCTTAAGGGCAAAAGGTTCACACCGTCTGTTTGTGTCATTGCTATTTTATATTTTGCTTTTGTTGCGTCAATCGACCCTTTGAATGTCGTCTCGTACTCTGGGCCAACCCAAACAATCACATTGGCATTATTCAGCTTTGTGGCTTCTGAGGGCTTTAGGCTGTACCCATGGGCGGATTGCTTAGCTTCAATCAAAAGCTCTGGTTCTGCAATTCCTTCCATGACGCCAGCAACAAGCGAATGTATCGGGGCGATTGTCACAACGACTTTAGGTTGGGTTTCATGATGCGCTTTATGATTAACCCCCTTAGCAAAAGCAAGTGAGATTATGCAGGATAGAATTAAAATAAAGCGCATGGTTTCCTCATTATTTCTTCGTTTGTGCTAGGTTGATTGCGTCTATAATAACTTTTTCAGCGCGGTCTTTGCCTTCCCAGCCAACAACCTTTGCCCACTTGTTTTTCTCAAGATCTTTATAATGCGCAAAGAAATGGGCGATTTGTTCCAGCTTGAGTTCAGGGATATCTGTATGGCTTTCGATATGTGCAGTCATAGGACTGATTTTTTTTGTTGGGACAGCAAGTAATTTTTCATCTTGTCCGGCTTCGTCTTCCATAATTAAGACGCCAATTGGGCGCGCAGCAATAACACAACCTGGTATCAGTTTTTCTTCGCAGTACACAAGAACGTCAACTGGGTCTCCATCATCTGACAGTGTGTTTGGGATAAAACCATAGTTGCATGGATAGTGCATGGCTGTGTGCAGCATGCGATCAACGAAGATAGCCCCTGATTCTTTGTCCATTTCATATTTTACAGGGTCAACACCTGCCGGGACCTCAATGATAACGTTAACTTCATGCGGTGGGTTTTTACCAACTGGGATTAGGTCTACTTTCATTTATTTCCTGTCGTTCTCGAGTTTATTTTTTTTGATTATAGCATATTTAGTGTGGAGCACGAGCTTCTTTTTATTGACAAATTTAGTTAAATTTTACAATCATAATTTATGACTGAGTAATTAACTTAAACTTAAAGTAGTTTGGAAGATAATAATATTACTTTATGGTTTTGAGTGTTCATAGGGGGAAGTATGAGAATACTTGGATTATTATTCTTGCCTGTTTTTTTTAATGTATATGCAGCAGAGTCAATAGGAGAGCCGGTTGATATCCATCCGCTCTTAGCTCAGCCAGAGGTAGAACCAGTTTCTATTACGCTAACTCTTGACCCTAACTCAATTCCCCCGGAGTTGACACATCTTCTTAAATTTTTAAAATCTGATGGTGTTCAGTGCGAAGTGAGTCATTCTGAACCTGAGATTGTTTCACAGATATGGCGAGACCTTGCAGCTGAATTTAGTGATTATTCCTATTTATATCAATCAAAAACTCAAGAAAAACCTTTTCGGATCTTGTCCTTGGATGGTGGTGGTATTCGGGGGTTAATAACGTGTGTATTCTTATCGCATTTGACGCATATTACGGGTAAGCCTGTTCATGAGTTGTTCGATATGATCGTTGCAACATCAACGGGAACTTTGATTGCAGCGGGGTTGGGTACTAAAAAAACGGATAGCACCATTCCAATTCAGCCAGATTATTCTTTGTTGCCCTATAAGGATAGTATTGACTCACCTTATTTTTCTCCGGAAGAACTGGCTAGTTTGTACTTGGTCGATGGAAAGACAATATTTTCAGGGAATGGGTGGCTGTCAGGATGGAATGGACCGAAATATCCGGATACAGGGATTAATAGTGTTCTTCGCAAGTATTTCAAAAATAATTTGTTGTCAGATTTGGGGATTCCTGTTGTCTTAACAGCATATGATTTGCATCAACGTGTAATTCACCCCTTTTATTCATTTGGTGATCACGCTTTGGATCATGGTATTTTTGTGCACGAGGCCGTCCGTGCCTGTGTTGCGGCTCCGACATTTTTTACACCAGTAATGGTTTTGAAGGGGATTTTTTGTGATGCTGGTATTGTTAAAAACAACCCAGCGTCTTTAGGGATTGCGGTTGCTGCTGAGCATTTTGGCGTTGAGCCAACACGTGTTAGCTTACTCTCATTAGGTTGCGGGCATTGTGTCGATGCTAAATCACTGAGCTTCTACCAAACTATTGGGGTAAAAGGCTGGGCGGATGAGCTTTTATCCGGTGTTTTGGATGGCCAAGCAGACCATGAAATTATCTATACACTTCATAAATCAGGTGCTGGTCCAATGCATTACTTGCGGATTAGTCCGCTTATGGATACAGCTCTTATGACAACGGATGATACAACGCCCTCTAACTTTAAGGGATTGTCTAGCGCTGCAATTAGTGAAATTAGCCGACGCCACAAGGATTTCTCACGGTTGGCAGAGAGACTAACTGGTGATAAACCTAAAGATTTAAAGCCAGATTCCGATCCCGTAAAAACGAAGGCATTACCGTTGAGTCTATTGCCCAGCCAAACTGATTCAATTCCTGATTTGTCGTCTGGTACTCATCCTCTTATCCAGCAATCCTTATCTTCACCCGCTTTACTTTCCTTGGATCAGCCTCAACAACCTCAAACTGAACTGGAAGTTTTGGGTGATGGATCAATTCCCCCCGCACTGGAACCCGACCAGCCAAAGAGCTAACAAGACCACCGATGGTCTCAATTTCATCTTCGAGGTCTTCGACCATCAGGTCAAGTCCCATGGACTCTTCTATCTCTTCCAAGGCAAATCGACCGTCTGCAACGATGGATCCGTCAGGCTTTTTATGAAGTTCGTCTTCCATTTCAACTTGATCATCGTGGATGTTCCCAACGATTTTCTCAACGATTGTTGTCAAGGATACTAGACCATCAACCCCGCCGAATTCATCAACGACGATGGCAAGACGCGACCCATTTTGACGTAAGCTATACATCAAGTCCAAGGCGCGCATTGCCGGCGAAATGAATAAGACTTCTTTCATCATATTTTTGATATTGAGTTTTTTGCCTGATGCTTTCCATGCTAGAACATCCTGAACGTGCAATACGCCTAAGATCTCGTCAAGGGTATGGCGATATACCGGAATCCGTTGCATGCGCGTGCGTGTAAATGTTGCAAGTAGGTCTTCTTCTGTTGAATCAAGGGTCAAGGCTACGATATCAACGCGCGGAATCATGACGTCAGCAGCCGTTAGTTCGGTAAAATTAACAAGGTTACCTAAAAGTTCACGTTCATCAGACGGGATTGGCTGGCCGCCATCCTCAATGTGCTCTTCAATGAGTTCTTCAAGTGTTTCGCGCAGATTGCTTGATTCAGATGAATCTGCTGCTTTTTTTCTGCCCTTAAAAAACTTTTTAATTGAATTGTTAAAAACAGATAACAGCGACGGTTCTGGTTCTGGTGAGCTTGGCATATTTACTCCTTGTATGGATTAGGTATAGATTGTTTTGCAAGAATGTCAACTTCTAACGTTTCCATTTCTTGGGCTTCATCATCAGTTTCGTGATCAAAGCCTAGTAAGTGCAAAAGACCATGAACAGTTAAATGCAGGACATGGTTTTGCAGGGTTTTCTCTTGGTCTTTTGCTTCGTGTTGAATTGTCTCAAACGCCAAAGCGATATCACCAAGATGAAAATGGGCATCATCGGGCAAATAATCAAGGTCTTCGTCGGTCATCCCGGGAAAGGATAGCACGTTGGTTGGCTTGTCTTTGCCGCGGAATTCACGGTTCAATATTTGAATTTCGGAATCATTCGTCAGTTTAATGTTAACCTCGACATCACGATCAAAATCAAATTCCGCTAAAACAACACGTGTGATTTCGCTTAAAATTGAGTCCCAGTCAATATCCAAGCGTTTCCATTGGTCAGATCCATGGATAATGACTGGGACAACTTTGGTTTTACTTCGATCGGGCATGAGGTTTAAAATCGGCCGGTGTGTTATGCATCACATCTGCGGCATAGGCTTTCACAATACTTGATACTAAATGATGTCTTACCACATCTTTTTCATCAAATTCAACAAATTTAATCCCCTCGACACCGCGAAGAATGCGTACAGCTTCCCATAATCCGGACGTTATACCACCGGGTAGGTCAATCTGAGTTAGGTCACCCGTGATGACCATGCGTGAATTGTTACCAAGGCGAGTTAAGAACATTTTCATCTGCGCCGATGTTGTGTTCTGTGCTTCGTCCAAGATCACAAAGGCATTCGATAATGTGCGCCCGCGCATAAAGGCGAGGGGGGCGACTTCGATTTCTCCGCTGGCCAGGCGTTTCTGAACCTGATCCCCCGGGAGCATATCATACAAAGCGTCATACAGGGGACGAAGGTACGGATCAACCTTTTCACGCATATCTCCTGGTAAGAAACCAAGACGTTCACCCGCTTCAACTGCTGGTCGTGATAAGATGATTCTTTCAACTGTTCCTGACAAAAGGAGTGAGACACCAATTGCTGCGGCCAGATATGTTTTACCTGTACCGGCGGGGCCTAATCCAAAGACTAAGTCATGGGTTTTTAAGGCTTGCATATATTCTGCTTGGTGATTTGATCTTGGGAAAACCATGCGACGCTTGGTGGCAATCGACATGCTTTCATCTCCCTGCAGGATTTGATCATCCGCAGACAGTGGGACGGTAGCGGTTGCCATGCGAACGGCTGCTTCGACCTCTTCCGTATCCACGGTAAATCCCTTGATTAATTGGGAGTGAAGGTATTGGATAGCAGCTTTTGCATAGGACGCCTCTGGCTCTGCCCCACTGATGGAAATATGATTTCCACGCAGAGCCAAGGAAACACCAAGGCGCTGTTCGATTCGGGTTAAGTGGCGGTCGTGTGGACCGACTAGGGCTGATAATAGAGCATTGTCGGTAAATTCCAAGTGGAATTTATGAAGATTCTCTTTCGTCATATAGCCTCGATCTGTTAGAGCCTAGACAAGAACTTGCTCGTCCGTCAGAATTCTTGCCCTTATACCATTAGCATGACCTGATTCAACGACTACGTCAACTATTTGTCCGATCAAGCGTTCATTTCCTTCCATGGTAACCGATTGCATATAAGGTGAACGGCCACTGAGCTGGTTTTCATGACGTCCTTTACGTTCTATTAACATTCTCATCTTTTGACCGACGCAGGCCTTGTTAAAATCAAATTGATGTTCATTCAGGACGGCTTGTAACTGTTGCAGACGTTCGGATTTAACTTCATCCGGGATTTGCAATTCCATTAATCCAGCAGGAGTTCCGGGGCGGATGCTATACATGAATGAATATGCTTGGGCATAACGCACCTGCTTAACCAAGTCGAGTGTTTGTTCGAAATCCTTATCTGATTCACCCGGGAATCCGACAATGAAATCCGAAGAGAGCGCGATATCAGGGCGCGCAATGCGCAAGCGTTCCAGAATCTCTAGATAGCTCTCGCGGGTATGTTTGCGGTTCATGCCTTCTAAAACGCGATTTGATCCGGCTTGGACGGGAAGATGCAGATAGGGCATCAACTGAGGAACATCACGGTGGGCATCAATCAATTCTTGATCCATATCGCTTGGGTGAGAGGTTGTATAGCGAATTCTCTCAATCCCGTCAATTTCTGCAATTTCATGAATGAGTCGTGCTAGGTTCCAGTCTTTATCGCCCATCAGGGGAGCGCCGTGATACGCGTTAACATTTTGCCCCAAGAGGGTGATTTCCCGTGTCCCCATTTTGGCCAAGTGGCGGGCTTCGTCGATGACTTCTTTGGCGGGGCGAGAGAATTCAGCACCCCGGGTGTATGGCACAACACAGTAGGTACAGAATTTATCGCACCCTTCTTGAATGGTCAGAAAACTAGCGGCACGGTTCACTTCTGTGTTGGGTAGGGTATCAAACTTGCTTTCAGCCGGAAAATCTGTGTCAATGACGCCAACACCCTTTCCGGTTTTGCCTTCTTTCATATCCTTGGTGCGTTTTGCACGAGCCACCATTTCAGGCAGACGATGATAAGCTTGGGGACCAAACACAATATCCACATACGGGGCATTGCGCATAATTTCAGCGCCTTCTGCTTGGGCAACACATCCACCAACAGCAATAATCATGTCGTTATTATCTTGACGTCGTTCGTCCCTGCGATCGCGTAATCGTCCCAAGTCAGAATACATTTTTTGCTCAGCTTTTTCACGAATATGGCAGGTGTTCAAAATTGCAAGATCCGCATCGTGTGGCGTTTCTGTCAAGGCATACCCCATCGGCGTCAAGATATCAGCCATTCTCTCTGAATCGTAAACGTTCATCTGACAGCCGTAAGTTTTGATAAAAAGCTTTTGCATTATTATTTCCGAGAAAACTAGTTTTTCAACAGTTTATGGGGAAACGCAAAACGATGCAATGACTTTGTTAGTTTTCTGTTTTGTCCATTTGCAAAAGTTTGTTTATATGATTCGTTGCATTCCCGAGAGTTGATATTGATTGACTTCTAAACTCAGGTAATTTGCTCTGTAAGATTGAAATTGTCATACTTGCAACGGCTGGAATGCTTCTTTGAAGAGGGGCAATGCCAGGAAATGCATATTTGACTAAAATATCTTTGAGAGAATGATCGCTATCCATTAAATTATCATTGACTATAACAGACAGTCGTTCAGAACTAAGTATGCCAAAGAGTGTGTCCAGGCTAGAGTCAACATTTGGATCGTTTTTTAACCGGTAAACTGACCATGTTTGTTTTTTTTCTGCGGCTCTTGTATAGTAATCTTTTGCTGCATTTAACTCCCCAAAACTTCGTAATTTCTCACCAATTATCAAATTCATAAAACCAAGTTCTAGGTCGCTTAAGTTCTCTTGGTTTCTGACCTGTATTTGGATGACATCTTGTAATTCATCAACGTTATTTGCGGAGTATATTTGCGCCATAGAACCAAAAAATTCATGGCTGTGCGAGAGATTGGGCTCACTTAGTGTGCCATTGTTTACCATAAAAAAAATCTTCAAAAGTTTTGGGATATAACCTTTGTTTGTTCTGAAAATTTCATTAAGTTTTTTCTCAATTATTCTTGATGGTTTAAGGCTTTTGAAACTTATTATTGCATAGCCGACTGATTTCTGGATGTTTGACATATCTAATCCATAGTTTCTGGGTGCATTTTGTCCTTTAAAAGGCCAGATAGTTTCAAGATATTCAACATTAATAAGTGAGCTAAACTCAGGGTTGGTCAGCACATCAGCAGACATATTATCCTCAATTGGCACTACAAGCTGTCCATTTGGACTCAGGAGCCCAAGGCATTGGTATATTATTTCATTTATGTGCGCAAAGAATTGAACTGTTTTCCTGTCGATAACAATTAAATCAAAACATGATTCTAGCTGATTGAATATTTTGAGGGCGACTGGACTTCGAGCCGCAAAGTCCATGATTAAATAGGGATCTGGATTTTGAAGATTATGTGCAATAGCGTAGGGATCTAAATAGGACCAATTGTATCTGACATTATTAAATGGCTCGGATGGATCAGCCATGCCTTGGGCATTGCCGCGGCCAATGATCAGGCCTCGTGGAGGAAATAATTGCAATATTCTATTAATTTGCTGGTCGATATTATATCCCTCGAAATCTCCTTCGGATGAAATCACCATGCTGAGATCATTTTTATAAGGGATCGTAGGTTGCTGTGCAGCAAAAAGAATTTCGGTAAGAAGGTAAGAGTTAAAAATGAATTTCATGGTATATCTTGATTTTTAGAGTAGTATACAAATGATTTAATATTTTACTCAATTATTCAACATATTTTGGCAAGTTAATTTAGAGGGAGGGGAGGCGAACTCACCCCGCATACTGTGCGGTGAGTTCTTCCACTTTTGCCTCATCAATCTTTTCAATCAGGCGCATTGGTTCAGCCAGCGCATGACCAGCAACGTATCCTGTAAAATCTAAGCCTGCATTGAACGGGGTACTGGATAAATCTGTCGTATCGTTCAATAGCCCCAGGATCTGTTGAGACAATGTCGGCATGACAGGGTGCCCTAGAATAGCAAACAGGCGCAATAAGTAAACACAATGGGTTAAGCAAACGCCTGCAGCCTCTAGATTATCCTTTGCTGTTTTCCAAGGTTCATTGACGGTAATGTATTCGTTGGCAACAACCCAGATAGCGCGCAGGTGCCCCATTGCTTGTCGGAAACGCATCTCTTTATGGGCGGATTCGTATTCTCCGACCAGATGTTTGAGTTTTGCCATTAAATCTTGATCGAGGTGATTGTCTAGAGTTGTTGGAACTTTACCATCGAAATATTTATGGATAAGAGAGAAGCTTCGATTTGCAAAGTTCCCCAAAATATCCGCGAGATCTTTGTTAATGATGGCAGCAAAGTGACTAAAAGTAAAGTCTGCGTCATCGCTTTCCGGGCAGTTCGCCATCAGGTAATACCGCCAGTAATCAGCCGGGTACAGATCTAAGGCTGCATCTGTGAAAATACCACGCTTTTGGCTGGTAGAGAACTTCCCCTTATCATAATTGAGCCAGTTAACGCCTTTAATGTAATCCACTTGTTTCCAGTTTTGTTGGGTTGCCATCAGCATGGCTGGCCAAAAGATGCTGTGGAACGGGACGTTGTCTTTGGCCATAAACTGAACGTAATGAACTTTGTCTGGGTTTTTCCACCAATCTTGCCACGCATCAGGTTGGCCAATGGCCGTAGCCCAGTCTTGGGTGATGCTGATATAACCGTTGGGTGCATCAAACCAAACATAAAATACTTTTTCGTCGTATCCTTCTAGAGGGACAGGAACACCCCATTTTAGATCGCGGGTAATACAACGGGGTTGCAGGCCTTCTTTGAGCCATTTTTTTGCAATTCCTTTGACGCCGTCGGGCCATTCAGGACGCTCTGCAACCCAAGCTTCTAACGGAGCATTCAGTTTATCAAGAAGTAAGAAGATATGTTTTGTTGATTTGAGCTCAATGTCTTTACTGCCGGAAATTGCAGAGTAGGGATCTTTCAAATCTGTGGGTTCCAACAAGCGGCCGCACCCGTCACATTGATCACCTCTGGCTTTTGTATAACCACAACTCGGGCAGGTTCCCTCAACATAGCGGTCAGGTAAAAAGCGATGATCAGCATGAGAATAATATTGTTGAATTTCACGCTCTTCAATATATCCATTCTTTTGCATTTCCAAGAATAGATCTTGGGTGAGTTTGTGATTAGACGGAGAGGATGATCGTCCGAAATAATCAAAAGAAATCCCAAACCGCTTATAGATATCCTTTTGAACCTCAAACATTTGGGCACAATAATCCTGAACGGATTTACCAGCGGCCTCGGCGGCAATTTCTGCGGGTGTTCCATGTTCATCTGTCCCACAAATATACAAAACATCCTCGCCATGTTGCCTTAAATAACGGGCATAAACATCGCCGGGAAGCATGGATCCAACCAGGTTTCCAAGATGTTTGATACCGTTAATATAGGGGAGGGCACTGGTAATAAGATGTTTTTTTGTCATATTTTCAGTCTATATAGTTCAAGTGTTTGCTTAGAAATATAGCAGATCAGACAACCGATCGGTAGGGGAATTTTGCAGAACATTGGCTTTGCGTGAATTACCTCTCTCCTGCGAAGGAAATCCCCCTACGCATTGACTTCAGGTGGGAGAACTCGTTTATCTGCAGAGATCAAAACATAAAAGGTCGGAACAACAAAGATGGTAAAAAATGTACCGATTAACATGCCGGCGACAATGGTAATACCGATGCTGAATCGGCTGGCAGAACCGGCACCGCTTGCCATAATTAACGGTACAAGGCCAACGACCATCGCGGCTGTTGTCATTAAAATTGGGCGCAATCGAATCATCGCTGATTTAATAACCGCTTCGCGTTTTGATAATTCTTCTTCTTCACGGATTTGATTGGCGAATTCAACAATCAGAATGCCATGTTTTGTGATCAAACCAATCAGGGTGACAAGACCGATCTGTGAGTATATATTCATAGTGCTAAAGCCGATAAAAAGAATCAAGACTGCGCCAAAAATCGACATAGGTACACTTAACATTACAATGAATGGGTCGCGCAGACTTTCAAACTGAGCCGCCAAAACAAGGAAGATAATGATTAAGGCAAACAAGAACGTTTGCATGAGCGCATTACCTTCTTGGATATATTGTCTGGATTGGCTCAAGAAGTCGTAGGTAACTCCTTGGGGGAAGTTTTTCTTTGCATAATCTTCAAGAAAAGTGATCGCATCACCTAATTTAACCCAAGGCATCGGAACAGCTTGGAACGTTGCTGAATTTATCTGGTTAAATTGAGTTAACTGGTTGGGTTCAACAATAGTTTTTGTTGTTGCAATGGTTGATAGGGGAATTTGTTGGCCAGATCTTGTGGGGACATAAAAATCCATCAGACTGTCTGCGGATAGTCGTTCACTTCTCGGCGTTTGTGGAATGACTTGATAACTGCGCCCTAATAAATTAAAGCGGTTAACATAATTTCCCCCCATATAGATAGCCAATGTTGTCCCTAAGGTTTGCATATTAATCCCAAGGTCGTTGGCTTTGTCTCGGTCAATTGTTAGTTTTATAGCGGGGTTGTCATAGGATAAATCACTGTCTGTGACAATAAATAAACCGCTTTTGAGGGCAGCTATTTTCATGTCTTCGACGAGTTTATAAATCATCGTATAGTCACTTAGGCTTGTAACCACAAACTGAACAGGCATCCCGCCAGAGTTCCCTGGCAGAGGGGCCGGTTGGAAGACGAATCCACGAACACCGGTTAATGTCCCCAGATCATTTTGGATTTCTTGTTGGAGTTTATGGGTAGAACGCTCCCGTTCACTCCAAGGTTTTACAATTAACCCGCTGAATCCTGAGTTAACTGTATCCATACCCGCAATAGAAAAGATAAGCTCTTTTTCCGGATAGTCTTGTAATTTAGAGATTGCTTGATCCGCATAAAAACTCATAAAATCAATGTTGGCATATTGTGGACCTTTTGTTGCCATCATGACAATCCCCTGATCTTCTTCAGGAGCCAGCTCCTTTGAGATATGCGGGATGAATAGCATCGTCAAAATCATAATGACTCCAAAGCTAAAGACAATAAACTTTCGGTTAGCAATAATTTTGGTTAGCCGTTGTTCATAGGCTTTGGCTATATTGTCGAAATAGGTTTCGACTTTATGAGCAAACTTCGTGTTCATCGATTCCTTATTCAGGATCTTACTACACATCATGGGGGACAGAGTGAGTGCAACTATTCCTGAAATGATGACAGAACCTGCTAGCGTCAAGGCAAACTCACGGAACAGAGTTCCTGTCAATCCCCCCATAAACGCGATGGGCGTATAGACAGCTACAAGGGTAATGGTCATTGAGATAACAGGGACGGCAATCTCACGTGTTCCAATTAAGGCTGCTTCAAATGAGGATTTTCCTTCTTGCAGGTGACGAAACACGTTTTCTACAACAACAATAGCATCATCGACCACAAGGCCAATCGCTAAAACCATAGCTAATAATGTTAAAATGTTGATACTAAACCCAAGCATCAAAAGGAATGTTGATACCCCAACAATAGAAAGAGGGATCGTAATAATCGGGATAAAGACAGCTCGCATATTGCCAAGGAATAAAAATATAACAAGAATAACAATTAAGCTTGCTTCAAGGAGGGTTTTTACGACTTCATCGATGGATGCTTGGATGAATTTCGTCGCATCATAGGCGATATCGAGTTTTAATGATGGCGGGAAATTCACTGAAAAATCCGTTAGTGTTTTCCGAACTTCTTTGACGACAGTCAGTGGATTGGCTGTGGGCGTTGTTTTAACGCCGATAAAGACAGATTTTTCACCGTTCATTTTGACAACAGAGTCATAACTTTGGGATGCAAGTTCGATTTCGGCAATATCTTGAAGGCGTAAGACAGCTGAACCACTTGACCGTAAAATAATCTTCTTAAATTCGTCTGCTGTTGTTAATCCTGTGTTTGCATCGACATTTTTGACGATAAAATACCCTTTGGTTTGGCCGGGGGCAGATTGATAATTATTCTGTTGTAGGGCAGTCATGACTTCCGTGCTGGAAATTTTATTCGCAGCCAGTTTTTGCGGGTCTAACCAAATGCGCATAGCAAAAGTTTGACCACCGAGAATCTGTACTTCTGAAACTCCAAACACAGTTGCTAAGCGCGGTTGAATTTGTCTGTTAATATAATCGGTTATTTGTTCATTGGTCATATCCGGGCTGGAAAAACTGGCATATAGCAGGGAGTATGTTTCACCTGTTGTTTTCTTAATGACCGGAGACTCAACTTCACGAGGGATCGAGCTGATAATTTCTTGAACTTTAGCCGAGACCTCGGTTAAGGCTGTATCCGGTGGGAAGTTCAGGCGCATGTAGGCACTAACTACACTCACCCCTTGTCGACTAACTGACGTGACATAATCAACACCTTCTGCTGCTGCGACAGACTTTTGTACCGGGTCTGTCACAAAACCTTGCATTAAATCGGCGGTTGCTCCGGGGTAAGCTGTTGTTATGGTAATAACGGTGTTTGTCAACTCTGGATATTGTCGAACTTGCATTTCTGCAATGGATTTCAATCCAATTAAAAAGATAAGGGTGCTTATGACACCGGCCAAGACGGGGCGCTTAATAAAAATATCAGTAAATCGCATGGTTTGTCCTATGGTTTTGGTGTCGTCTCAGGGATGGCTGGTACCGGGTCATCACTCAAATTAACGGCAGCACCATTATTTAGTTTTAATTGTCCTGCAGTGACGACAAGATCATCTTTAGCAAGACCTGATAAAACTGCAACGCGTCCTTTTCGGTTAGCCCCTGTCTTAATGAAACTTTTCTTAACGACCATATTATTTGGATCTGTTTGATCAACAATATAAACAGAACTACCATAAAGACCATATTCTATTGCTGTTTCGGGCACGGTAATTGTTGGTTTTTTATCGGATAAGACAACGCGAATTGTTCCAAACATCCCACTTTTGAGTTTTCCTTCTTTATTTTCTGCTGTTGCCTGAATTGAGACATTACGAATGTCTTGTGAAATTTGTGGGTCAATGGATGTGATATTCCCTTCAAATTCTTGATTTCCCATGGCATCAACAGTGAAATAGATTGTTTGCCCTGTCTTTATCTTATCTGCAAATCTTTCGGCTATCGTAAAGTTAACAAACAGATGATCATCATTTGTTAATGTCACGACTGGGGTTCCTGCTTGCAAATAGTCCCCAAGATTAACTTTGCGGATACCGAGTATCCCGGAAAAAGGAGCGGTGATATTTTTCTTAGCAATAGTTGCTTTTGCTTGATCAACGAAAGCTTGAGCCTGATCCATATTGGCCTTTTTTTGGTCAAAATCGGCCTTTGACTCTACTTTTTGTGTTGATAGTTTTTTAGATCTCTCTAGTGTCAGTTTTGTAATTTCAAGCTGAGCCAAGTAACGATCAAGGTCGGCACGCTCTGCTGAATCATTCAGCGAAATAATTTTATCACCATCTTTGATAGGGGTGCCGGATTCAAAATGAATGCCTGTGACTGTTCCATTAACTTCCGGGGCAATTGTTATTGCTTTTGTTGCCGTGATTGTCCCGATGGCGCGTAATTCATCGGCCCATTCTTCTTCGAGAGCCGGGATTGCAGAAACAGCTGCCGCTGGTGGTTTCATATTTGACAGAATAACAACAGGGACTAATTTATAGCCAATAGCCAAACCAATTATGATACAGAACCAAATGATTGGAGTTTTAAAAAGCTTAAAGTAACGCACTGCACGTCGAATGAGAGATACGGTTTCTTTTTCAAGGGGAAAAGGCATTATTTTTACCTCTATGCGGAATTTCCTCTATCATAGCAAAAATTACTACTTTGTAATATAGGAAAACAGATTATTTTAACTAAAGAACGATAAAGCTTTCATCACATTATTCATCTATGGTAATAAGTTCATTACTTTGTTTCTTTCCTTCGTTGATGACAGATTTTCTGCTATCTATTTCACTGATAATTCTGTCGTAAAAATCAATGTATTCCAGATGTTTTTTAAGTTGGATATCGATATTTTTTCCTTGCTGTTGTGCGTTTTTTAATGATTTATCTTCGTTGTTAAGTGCCTGAGAAACATCTCTTTTTAGGAATGCTAGTTTTAAATCAGGTAACTTTGTCAGATCTTGGTTAATATCTAATCTAAATGGTAAAGCAGAAGGTTGAATAGTTTGGACTTTTAACGTTTTTTGTTGAGGTAGAGAAGAAGGATCTTCTGTAGTTCGTAGCGATTTATTGGTCTTGAAATTTTTTCGCACCTCATCCCAATGCTTTTTATACTCATGATCGGTCTTTGATATATTGGTAATAATATTTCGTAGGCTGGATGCTTCTTTCTTTTTTTCAGATATTTTCTTTCTTGCCTCCTCTATATCTAATTGAATTTTTTTCCATAATTCAATCATTGTATAAGCCATTTCAGGGGTGATGTCGAGTGTAATGCGTTCAGAAGTAAGCGTCCTTGGTGTAGTGTTGACTGATGGAATTGCTACTGCCTGACTCATCGATATTGCCACTAAGATTAAGGGTATTTTCATCTCTTCCTTCCTTCTTATACTGAATAGGCATTCTACTGATGAAAATAGTTAAATTCGATGATAAGGAAAATGAGATAATTTATATGCTGCGGATAAACGTTCTCGGTTTTCAAAGAAGGTCATCAGAATTTCTTGATCGGGAATCTATGGAATCGTCAATAAACTGGATATCCGAACAATCAAAGCTAGGGCTTTCTAATAAAATCTTAACTTTGCTAGCCATAGATTATAAATGCAAGAAACCCGGGAAGTCCCGGGTTTTTTATAAGTCTTTAAGTTTTTACTTCTCTGAGAGTTTCTTTAAGAAGAGCTCAATGTTATTTCGAATAGCGCCTTCATTAGCAATACGAAGTCTTTCGAAACCAGCAAAAGCATCGCCAACTGTTGCTGTATAAGCCGAATCAATTTTTTCATCAAAAATGACTGTACCTGTTGTCTCGTCTTTAATTTTATAGTCAACAGATGCGCTCACTGTCATATTGAAACCAACGATAGGTTGTTTCAAAGATATCAGATTGGTCTGCAAGCTATATTTTTTCGTATAGGACCATAGATTTGCTTGTCTCAAAGATTCGATGAGTGCAGATTCAAAACTTTCAGAAGATACCTGCGATGTCCATAATGGGTTTGTATCTTTTCCTCCATCAACTACAACATGGCTAATGCTGTTGTAAAATTTAGAATTAGAGGCTACGTTAACGATTTGATTTTTCTGGATAGTCATGTTTTCAGTTTTTGCTGGACTAGCGCATCCTGAAAGTGCAATTGCTGCAACAGACAGTAGAATTAATGTATTTTTCATAAAACTAACCTTAGATTTGTTTATCTTCTAAGGTTGTATTGTGGGTGGAACTTATAGGTAAGTCAATATTTTTGAGATCGTATCCCTACACGAATTTTAACATTAAGCGACCAATCATCATTTGGAAAAATGAGATTCCTAAGATTAAAGCTAGCGGGGATAAGTCAATACCTCCCATGGAAGGAAGGGCGCGACGAATTGGGTTTAAGACCGGCTCAACGACGCGAAACAGAAACGAGTTGATATTATAGACAGCCGGGCTATACCGGTTGATAACGTCAAATGCTTCAAGCCAACTAATGATCACATAGATGACAACAGCCCACCAATAAAGATTGAGAACAACATTGATGATGTAAAGAATGGGTAAAATAATAACGTCCATGTTTTCCTCTCATTGCTATTAACTTACAAGCATCAGTTTTTCGCGATCCAATGCTATCAGTATAGTTGAAACGATAGCTTCAAATGATAATCCTGCATCCTTATATTGACTTGCTGGCGCATCGTGGTCAAGTAGTTGATCTGGCATATACATCGGTCGGAACTTTAATCCCTTATCAAAAAGCCAGTTTTTCGCCAAAATGTCGGTTACTTGCGCTGCAAAACCACCAATGGATCCAGCCTCAATCGTTAATAAGACTTCGTGATTTTTTGCTAGCTGACAGACTAACTCTTCATCAACAGGTTTGGCAAAACGAGCATCAGCAACAGTGGCTGTGATGCCGAGTTCCTTAAGATGAACGGCGGCCTTCAAGCTATCCTCAAGACGGCATCCTAAAGATAGAATTGCAACTTTAGATCCTTCGCGAATAATACGTCCTTTGCCAATTTGTAAGATTTCAGCAGGCTGAGTCAGATCTAATCCCAGTCCATTACCCCGTGGATAACGGAAGGCAGAAGGGGCATCATCAATCGCATGGCTGGTTGCAACTGCATGCTTGAGTTCAAGTTCGTCGCTTGGTGCCATAATGACCATGTGAGGCAGACATCCTAAAAAGGCCAGATCATAACAGCCCGCATGGGTTGCCCCATCGGCACCAACAAAACCAGCGCGATCCATGGCAAAACGAACAGGCAATTTTTGTAACATGACATCATGGACAACCTGATCATACCCACGTTGCAGGAATGTGGAATAAATGGCGGCAAAAGGTTTTAACCCATCACATGCAAGGCCTGCTGCAAAGGTGACTGCGTGTTGCTCGGCGATGCCAACATCAAAACAACGGTCAGGGAATTCTTTAGCGAACAGGTCAAGGCCTGTACCTGATGGCATGGCTGCAGTGATAGCCACCACCTTATCATCTTGACGGGCTGTTTCAATTAACGCGTCTGCAAAGACTTTTGTATAACTTGGTGTCGACGCTGCTGTTTTGTGTTGTTTTCCTGTATCAACATCAAATTTGACAACGCCGTGATACTTATCATCTGCAGATTCAGCCGGCGCATACCCGTGCCCCTTCTTTGTGACAACATGAATTAAGACAGGACCATTTTCCTTACGATCACGGATATTTTCCAGAACGGGAATAAGTTGGTCGAGGTCATGGCCGTCAATTGGACCGACATAAAAAAAGCCCATTTCTTCAAACCACGTGCCGCCAGTAACCATGCCACGCGCATATTCTTCAACGCGACGGGCTGCGGTCTCTAGTGGTTTCGGTAGATAACTAGCAGCTTCCTTTGCTATTGACCTGAAGGACTGATAGGGACGGGATGAGATCAGTTTTGAAAAGTAATTGCTCATGGCACCAACGGGTGGTGCAATTGACATATCATTATCGTTTAAGATCACAATCAGGCGGCTTTTCATAGCGCCTGCATTGTTAAGCGCTTCATAGGCCATGCCAGAGCTCATGGACCCATCACCAATGACGGCAATAACGTTATTGTTACCTTGGTTTAAGTCGCGTGCTATTGCAAAGCCGAGGGCTGCTGATATGGATGTCCCAGCGTGAGCTGCCCCAAAGGGATCGTATTCGCTCTCTGAGCGTTTTGTAAAGCCAGAAGGGCCGTCTTTTTGACGTAACATTGGCATGTCTGCTCGGCGACCTGTCAGAATTTTATGCGGGTAGGCTTGGTGGCCTACATCCCAAATAATTTTATCTTTTGGCGTGTCGAATACATAATGAAGCGCAACCGTCAGCTCAACCACACCAAGGCTTGCGCCCAAATGGCCCCCTGTTTTTGAGACAACAGAGACCGTCTCATGGCGCACGTCGGATGCAAGTTCTTTCAACTGAGTGCGATCCAATGATTTCATATCACGGGGAATTTGTACGCGATCAAGTAACGGTGTGGTGTTCACGGTTGGTATCCTTTATGCTAAACGACTTAGCGCTTGTTCAACTTTTAACTTTGTTTGCTGAGCCGTTGCCAGACGTTCTTTAAACTCATCAATAATTTCTGATTTTGCCTTAGAGATAAAATCGGCATTCCCGAGACGAGTTTCAAGGGTTGAAATTTCCTTAGCCTGTGCTTCAATCTCTTTTGCAAGGCGAGCCATTTCAGCTTCGATGTCGATGCTGCCTGCCAGTGGCAGGACAATAGTTGTTTCGCCCACGATAAACTGAACTTCTCCCTTTTGTAAGGTTGGGGTCGCCGATGTGATTGTTAGCTCAGAAATCTTCCCAAGTTTCTTAAGAATGACTTCGTGACGACGAATGCGATCTTCAACCTTTTGCGTGACTTCAAAGAAACTCAATGGGGTTGGTGCACTTGGTGGCACATTGAATTCACTTCGGCGTGAACGCAGCTCTGTCACTAGATTAACCAGCCATTGCATTTCCTCAACAGCTTCGCGGTCTACGTATTGACTGTCAGTTTGTGCGCGGCCATAGGTTGGCCATTCTGATTCCAGTAACATCTTACCGTCGCCAAAATCTTCCCATAGTTTTTCGGTGATAAACGGCATAATTGGGTTAGCAATTCTTAAGAATTCGCCTAAAACCCAGCTTGCTGTTGTACGCGCTTCGGCTAGGGCATCCGCATCATCCACATTCGCAAAGATTGGCTTGAGGAATTCAAGGTAAAAGTCACAGAATGTTCCCCAAAGGAAACGATATAAATCATTGGCTGCATCATCAAAGCGATAGGTTTCGATAGATTTATAGACGCGGCTTGCCAGTTCAGCAACTTCGCTAATGATCCAACTATTGACTATAAGTTTTGTCGTTGTCGGGACAAAGTCAGCTTGGCGCGTACAATTGTTCATTTCCATGAACCGAGCGGCATTCCAGATTTTTGTCATAAAGTTACGGCCACCTTCGACACGGGATTCACCAAGTTTTAGGTCACGACCCGGAACAGCTAAGCTGGATAGGGTAAAGCGCAAGGCGTCGGTTCCAAACTTGTCGATCAAAGTCAGGGGATCAATAACGTTGCCCTTAGACTTTGACATTTTTGCCCCTTTTTCATCGCGAACAAGAGCATGGATATAGACTGTTTTAAAGGGAACGTCGCCGATAAAATAGAGCCCCATCATCATCATCCGAGCAACCCAGAAAAAGATGATGTCAAAGCCCGTATCCAAAACGTCGGTTGGATAATAGCGCTTGAGGAGCGTTTCATCTTGCGGCCAGCCGAGTGTTGAGAATGGCCATAGGGCTGAGGAAAACCAGGTGTCTAGAACGTCTGTATCACGGGTCAACTTAACATCTGCGCCAAGTTTGGATCTGGCTTCGGCATAGGCTTCTGCTTCGGTTTCCGCTACAAAGATTGTCCCATCCTCGGCAAACCACGCCGGCACTTGATGGCCCCACCAAATCTGGCGAGAAATACACCACGGTTGGATATTCTCGAGCCAGTCAAAGTATGTCGCATTCCAGAATTCTGGAACAAATTGAGTTTTACCGGAACGCACGGCTTCTAGGGCAGGTTGTGCAAGCTTATGGGCATCCAAGAACCATTGATCGGTCAACATCGGTTGAATTTCTACGCCCGATCTTTCGCCAAAAGGAACAGCGTGCATGACCGGTTCAATTTTCTCAAGGATTTCGAGTTCTTCAAGATCCGCAATAATCGCTTTGCGAGCTGTGGCAACACTAAGACCGCGATATTTCTCTGGCACGCTATCGTTCAAGTGTGCGCGGGTATCCATAATATTGATCAACGGCAAATTATGGCGACGGCCAACTTCAAAGTCATTGAAATCGTGAGCAGGGGTAATTTTAACGGCACCTGTTCCTTTTTCTGGGTCGCAATACTCATCGGCAACGATTGGAATTTCTCGCCCGGTTAGAGGCAGTTTAATCATTTTGCCAATGAGGTCTGTATAGCGCTCATCCTCTGGGTGAACGGCCACAGCTGTATCGCCCAGCATTGTCTCAGGACGTGTTGTCGCGATCGTGATTGTTTCAGAAGATCCAACGATCGGATAGCGAACATGGTACATATTCCCTTTGGTATCTTGGGGGATAACCTCAAGGTCAGAAACTGCTGTCTGGAATTTCGGGTCCCAGTTGACCAATCGTTTGTCGCGGTAAATCAGTCCATCTTTATAAAGTTGAACGAAAACTTTGCGAACAGCTTCGCATAAATCTTCATCCATGGTAAAGCGTTGACGCGCCCAATCCGGAGAGATCCCTAATCGGCGTTGTTGACGAACGATCTCACCACCTGAATATTCTTTCCATTCCCAAATCTTTTTAATAAAGTCGTCACGGCCCAAATCATGGCGTGTGATTCCTTCTTTTTCGAGATTGCGTTCCACAACCATTTGAGTTGCAATACCTGCATGGTCTGTACCAGGTTGCCACAAAACATCATAACCACACATGCGTTTAAACCGAATCAAGACATCTTGAAGTGTATAGGTTAAGGCATGGCCCACGTGAAGGCTGCCCGTCACATTCGGTGGCGGCATCATGATTGTATATGTTGGTTTATCAGAAGTTGGGTTGCAAGAAAATCGGCCGGATTTTTCCCATGTTTCATAGAGTTTTGGTTCAACGTCTTGTGGATTAAAGGTCTTGTCAATCATGGTGCAATCTTATTATTTAAAGTATTCAAGAAACATATTATTGAACCCTACCGTATTTTTAAAAATTTGTAAACGGTTGGCGTTTGAGAGATTGTTAGTCCCATGAATGTATTAGGAGGTTCCCTCATCGATTAATTGTTGCGCTATTCTTTGCCGTTTATTCTGCCTGAGGGTATTAATAACCTCCTGTCGCAATGATTGGGGTACTGGAATTTTAGCTTTTACAAGTGCAACTAGATAACTACTCCGATTTTTTATGTCTGAAATACCGAGTGCATATTGATAGGGTTCAATTGGCTTGCCGTCAGTATCCTTAATAGTATTTAATAAATTGAGTGTACCAAAGCCAAAAGCCCCCTTAACTGCAGCATCTAGCACTTGTTTGTTTAATCCATCAGGTATGGGTTCAAGTTCTGTAAGTAACGCATCCAAAAAAAGACTTTTAATAGAATCATCTTGGATTTTTAGTCCGTATGAGTAGGGTTCAATTGGTTGTCCATCGTCATCTTTAAGTCCACCATTCTGGGAAAATAGTTTGTAGGATGGGTATGTAGCACCTTTGATTAATATAATATCGTCAAAAACGGCCTTGTTAAATTCTTTGGGGATCAAATTCCCGTAATTAATGAGAGCTACAAAAAAATAAGCTCGTTTTTTTTCATCAGGAATACTTAACCCAAAAAGGTACAAGGGCTCATCAATTCCATTGTGCATTAGTTTTATTTTGCTGCTTGTATACATATCGAGAAGTTTTTCTGCTTCAGAGTTCGTTCCTTGTTCAGATGATAATACCGTTTCCCAAAACCATGCATTGTTCTGGTCAAAATCTTTATCCATTAGACGAATAAGTTCAAATTTCTTGTCTGATAAGGGGGGGAGCAGAGCAACCTTTTGGGCTAAACTTTGTGCTTCAATGTAAGGATCCAATGTTCTTGGTTTCTTATAGTCAATCTCTGGGTGGTTTTTAACAAATTCGATAGCCTCATCAATTTTATCTGTATCCAAAAGGTTGTAGAGATCTTGAGCAAGAAAATTGTCCTGACTTCTTAATTTAGAATCCCCTCCGTTAATATATCCATGGAGACGTTGAAGGTTGTTAGGCCCGTTTCCTGCTAATAGTCCATCTATACTAATCTGTTTGGAAAGCCATTGATCTAAATCCTTGTCGATCATCTTTCTTAGTTCTTCTTTATATTTCTTCATTGTACTTGCGGGGATAGGGTTGTACTGATATTGAAGAACCTTAACTTTGCTAGGGTCATGGAAAATTTCTGGTTTTAGAAAAAGACGTGCTTGTAAGAATTTGAGATCTAGATTAACTGGTTGTGATTGTTTGTTTCTTAGGGTAGTCAATAGATCTTTTATCGAATGAGTTATTTTACCATTAAATTCATAATCAAACTTGCGACCATATGAGCCAGAGGCATATCCAACCTCATCAAGAATGTCTGGTGCAATAAAAAACTGGAACATTCGAGCGCTGTTAATCTGATAGGATTGTGTTAGATGTTCAAAATCAGCCCAAGTTAGGTTCAGGCCAATTTTATCCAAAAATTCGTTTAATGCAGATTCTATGTGAGGGGGGTTTACTGATTTATTTTTGCTAAAAAACATGTAGCTAGATTCTCCTTCATCATCAAGATTCCCGAATAAGAATGGATTTACGGATAAGCCCAGTTCAGAGTATTTTGTGCCGTCTATTTTACCGTGATCGCTCGCCTCAGTTTCTGCCTTTTCTTGTATAATCTCAAACTTTTTCATAAACTCAGTCACGCTTGGAATGTCTTTAAACTTATTGTCCAGGGCTCGCAGGACAGTCACATCATCACTGTGATGCATGGCAAGGCGGGCCCGGTACTCACTGATCACATCGTAAAACAATCCAATTTCACCAACAGCCGCGTGATAGAACACGTACCAACCGTTAAAGGTTCGTTCTGCCTCCATCATTCGTGCGAACTGATGCTTTTCAAAGTCAGTTATTGTGGCGTCAGGGTACTTGTCAAAGAACGCAGCGACCATTCCGGGGATTGTGTTTTCGTATCCGGGTGCCAGAATGTGGCTCAAGAAATATTCAGTTGCTGTTATTTGGCCAATTTCTGGTAATCGCTGATCTTTATCTTTTTGAGCGCGTGACTTTATCTCCCCCATCACTTGTGCGTGTTGGGATAGGCTCATGTCAGTCGCAAAGACAAGAGAGATCATGGTCAAAAGTGATAAGATAAGTTTTGGCATAAATTATTCCTTGGATAGACTCCGTCATCCTCGATTAGAAAATCTAAGTTTTCACCAGAAAACGCTAAGAATTTCTTGATCGGGGATCCAGGTTATATTAGAAAATGCTGGATCCCCGATCAATCAAAGCTATGGCTTTCTGGTGAAACCCTAGCTTTGCTAGCCGAGGATGACGGGCGTGCCTGATGTCTCTTATGTCGAACTGACGCTCAATAAAAGAATACAGCAAATTCATTAAATATTTATGAAAACTCGAATTTTTTTGCCCACACTCAGGAGGCCGTATTTTTGAAAAGTTGTAAACGGTTGGGATTATGTTAGCATAAGTCTATCGTAGTTTTGATGAGACGAAATATGTTAGCGCTTTTATCTTTTTTCCTTAAGCGATGTTGCGAGTCTTACGCTGACTGGAAAAAAGCCCGAGGATTTAGTGTTAAAGGTTGTCTCTCCGGATAAATCTGAACACTTAATGAGGGTGTGTTTGAGAGCAGTCAGTTCTTCATCATAAAGATATAGAATCTTCCCCTACTTGCTATTTTTATCAAAATCGGGCAATTTATATGTAATTACATTTAATATATAACAGGAATAGTTCATGGCCTCAGTTTTTGCTCCCATTCATAAGGATGGCGTTAAGTTTGTTCTTATTTTCTTTATTATTTCAATGCTGTTGTATGCCTTGTCTCATACGCTTGGTGTCATTGGTTTTATTCTAACCGCGTGGTGTGTTTATTTCTTTCGTATGCCAGAGCGCGTAACGCCGACTCGTGAGGGGTTAATCGTTTCTCCTGCGGATGGTATGGTCAGCTTAATTACGGATGTGGTCCCGCCAAAAGATTATGGTTTGGGTGAAGACAAACTTACTCGGGTTAGTATCTTCTTGAATGTTTTTGATGTTCACGTTCAGCGTACTCCAATTGCTGGATCCATTGAAAAAATTATTTACCACCCCGGTAAGTTCTTGAATGCTTCGTTGGATAAAGCCAGCGAAGACAATGAACGTCAGACAATCGTGATCAATAATGGTAAGGTTAAGATTGCTTGCACACAGATTGCAGGCCTAATTGCCCGTCGTATCCTATGTCAGACATCAGAGGGGCGCTCCATGTCAATTGGTGAGCTTTATGGCCTTATTCGTTTCGGTAGCCGCGTTGATGTTTACTTGCCAAAGGGGGTCGTACCGTTGGTCTGTGTTGGTCAACGCATGATTGGTGGTGAAACTGTTATGGCTGATATGCAATCTAAAGAAACAGCTCGTGAAGGAGTTCAAAGCTAAGAATGACTGATCGCAAAAAGAAACCAGCACGTATTGAAAACTTAAGACGAAAGCTGCCCGAACGGATTCGGGCAACGCGTGATCGGATGTCTAATGTTAACTTGATTATGTTCCTGCCAAACATGACAACGGTTATGGCATTGTGTATGGGCTTAAGTGCGGTCAGATTTGCTTTGCAATCACGTTGGGAATTTGCCGTTGGTGCAATCTTTCTGGCAGCGTTATTCGATGCAATGGATGGGCGTATTGCACGCATGTTGAATGCAACAAGCCGATTTGGAGCAGAGTTAGATTCGTTATCTGATTTTATTAGCTTTGGTGTTAGTCCGGCTATTGTTATTTACCTTCGATCTCTCCATGAATGGCAAGGAGCAGGGTGGTTATTTACCTTGTACTTTGCCGTGTGTTTGGGATTGCGTCTGGCTCGTTTTAATACCATTAGTATCGAAGGTCGTGAAGCTTCTGGATCTGAGAATTTCTTTATGGGATGCCCGGCACCAGCGTCTGCTATATTGGCTTTGATCCCGACCATGTTAAGTATTGAATTTTCTGATTGGTCATTGTGGTCCTCTGCTTGGTTGAATGCTATTGTTCTGTTTTTTGTCGGGTCTTTAGCGATCAGCGTCGTTCCAATGTTTTCTTTTAAGAAAGTTAATATTGATCGTAAGTTCTTCCCCCTTGTTTTAGTCGGTTTAACATTCCTAGCTGGTGCCTTATTTACAACACCATGGATTACTTTGTCCGTTGTCATGTTCGCTTATGTTCTAAGTATTCCGATTAGCTATCGAGTTTTTACAAAGATTAGTTCGTCTGCCAATCATGATAAATAACTGCGACAGCGAGTGTAGTGCTTGTTTTTAGGATTTAGTATGAGATGTCATTTATAGGGGGATTATATGACAGAAGATATTCGGTACGTTGATACAAAAGTTGTTAACTGTGATGGCAATGGATCTGCTGATGGTCTGGGGCACCCCAGTGTCTATCTGAACGTCGGGAAAGAGGGGAAGGTTGAGTGTCCTTATTGCAGTCGGCTTTTTATCTATGAGGGGACTGGTGACGATCATCATTAGGGTGACATATCTGCCAATTATTATGTTGACTAGTGCATTCTCATTTTCTCAGGATGTTGTAAGTGAACAATCCTATTTGCTTAAGTCTACACCTGATGTGACAAGAGTATCCTATTCACCTGTTGGTTTTATTTGTGACGATCTCTGCTTGTCCATCCTTTCATGTTTTTGTTGCTGTGTTGCGCCGGCTGAGGAACCTGATGATAGGGAGCAATATTTATCTTTTGGTTGGAGCGAAGAGCATAATTAAGGCAATTTCACCTCTCCCCTTGTGGGGGGTGAGTTTTCCTTTAAGCCGCAGCGCGGTACTGATTAACGAAAGTATTGTGTTGCCCTAGGGATGAGCTAAAATTATGTCCACCTGCACCATTGGCGACAAAGAATAGATCTTTGGTTGTCATGGGTTGCAGGGCAGCTTCAATGGCTGCTTTGCCGGGGCAACAAATAGGGCGGGGTGGTAATCCTTCGATCAAATACGTATTATAAATCGTTTCTGATTTTAAATCGTTCTTTGTAATTTTACGTCCGAGTTTGCTTTTGCCAAGGGTGATTCCGTAAATAACAGTCGGGTCAGCTTGTAAACGCATGCCCCTTTTCAGACGATTCGTAAAAACACCGGCAATGCGTTTACGTTCGTCTTTACGCCCTGTTTCTTTTTCAACAATCGAGGCCATTGTGAGTGCCTCTAAGGAGTTTTCATAGGGCACGTCGGTTTTGCGTTTGTTCCAAGTTTCAGCTAAAACTAGAATCATTGCTGCTTCCATGCGATTGACGAGACTTTGTTTTGTATCACCATAGACATACGTATATGTATCTGGAAGCATGAACCCTTCGGCTGGAACGTGGAGTATTTCGCCCTTCAAAAGGTCTATTTTATTGATTGTATCTATAATCTCGTGGGCTGTTGAGCCTTCAGGAAAGGTAATTTTGTGAACAATAACTTTACCACAGCATAAAATACGAACAATTTCTGTAGGGCGCGCGTGGTTAGGAATTAAAAATTCACCGGCCTTAAGTTTGCCCCATTGTCGATCAAGAGCTGCAGCTAAATAAAATGCGTAGCGATTGCTGATCAGTTTTTTTGACAGAAGGAGCTCGGCAACATCATCCATCCCCATCCCTTTTTCAATGATAACAGCTTCGTCTTTTTCATGGGTCACTTGAGTATAGACGCCGCCTGGGCCATAAAAGAGCCAGCCCATAGCTGTAGAAAGAATAAAAAACAAAACAATTACAAGTTTCTTGAACATACAAACTTCCTTATATCTGTGATAATTTTTCTGCTCATGTTCATTAAATATAAGGATCACTCTAGCAAAATGCACGGAATATTTGGTTTAATTCATTTTTGAGGTGAGTAAGAGTGATGATTTATTTACCAAAAATTAATGAATTTGATATATAGTCATACCAAATATTCAAGATGAAGAAGCATGTTCATGCAGAACAAAATCAAATCAATCCTGTTCATAACCTTGTTGTCGTCCACGGCAATAACCTCGCTGAATGCAATGGATCCGGCGGGGGCGTCATCAGCCTCGCATCAGCAAGCGCAGCAAAATAATTGGGTTATTCATCCGTTCGAAGGTGAGCTTGGGCTGAACACATTCTCAGGTTTCTTGAAGACATTTTTTGTGGAAAATGGTAATTCTTTCCCCAAATTTCAACCTGAGGCTGTAAAGACATTACGGGATGATTCAGTAGTTGTTGTGAAATTAGCGGATTCTTTTGGTCAGGGAATACCTAAAGATTTATTTGTTAGATTGTTGGGAGCTACGGCATTTCAGAATAGATATCAGAATGTGATTATTCAGCTTTTGCAAAATCCGGACTATCGTCTGCCAGAGACAGATGACTCTAATATCAAATGGGACGCAGATAAGGCGCAATTCTATGTTGATATTCCTGGTTTTAGAGATGATCGTGGTTATAAGGTAGGTGCTCAAGTCGTTAGTTGGCCAGCGTTCCGTCAATACATCACTGTTGATGTGAAGGCATCGCCATCCTTTGATATGTTCATGAAAGCACGGGAGCTTGCGAAACAGGGTATGTCCACTGTGGAATCAGCTCTAAACCAACAAGTCACTGCTAAGAATCGAGATGAAGTGCGTAAAACTCTGACGACCTTATTAAATAAGATTAGAACGATTAATTTTAAAGAGCTTGAGAATCTGTATGGTCACTATGACATATTGGAGTGGTTAAAGAACAAGAAAGATGAAATTGCAATGCGTCTCGAGGCACTGGGACCTGTTCCGGCGCAAGGGGAAGTTTTGCATATTATTCCTTCAAGGGATTTAACTTCTGCATCAAAAACAAATGGGCGCACAGAAAGAGTGGTTCTAAAATATAATAACCAAAAAGTTTTGGACCTGTCTCTAGGCGAATCTGAAGGGCAGACTTATAAGTTGAAAAAACCAGAAAATGCGTCGGATGATTGGTTAGATCATTTAACTTATGACCTTTATTATCGCTATTTTGGGGGGCCTGATACTAGTATTAAAGTTAAGGAAAATGTGACTTTGGGGGCAGATCCATTGCATCGCTCAGAATTGGCTCTCTATTGGGATGTTATTCGCTTGGGTGACTTAGCAACTCAGGGACTGAAGTTTGCTCCATCTCAGGAGGTTGTGACCTATGTTAAGAATTTTAATGGACAATTAAATATTACATCAGATGATCATTATACTCCTGAGTTTATTTCATCAATTTTGGTTGCTCTGCGTGAGAAACAATCAATTATCAGAGAGATCAATATAAATGGTGTTCAATTGTCGAAAGAAGATTGGAAAAATATTGTTAAGATGCGTTCTAGAACCATAAATACCATAACTCTGGTTGATTGTTTCGCGAAACCTGAAGATGTCTTGATTCTTTTTCCAAAAGAAATTTCTGAACAGAGTTCAAACTTTGGGATTTCTTTGGATGCAATACAGTTTAAACAACTCACTATAGGTGGTTCTAATATCACGAGGTATGCGGAATTCTTAAAGGAAACGGGAATAATTCGTTTTATTAATTATAGTTATGTGGGAGCAGTATTTGACCCTCCTCAGATTGAGATTAACCTTGTTTATAGATCACAGTATCCTCAGCCAGATCAAGATAGTCTATTAGCAAACTTGAGAGATAGCCTGGAGTATGTGACAAAAGCTGAAAAAACTGCTCGTAAGTCGCTCGTAACGTTTAATAAATGGAATCTATATCGTGGATATATTAAACGTGATCCTGAGACAGGCCGATTTATTTTTGATATGAGCTAAGCGTGGTAAAACCATTTATACTCAACTTAGCTAAAGATACGGAATTCTCTAGTCATTCCATTTGACTCCCCGACTATCTCACTGCGTTGCTCGTGTGCTAGGTGTATACGTCGCTCCTGATTCCTTGTCGGGAAA
Source organism: Candidatus Paracaedibacteraceae bacterium (assembly GCA_019636055.1). Lineage (NCBI taxonomy): Bacteria > Pseudomonadati > Pseudomonadota > Alphaproteobacteria > Holosporales > Candidatus Paracaedibacteraceae > Candidatus Paracaedibacteraceae bacterium. The sequence goes on from JAHBYH010000004.1 coordinate 150,333, forward strand.
TCAACTCAAACGACTATACCTGCGTATCTTTGGTCTCAATTTTCTGGTTGCCCTTCGCAGAGAGAGTCTGCTATCTTTCACCTTCAACTAAGATGAGTGTAGATAATTTAAAAATCTCTGTTGTCTTGTTTGTAGGGTTTGCTATCCTATTGGTATATTCTGTATGGGAGAGGCCAATATGCAGCCACAAGTGATCAGTTCTCAGGATTTATTTGCTAGAGCTTTAGAGAATAATGAGGGTGTATTAGCCTCAAATGGGGCGCTTCGTGTTCTGACGGGGCAGCGTACAGGGCGATCTCCTAAAGACAAATATATTGTTCGAGACTCAGTGACGGAATCAAAGGTTGCTTGGGGTGGGATGAATCAAGAGATTTCGCCTGAAACTTTTGAGCAAATCTGGCAAGAGGCGCATAGTTCTCTTTATGCTCATCCAATCTATGAAGATCGATTGCAGGTGGGGTCGCACCCCAGTTATCACACAACGGTTCATGTTCAATGTAACTTTGCTTGGCATACATTATTTTGTCAGGATCTGTTTATTGTTCCGGAAGTACCATTGGCAAAAACCGAATGGCACCTAATCAATGCTACTTATTATACACCTGATGCCAGTAAATACGGCTTGAATGGCCATGCTGCTGTGGTTCTTGATTTTACCCACAAGCGCGTCCTTATTTGTGGGACTCATTATGCAGGCGAGATGAAAAAAGCCATGTTCTCTGTCTTGAACTTTCTTTTGCCGGATCAAGACGTTTTGCCGATGCATTGTGCGGCTAATAAAGGCGCTGATGGCAAGACAACACTGTTCTTTGGTTTATCTGGAACAGGCAAAACAACGTTGTCGGCGGATCCTGACCGGCAACTGATTGGCGATGATGAGCATGGCTGGTCATCGGATGGCATCTTTAATTTTGAGGGTGGGTGTTATGCTAAGTGCATTCGGTTGTCTAAGGAAGGTGAGCCGCTGATCTGGGATGCGATTCGTCAGGGATCAATCATGGAAAATGTTGTCTTGGATGCCAATGGTGTGCCTGATTATGATGATGCTTCGATAACGGAGAACACGCGCGTTGTTTACCCGTTAGATTTTATTCCGGGACGAGCAACTGAACTTGTGCATGGACATCCCAATAGTGTTGTATTTTTGACGTGTGACTTATTTGGTGTATTGCCACCTGTTGCGCGGCTTAATCATGATCAGGTTATTGACTATTTTTTGACGGGGTATACAGCCTTAGTAGGAAGTACAGAGTTTGGGGCAGGCAAGGGAATCAAAACAACGTTTTCTGCTTGTTTTGGAGCGCCATTTTTTGCGCGCCCACCGCAAGAATATGCTGCATTATTGGTCAAACGCCTAAAGGAGACAGGGGCAGAGGTTTATCTTGTGAATACAGGCTGGGGCGGTGGTTCTTACGGAGAAGGGGGGGAACGTTTTCCATTAAAAGTAACACGTCGTATTATCTCAGCAATTACCAGCGGTGAGATTCGTAACTGTCATTATGAAAAACTTCAGCCATTTAATCTGGATATACCAACAGCGTTAGGGGATATTTCTTCATCGACCCTGAATCCAAGGCTTGTATGGAATACAGAAAAATACCAAGAAGCTGCGGATAAGCTTTTAGACCTTTTTATGCACCATAAAGGTTAATCGTTATACCTATTCTCAGAAATAGCCTTGCGGATGGATTCAAGGACGAGGCTAAGCAAGCCTACATATAGTAGGTGTGCAAAACCAATGTTCCACAAAATGCGCCGTAGGGCTATTTCTAAGAATTGGTATTAACTGATTTTGGTGGAAATAACAGATACAACACTGGAATAATGATAAGAGTTAGAAGGGTGGATGTGATTAATCCTCCAATGACAACTGTTGCTAAAGGCTTTTGAACTTCTGCTCCCGTACCGGTTGCAAGAGCCATAGGAATAAAACCAAGTGAGGCAACAAGTGCTGTCATAAGAACAGGGCGAAGTCGGGTTGTTGCTCCTTTGATTATTGCGTCAATTGGTGTTGTTGAGTTTTGTTGAAACTCTTTATTTATTGTCGTTACCATCACTAATCCATTGAGAACAGCTATACCCGATAGGGCAATAAAACCAACTGCAGCTGATATCGAAAAGGGAATTCCCCGTAAAAATAGACTTAAGACACCGCCGGTTAGTGCTAGGGGAATAGCTGTAAAGATAAACGATGCACCTAAAATTGAATTAAGCGCTGAAAAAAGAATTAAAAAGATAGCAAGAAAACACAGTGGGATAATCCACAACAGTCTTTCTTTTGCTTGCGCTAAATTTTTAAATTGCCCGCCCCACTCAATCCAATATCCTGTGGGTAGTTTAATATTAGCTAGCTTATTTTGCGCTTGTTGGACAAAGGTATTCGTGTCAGATCCACGGATGTTTGCTTGAACAGTAATACGTCTTTTTCCGTTTTCTCTGCTTATTTGGTAGGGACCGTCTTCAATAACTACAGACGCAATTTCTCGTAGTGGAATTGATGTGAATTTTTCCTCTGATTTCGTTAGTGTCGGCGTTAATTTCTTGATTGGATCTTTAAGGAATATGGGTAAATTATCAATCATCACTAAATTTTCTCGATAAGATTCATTTAGTTTAACGATAATATCAAAGCGTTTGTCCCCCTCGAACACAAGTCCTGATGGTTTCCCGCCAATTGCAATGCTTATTGTGTTTAAGACAGTGCTGACATTTAACCCTAATCTCGCCATTTTATCATAATTCAGTTTTATGTTGAGCATTGGGAGCCCAGTTGTTTGCTCTACTTTGACATCAGTTCCACCTTTTGTTTTTTGTAAAATTTCTGCAATGTCTGTTGCAATTTTATTGAGTTGCGCGAAATTATCGCCATATATTTTGACGGCAATGTCAGCCCTAACTCCTGCAATAAGTTCATTGAAACGCATCTGTATTGGCTGTGTAAATTCATAGACGTTGCCAATAAGAGAGTGTAGTCTTTCTTCAAACTTATCAATAAGTTGAACTTTTGAAATAGTAGGGTCTGGCCATTGACCTTTGGGTTTCAATATAACAAACGTATCTGATGTGTTCGGTGGCATAGGATCGGATGCGACTTCTGCTGTTCCTGTTTTTGAGAAAACATAATCAACTTCATCGAATGATTTAAGAGTCTTTTCAACATTAAATTGCATATCTTGTGATTGAGTTAGGGACGTACTTGGAATTCTGACTGCATGCACGGCAAGATCTTGCTCATCAAGTGTTGGTATGAATTCTTGCCCTAAGTGTGTAAAGAGAATAAACGATATAATAAAGAAACTACTTGCGGCTAAGATTATTATTTTAGGGATCTGCAGCGATTTTTTTAATATAGATAAATATAACCTATCAAGCTTTTCAAGGAAACCGTGGTTATTGTGTGCTGATGTTGATTTAATGAAAAGTGCTGCCATAGCGGGAACAAATGTTATTGATAAAACAAAGGCTGATAGTAAGGCAATGATAACGGTAATTGCCATAGGATAAAACATCTTGCCCTCAATACCAGTAAACGTAAGAAGCGGGACGTAAACTAGAATTAAAATCATCTGCCCAAATAAAGTTGGTTTGCTCATTTCTTTAGTTGATTCTATGACCTCTTTGAGACGTTCTTTTGTTGTTAATATATGGGAGTAGCTTTGTAAGCGACGAATATAATTTTCAATGATAATTACAGTTCCGTCAACGAGAAGGCCAAAATCTAGGGCACCTAAGCTCATAAGATTCGCGCTAGTTTTTGTCGCAATCATTCCCATAGATGTAAAGATCATTGTCATGGGAATAATTGATGCAGTGATCAGTGCAGCGCGTATGTTTTTAAGCATCAAAAAAAGAACAATAATAACAAGAAGTGCACCTTCAGCTAAATTTTTTGCAACTGTATTCAGTGTTGCGTTGACAAGTTTTGTTCTATTTAAAACGACCTCGGCCTTTATACCGGTGGGAAGATTATTTTTAATACTCTGAAATTTTTCATGTGCAGCTGTTGCTACGTCTCGACTGTTGGCGCCAATAAGCATTAAGGCTGTACCGACGACAACTTCTTGGCCATTTTTACTTGCGCTGCCTGTTCTTAGCTCTTTACCTATTTCTATGGTTGCTACATCTTTCAGATAAATCGGGGTTCCGTCACGAGTTGCAACAACAATGTTTTCTAGTTGAGGAATGTTTTCAATTCTTCCATCTGAGCGTACATTAAGTGATTCTCCGTTTCTTTCGATGTATCCTGCGCCAATGCTTACGTTGTTTTGTTCGATGACTTGTGTTATGTCTTCAAAACTCAATCCAAGAGCGATTAATTTCTCTGGGTTTGGTTGGACATGAAATTGCTTAACATAACCACCTATTGAATCAATCCCAGCAATGCCGGTTATAGCTCGCATTTGTGGCTTAATCAACCAGTCTTGCAGAGTGCGCAGATAACTTAGTTTCTCGATGGTGGTTTTAAGAATGGTTCCTTCAGGTGTTATATAATCACCGTTTTTTTGGAACCCAATTTGGCTATCAGAGGATTGTTGAGCTGTGTCATACTGCAATGTCCACATATATATTTCCCCAAGTCCAGTAGAGATTGGCCCCATTTTGGGGTCTACATTGTTGGGGAGTATTTCTTTAGCTTCATTAAGCTTTTCTGTGACCTGTTGTCGTGCAAAATATATATCTGTTGAGTCTGTGAAAATTGCTGTAACTTGTGAGAATCCATTCCGTGATAATGATCTTGTTGTTTCTAGTCCGGGAATACCAGACAATGCCGTTTCTATTGGAAATGTTACTTGATTTTCAACTTCAAAAGGTGAAAACCCGGGAGCTAATGTATTGATTTGGACTTGGGTATTCGTTATATCAGGAACTGCATCAACTGGCAGATGTTGCCCCAGGTTTATCCCTAGAATGATAGTCATGGTAACAAGAGCAATGACTGTGTATCTGTTATGAGTTGCAAACTTTACAATCGATTCTAGCATATTATGTCTCTAATGTCCGTGTTCAGCTGTTTCTTTCCCAAGTTCAGCTTTTAAAAGAAATGTGTTTTTAACTGCAATTTCATCACCAATTTTTAGCCCTGATTTAACTCTGATAAAATCACCCTTATCTGATCCATGGATAATAATGTTTTGAGCTGTGAAACCATCTTTGTTTTTTATAAAGGCAATTGATTGGCCGTTTATCTTTTGTAATGCCGTTGCTGGGATTGTAATGTAATTCGCACTTTCTTCAGTAGTTACTTGAGCTGTGATAAAATCTCCGGGGTGCCAGTCGTTATTCGGATTATCTAATTCAACAATAGCTCTGCCTGTACGTGTTGCTTCATTAATTACGGGACTGAGGAAGATTATTGTTGACGTTGTTGGTGTTGATTCTGAACTAGGGAAAATATCAACATTTTGCCCCTTTTTCAATATAGCTAGGTCTTGCGCAGGGATTGAAAGGTTAATCCAGACTTTGTTTGTATCAGCAATAATAAAAACCTGATTTTCAGGTGTTATGAATTCACCCAGTGATATATGTCTTTCAAGAATTTTACCTTTTATCGGTGATTTAATGGAATAGATGTTTAGGGGTTTTGTTGTGGTGGGAAGATTGTTAATTTCATCTTCTGTCATGTTTAAGGCTAATAATTTTTGACGTTTTTGATCCAGATCGATTTTAGATGTTTCGTAAGCATTACGCGTTTTAAGATATTCCGTTTCGGCTTTTATTTTATTTTTCATTAACCGTTCTTCTCGTTCAGCAAGATCTTTCTTTAATATTGTATCCTTATATGCAGCGATATAAGTAGACTTGGCCTCAGCCATATCACGACTTTCAATAATTGCTAATTCTGTTTGAGGGGTAACAGAGTCCCCGAGGTTTGAGAAAACTTTACGAACGACACCGTTAACAGGGGAAATGACATGGAGAAGTGTATTTTCATTTAATCCAACTTCGCCTGGGATGATGAGTTTGTTTTTAATATCTTTTTCTTTAATGATCTGGGTTTTTATTGAAAAGCGATTAATTTCTTCATCGTTGAGTCTAATGATGTTGATGGGTTTAATCGCTGGTTTTTCATCAACTTCTTCTGAATTTATATTATTCTGGGAGAAAAAAAGATAAACAAGAATAACAAGTGTTATAGCAACTGCCGAGTAAATACTTCTTTTAAAAAACATAATTAAATTTTCATAAGCGTTATTAATTCATATTAGGGTCTATTTTTTTAATTTTTTGTAAATATCCTTAATTAAAAACCGGTAGAGACCAGAACTGGACTATGTTAAACTAGGTGCAGAATCTGTATTACATCGGTGAAGAAATGTCCAAAAAAACAATCGCAGTGCTTATGGGGGGATGGTCCAATGAACGTGAGGTATCTTTGACATCGGGTGGAGCCATAGCCAAGGCTTTGCGCGATAATGGACATACCGTTAAGGAAGTTGATGTAACCCGCGATATTATCAAATTAACCCAAGATCTAACCCCTAAGCCGGACGTTGCTTTTATTGCGTTGCATGGAACGGGGGGCGAAGATGGTGTTATTCAAGGGGTTCTTGAGACAATGCACATTCCATACACACATTCGGGTGTGACGGCATCGGCCATTGGTATGGATAAAATGATGTCTCGCAAGATTTTTGATTGTGCAGGGCTGCCAACACCTGTTAGTAAGGTCATCAGCGTTTCTGATCTGAAAAAGGGGCATCCGATGTCTGTTCCTTATGTGGTAAAACCAATTGCTGAAGGATCAAGCCGAGGGGTTTATATTATTCGTGATTTGAGTGAACCTGTTGCTTTTGATCCAAATTGGCCTGATTCCAAGATGATTTTGATCGAAGAGTTTATTGATGGCCGTGAAATCCAAGTTGGTGTTGTTGGAGACAAAGCAATTGGGGCGATTGAGATTTGTCCTGTTCAGGGGTTTTACGACTATGAAGCAAAATATACTGATGGCAAAGCTGTCCATAAAATGCCTGCCCCGTTGAGTGAACCTGCTTATGCCACGGCGTTAGATATTGGGTTAAAGGCCCATCTTGCACTAGACTGCCATGGAGTGTCTCGATCTGATCTGATGTATGATGAAAAGAAAAATCAATTTTATTTGTTAGAAATTAATACGCATCCTGGAATGACCCCGTTGTCGCTATTGCCAGAGATTGCTGCTCATAGTGGCATGTCATTTAATCAGCTTGTCGACTGGATTGTGGAGAATGCCAAATGCCACCAGTAAAACGAGCTCGCCCTGTTCGTCGGAAATCAACAAAGCTATCTTTTGGTAGCTTTATTACTTCTGTACAATCTTTGTGGCAGAATCCAAAAAAATTACGGAACGGAGCAACAGTTTTGAAACGCCGACTTGCTATTGCATCGGCGTCTGCTGCGATCACGACCGTTGGTTACATTATCTTGGCGGGATATCCCGGCATTTGGTGGGATTCTTTTGCATCATCTGTGGCTGAAAAAGCAGGGCGGGTTGGTTTTACATTATCTGAAGTTTATGTATACGGTCGTAACAATACTGAATCACAGCGGTTGTTAGAGCAGATTCAGTTGAAAAAAGGGGATTCAATCCTTAAGTTTTCACCGGATGAGATTCGAGATCATATTAAGCAAATTTCATGGGTTCGAGATGTAACTGTACAACGAAAGCTGCCAGATTCTCTTTATATTTCGATTGAAGAGCGAGTTCCAATTGCCTTGTGGCAGCATCGCCAAAAGCACTATTTAGTGGATGCAGATGGGGTTATTATATCTGATAAAAATATTCAGGCTTATGTGCATCTTCCTGTTGTTGTAGGTAGCGATGCGCCGCGTCATGCGCCAAAACTATTATCATTGCTAGATCAGGTTCCTGATTTAAAAAAACGTGTGGCTGCTATAACGTGGGTTGGTGAACGCCGTTGGAACCTATTGGTAGATAAAACTATCGAGGCAAAACTTCCTGAGAAAGATCCGGAAGGAGCGTTGAAACGCCTCATTAAAGTTTTGGGAAATCCTAAAATTGATTTTAGTCAGGTTAAATCTATTGATTTGCGCCATGGGACTCAGGTATCTCTAAGAATGACAAATGCAGGTGAGATTCACCTAAAGGAAAAAGGGACGGCAACCTAAGTTAGGATGCTGACGATCGAGGAATGAGGGAATAAAATGCACGAATTTGATTTTGATTTGGGTGAAATCGCGAGCAGTGTACGCGATATGGTTCGCCAATTTGCAGCAGAACGGATTGCGCCACGTGCGGCAGCAATTGATGAAACAAATGAGTTTCCACGGGACTTATGGCCGGAGCTTGGTCAATTAGGATTACTAGGTATTACGGTTTCCGAGGAGTTTGGTGGTTCAGGTATGGGATACCTAGAACATGTTATTGCTATGGAAGAAATCTCACGGGCTTCTGCATCTGTGGGGTTAAGTTACGGAGCGCATTCGAACTTATGTGTTAATCAAATCTCCTTGAATGGGACAGTTGAGCAAAAACGTAAATATTTACCTAAACTTATTAGCGGCGAGCATGTTGGTGCTTTGGCTATGAGTGAACCGGGCGCAGGGTCAGATGTTGTCAGTATGCGACTAAAGGCTGACAAGGTTGATGATGGTTATGTTTTGAATGGTAATAAGATGTGGATTACCAATGGCCCTGATGCTGAAACTTTGGTTGTTTATGCCAAAACAGACGCATCAGCCGGGTCAAAAGGGATTACAGCATTTTTAGTGGAGAAGGGCTATAAGGGGTTTTCGACAGCTCAAAAACTAGATAAACTTGGGATGCGAGGATCCAATACGTGTGAATTGGTTTTTGAAGATTGTTTTGTCCCTGAAGAAAATATTTTGGGTGAGCTTAATCGCGGCGTCAAAGTCTTGATGAGTGGTCTTGACTATGAGCGCGCTGTCTTGGCTGCTGGTCCTTTAGGGATTATGGCGGCGGCTTTGGATTATTGCTTGCCGTATGTTCGTGAACGTAACCAGTTCGGTAAAGCAATTGGTGAATTCCAGCTGATCCAAGGAAAAATTGCAGATATGTATACAACGCTGAATTCTAGTCGTGCTTATGTTTATGCGGTTGCAAAAGCCTGCGATAAGAAAAAAGTTACACGGCAGGATGCTGCTGCCACTATTTTGCTTGCAGCAGAAAATGCAACGAAAGTATCCCTTGATGCCATTCAAATCTTTGGTGGCATGGGGTATATTAATGAAACTCCGACAGGCCGTTTGCTCCGCGATGCTAAACTTTATGAGATTGGCGCCGGGACATCTGAAATTCGCAGAATGTTAATCGGTCGTGAGCTGTTTTCTGCTGGATGATGTCGATATTATTTATCAACCAATCTAAAAATCTGTTAGAATACAAAAGCAATATTTTACAAAACTAAGAGCGAACAAATGTCTTATTTATCAACCCGACTCTCTCTAATTCAACCATCACCAACACTAGCAATGACTGCCAAAGCAGCGCAAATGAGAGCCGAGGGTATTGATGTAATTGCTCTTAGTGCGGGTGAACCTGACTTTGATACTCCTGATTTCGTCAAGGATGCTGCGAAGCTTGCTTTGGACAAAGGCATGACGAAATATACCCCTGTTGACGGGTTGCCTATTCTTAAAAAAGCGATTCAGGCAAAGCTCGCTAAAGATAATAGCTTGTCCTATGATTTGGATCAAATTATGGCGGGCAC
>JAHBYH010000005.1 GCA_019636055.1 Candidatus Paracaedibacteraceae bacterium
GAGTTTCACAACCCCAGCTCATGAGTCCAAACCGACAACACACACGACTCCTGCGCACGATCAAGCAAGCTCGTCAAACGATAAAGGATTTGACACATACGAGGGCCCTGATGCTAGAGTATTTACGAGTGATTCAAAATTTAAGACTCGAAATTTTGAAAAAGGAGATGATATCTCCCTTGGTAGATTTAATAAAAAAGGAAAAAATGGAATCCTTGAAGACCCAAGTACAGGACAAAAATTACAGCCCGATAGAGCTCGCAATTCTGGGGCAGGCGGTCATGGTGGCAGTTACTGGAAACTTTTTGATAAAAAGGGAGCTCGCATTGGAACAATATCTAAGGATGGAAAATGGTTACGAGGTTAGACAATAAAAAAGAGAAATGTCGCACTGCATTAAGCTTGTTATTCTCAGACAGTTTGGCATCTGAAAATCAAGAGTTGGTTCTGTATCACCTATCTGCATACTCTAAATGGTTAAATGAAAATGAATCAGATTTGATTATAAGCCATAGTCAATTAGGGAAAAAAACAAAGAATACGGATCTGAAGAGTTATTATGCGTATGAGTCCAATTTCTTTGTATTTTTTCATTTAGTTTTTAATGAATACAAAGTATATGAATATGACTATGAAAAGGATACTATTACGCTTATAAAAACAACTGATCAACTGTATAATCTTGTTTTAAATTCCCTTAGAGAAAAAGACTTTAAAAATTTTTTCATCGATGAATTAGATATACTGATAATAGGAAATTATGATCTTACGTTCCCACTAATTAGTATGAATCAACAAATTGATAATAGAATGATCAAGCTGGTTAATTTTTCAGGTCTAAATCTTTTGATGCAAAAATGTTAGATCAGACGTTAGGTTTAGCTTAATTCATAACCCCAGCTCATGAGTCCAGACCGACAACCCACGCAACCCCTGCGCACGATCAAGCAAGTTCATCCAACGATAAAGGATTTGACACATACGATGGTCCGGATGCTAGAGTATTTACGAGTGATCGAAAAGATAACTGCAGCAAGGGTGAAAGTCCAATTTGGAAAGGCTTTAAACCATATAGGGGTGCCGTTAAAACTAACGGTCTTAGCGGGAAAAGTAAAGAGTACTACCAGTGGGATTTTACTCATAATGATATTGAGGTTTATGACTCTAACTTTAACCATCGAGGAAGCATGGATCCTGTGACGGGCAATATTTACAAACCTGCAAAACCAAGAAAGATAGATAAATAAAGATGAGTCAACGTATATTAGATCTACACGAGTTCTTTGACAAATATCCATTCAAAAATCAGAGAAACGATTTTTGTTGTCAGGATATTTATCAACAACTCCTAGAACAAGAAGTAGCTCTTTACTATAATGATACATTAAGATCGTTTGGAATAAAAATTTTAGATGGCGGGACATCATACCAACAAATAACATACTGCCCTTGGTGTGGTAACAAATTACCAAAAGACGTAAGGGATAAATTCTTTGACATCATTTACGATGAATTAAACCTCGATGGTCCTGATGACCCTAAACTCCCAGAAGAATTTAAAAGTCGTGAATGGTGGGTAAAACGAGGGTTGTAATTCTTACGTCGCTCCCAAACCTCGCAATAGTATTGTAGCCAACCCCCTTAAACCGATGAAGGCAGGATCCGCTCGGAAGAACTCGCCCGCATCTCAAGCATGGGACAAGGGGCCGCGATCCTCTTCGCTACCCTGTTCAAGAGCGACATCGGTCAAGCCCAAGGGGCAGCATCCAACGCAATTGAGAACAACTTTATCTTTGCCTTAATGCCGATTATCACAGGGGCGATGAAGCTCTATGATATTCTGACGACGATTGATGGCGCAATTGAGGCCTATGACGAAGGAGGTCCTGAAGCCCTCGTTAAATATGGGATGGAGGAAGCGAGCATAAACTTACTCATGTCATCAAGCATGAAGTTTGTAGGCAAGATGGTCAACAAAGCCCGCCTTGCTGTCAAAGATACGTTCAAAGCAAGCTCATCCGATGCATCATCGAGCGCGTCCTCAGCAACATATTCGGGAGCGAAGGCCGCTAAGGATGTGCCTACTCCACAGAGAAAGCCAGAAAATTTTAGTGCTAAAAACGCGAATTCTTCTGTTAATATGGGGAAGAAATTATCTGAATTGCAGAAAGCTCAGTCAACAGCTGAAAAGACTAAGAATTTACCTGATGGTAGAATAAGGCATTATACTAAGGAGTCACCGGCAAAGACGACTGGACCAACAAGAGGAAGATCACACGTGACAGAGTATAATCCAAAAACAGGTCAAGTGCGCTCTTGGGAGGAGACTTACACTCATACAGGGCAGGTAAATCGAGTTCATCCTAAAAATATCGATGGTCAAAAAGTTGAATCTACCCATTACCCACTTACAGGCAAAGAAAAGCAAAGGCTTAAGAAATGACTTTCACACGTAGACAATTAGCTTCTGAATTAATTTTACAACTAGATAAAGGCTTTGATACAGAACGAATTTCTAAATGGGCAGATCGTATGTATTATGAAAAAATAGGACAATATGAAGACTCTGTAATAGATAATATTTTGTTGGATCTAGCAGCAATGCAATTAGATCCACAATTTTTAATTGATGAGAATCAACTTAAAGAAATAATATTAAGTCTTTTAGAGTTCTAATAAAGTTCTCACACAAGGTTTTATAACCACAAGCCTCGATCATCTTTGCCACCCTATTCAAGAGCAGCATTGACCAAGCTCAAGGGGCAGCGCGCAATGCTATTGACAACAACGCCAGTCATGCCTTTGCTTGGGGGATGCCACCGGATGTGATGCGCTCCATCCAAACGGCCATGGCAGCAGGAGCAGCTGGTATTGTTGCAGCGGGTGAGGCTTTAGCGGCAGGCGTTGCTGCAGCTGGTGGCGCGGTTGTGGCTGTGTATGCTGGCGTTGCTGTTGTTCTGATCGGTGGTGTGTATTATTACGTGACCATGGATGCCGAACCACAGGCCAGTAAACCCAAGGTCGAATCCTTCCCAGAGGCCGAAGCCCGCCCGCAAAGCTTTACAACACCTGTCCACGAGTCCAAACCGACAACACACACGACTCCTGCGCACGATCAAGCAAGCTCATCCAACGATAAAGGATTTGACACATACGATGGTCCAGATGCTAGAGTATTTACGAGTGATCGAAAAGATAACTGTAGTAAGGGTGAAAGTCCAGTTTGGAAAGGCTTTAAACCATATAGGGGAATATATAAAACCGATGGTAAGAATATTTACAAATGGGATTTTACCCATAATGATATTGAAGCATTCAACAAAAAAGGTAAGCATCTTGGTTCAATTGATCCTAGAACAGGAAAAATGTATAAGCCTGCGGTTAATGGAAGAGATGAAAAATTTTAATGAAGGATAGTTAGTATGCAGCATTGTTGTGATGTAATGAGTTTTTTTATAGATTCAGATGACCTTTACATTGAGTATTGCCCAATAGATAGATCGTATGCCATCCCATACAAAAAAAGTCTTGGCAGCATTCAAAGATTAGAATACTGCCCGTGGTGTTCAAAAAAATTGCCTAAAGAATTGAGAGACGAGTTATTCGATATTCTTGAATCAGAATACGGCCTTGATATAACCTTTTTAGAATTGAAAGAAAAAGCCCCTAAAGAATTTCATTCAGACGAATGGTGGGTAAAACGAGGGTTGTAACCTCTACGATCTCATTGAGGTCGATGGTGGTCCCGTCGTCAAGCAATTCCTTAAGGAAATGCACAAGCATGAACGCAAGGTCATCCAAGGACCCGGCCAAGCCCTCATGGCCATTATTGCGGTTGCCATGACGATTTTGACTCAGGGTGCCGCGGCACCGCTTGCGGCAAAGATTGGGTTAGGTTCAGGTCTGGTGGCCAAGGCTGTCATGGGTGCAGTACTTTCTGCTGTTGCAACGCAGCTGACGGCGGCGACCATGCAGAACAAAGGAAACCCGTTCAAGGCCGCCAAAACATTGGCGACGAAGGAATTCCTTAAGAGCCTTGCTATAAAAATGGCCTCAGCCGGCCTCACCGCCGGTGTCATGGCGCAATATTTTTTGATATGTAAAAATGGACTGGAATAATTAGGATGATATCCTCCTAATTCAACAAGATTCAATGCTTTCAATAACAAACAAGGATCCTAATTTTAGCAATATATGCTGATCCCATAGTCTCTGGTCTTCTTTCTGGGCTTTTGCCTTTTCCTGCGAACATATTCTAACATGTACTGTTGTGCTAGATCGTTTAAAGTCTGAAAGGTCTTTTCCTTGGCTGATATCAAGAAATCCTACTTAACTCCATTCTAGGATAAAATATAGGTAGTAACAGAGATAAGCAAGATCAGATTTTTTTCAACGCCAATTAATCTTCAAACCAAGCAAAATCAACAAGAAAACATTATACATGAATCAAAAAAAACATTACTATCTAGTTAAATGAATGATTCGTAATCAGTAGGTCGCAAGTTCGACTCTTGTCTTCAGCACCATAAATCCCTCTATAAGTATCGACAATGACTTACCCTTTTCAAAAAATTATGATTTTTGGACGGCCCGGTAGCGGCAAATCAACCTTTGCGGTTCAGTTAGCTCAAGATTTAAGCATACCCGTCTATCATATTGATAAAATATTTTTTGAACAGGCATGGATTAAGCGTGAACGCAGTGAATTCCTTGTGCTAAAACAAAAATGGATTGATAATGAGTGCTGGATTATTGATGGCAATGCCATGTCTGTTCTTGAATCAAGATTTTCCCAAGCTGACGTTGCATTATACTTCAATTTCCCGTGGTATATTTGTTTATACAGGATCGTTAAACGGTTATGGTCCCGGGATAAGCGAATAGATGACCGTGCCCCCAATTCACCCGAGAGAATCACATGGGATTTAGTCAAATACATGCTGAACTTTAGAGCAAAATATAATACGAATATAGAAAATCTTGCCCAGAAATTCCCTAAAGTGATGTTCAGAGAGATACGAAACGCTCAAGACCTTATGGCTGTTCGACAGGAATTCAAATGATAGATACAGTAACCTTAGTTCAAAATCTAGCGGATACCTATGGCTTAGCAGTTAAAACGATTGAACGTCTTAATGTTGGTGCTGATCCTACTGCATTGGTCTATAAAGCCATAGCTCAAGACCAATCCGCCTATTTTATTAAAGTAAAAAAAGGAACACAGATAGGCCTCAGCACAATAATAAGTGATTTCCTCCATACAACAGGTGTTCAAAATATTATCCCATGCATAAGAACAACTCAGGGTGAGCCTTGCCAGATCCTTGATAATCTGACGATAACGGTATTCCCCTATATTGAGGGTCAAGATGGGTTTAATACTGATCTACAGAACCACCAGTGGCAAGATCTTGGTAAAACGATAAAACAAATACATACCCTAAAACTTCCTCCATCGATTCAAAATCAAATCCCACAAGAAACTTATTCACAAAAATGGCATCAGATTTTACAACCATTGGATGAATTAATTAATGGTCCAATTGCACTTGATTTGGTTGCCTTTGCCACAATGCAATTTCTTAAACACCACCAATCAACAGTTCAAACACTATTAGATCATGCTGAACGTTTATCGCAAAGAATAGAGAATCACAACCAAGATTTTGTCCTGTGTCACGCTGATCTGCATGCTGGCAATATTATGATTGATCAAAAGGGAAAGATATTTTTTATCGACTGGGACCAACCGATCTTAGCCCCCAAAGAGCGAGATCTCATGTTTATCGGTGGTGGGGTTGGCAACGTCTGGAATAAAGACCATGAGGAAAAGTCATTCTATGAAGGATATGGGGAAGTCAAAATTAATTTACCTCTTCTTGCTTATTATAGAATTGATAGAATTCTTGAAGACATTGCTATTTATTGCCAACTCTTACTTCAAAGCAGTAGTGGCGGTCTTGATCGCGAAAAATGGTATCAAGAATTAACAAGCCAATTCGATAACAACGGTGTCGTTGCGATCGCATTAGAAACAGCAGCTACAGTCGTTTAAAAATAAGGCTGGTGTTAATTCCACCAAAAGCATAGTTGTTGTTCATGACATAATCTGTATCAAGCGCCAAGCCTTCACCTTTGACGTAATGAAGAGGCGCACAACGCTCATCAATAGTTTCAAGATTAGCTGTTGGTGCAAACCACTGATCACGCATCATCTCGATACCTAACCAAGACTCCAGCGCACCACAAGCCCCCAATGTGTGACCAAAATAACTCTTCATGGAATGAATGGGTTGTCCGTCTCCAAAAACAGCATGGGTTGCTGTTGTTTCAACAATATCACCAAACTCAGTTGCTGTTCCATGTCCACTGACAAAGCCAATCGCAGACGAATCAAGGTTGGCATCAGCCAAGGCTTGGCGCATCATGACCTCAATCGTATCGGGGGATGGTTGTGTCACGTGATTTCCATCCATATTGGTTGCAATTCCAACAACCTCAGCATAAATCTTTGCCCCACGCGCCTTTGCCCGTTCATATTCTTCAAGAATTAACGTTGTGGCTCCTTCACCCAAGACAAGACCATCACGACTGGCATCATACGGGCGCGGCGCTCGTGATGGATCTTTAGCCCCTGTTGTTGCATATAATACATCAAACACAGCCGTCATTGACGGACAAATTTCCTCGGCACCGCCGGCAATCATAACGTCTTGTTGGCCGTACCGGATGGCCTCTGCGGCATAAACAAGAGCTAAGCTCCCTGATGTACAGGCTGTGGATGTTGGGATAATGCGTCCCTTAACATGGAAGAAAAGGCCTGCATTAACGGCTGTTGTATGGCCCATCATCTTAAGATAACTTGTTGATGTCAGTTTATGCAGATTCTTTTTAAACAAGAGCTCTGAAAATTCAGTCATCGGAGCTGTACTTCCAAAACTGGACCCATAGGCAACACCTGTACGCCCTGATGATAAAACCGGGTCATCCAACAACCCGGAATCAGCCAAAGCTTTTTCTGTGGCATAAACAGAATACAAGGAAACGGTTCCCATAGTTCTTGTTTTTTTGCGTGGCCATCGATTTGCCAAATCATGATTTAGAATAGGTGCCGCCAAACAAGCATTCATTCCTTGAAAATCAGACCACTCAGGCATAAGACGTATCGCGGTTTTACCCGTTTGCAGATTTTCTTTTATCTCTGACCAAGATTCACCAAGGGCTGTAATCCCCCCCATTCCTGTGACAACAACGCGACGCATTAGACAAGGCCTCCGCTGACGGAAATAACTTGACGAGTAATATAAGATGCCAAATCAGATAGTAAAAAGACGGCCGTCGCTGCAACTTCTTCCGGACGACCAACGCGTCCCATAGGAACCATCGGTAGAATATGATCCAGAGGCAAATCTTGCGTCATTTGTGTTTCAATAATACCAGGGGCGATACAGTTAACTGTAATTTGACGACTAGCAAGCTCCACAGCCAACGCCTTAGTGGCACCAATAATACCCGCTTTAGATGCACTATAGTTGACTTGTCCACGATTACCAACCATCCCTGAAACTGACGATAACGTGATAACACGGGCAGGCTTACGCGTGCGAATCATTGGCATAATTGCGGGTTTCAAAACATTGTAAAACCCGTCAAGGTTTGTATGAATCACCCGATCCCAATCATCAGATTCCAAGGCTGGAAAAGCATTATCACGAGCAATCCCTGCATTTAAAATGATTCCATAATAGGCCCCGCACTCATTAATATCAGATTCCAGAGCAGCCAAACATTGGTCACGATTTGTGATATCAAATTGAATCAAACGGGCATCAACGCCCTGAGCTTTGATTTGATCAACCGTGGCCTGAGCGCCCACTTGATCTTGATTGTAGTGCACAACAACATTATAACCGGCAGCGCCAACCGCAAGAGCGATTGATTGGCCAATACCTTTACTTGCGCCTGTTACCAGGACGGTTTTGCGAAGTTGAGTCATTTATAAAATCTCTTGGTTCTTAGGTTGAAAAACAGTTAGTGCTGCTGAGGCCACTTCGGTACCCTCTAGATGAATCGCACAATCAAATGAGGCTATTTCACCGTCTGTAAATTTACAACGTCCCATGACTTCCAAGTGGGAACCTTCTTTAAAATTTTCAATAAGTAATTTCATTTTCCGGGTTCCTAAGAGGTATCCTATCCCGCCGGGTAAATTATTCTGACGCGCAATCAACCCATTCCAAGCAGCAACGGCTTGTGCCATATACTCAATCCCCACATAGGATGGTACACCCCCATCTTGAAAAAAAAGAGATTGATCCGTAATGATAACACTTACCGTGATTGAATCAGGTGTAAATTCAATAACCCGATCAATTAATGCCATAGGGGGTTTATGGGGAATAACATCCAATATATTTAATGAAGAAAGATCAAGCACAACGCACATCCTTTGATACAATGATACTGACGTTACTACCACCAAAAGCAAAAGAATTACTCATAAGATTATAACAGCCAGACTGCGAAGAAAGGCAAGCTCCCTTCGATGAAAAATTCAATTTTGGCAAAGATTCATCAATTTTACCATTCCAAATATGGGGTGGGATCATAATTTCACCATCTTTTTCTGATGATAAACTTAACCATAAAAAGGCAGCTTCGATCGCAGCAGCAGCACCAAGGGTGTGTCCGGTTAAGGCTTTTGTTGAACTAACTAATGTCTTGTCCCCAAACAGTCGATTGATACAGTGGCTTTCTGCCTCATCATTCGCCAGGGTTCCCGTTCCATGCAAATTAATATAATGGATATGTTCAGGTAATAACCCAGCCTGATTCAGTGCATCTTGAATTGCTTGTTCTGCGCCTTCTCCCTTTGGAGACGGTGCGCTAATATGATAAGCGTCTGAACTTTCACCCCCACCAGCAAACCGGATAGCCGATAGTTCTTTTGACATCACAAAAACAGCGGCTCCCTCACCAATGGTGATTCCTTGACGATCGGCACTAAAAGGGCTGCAAAGAGATTCTGAAGTCAACTCAAGGCCATCAAAGCCATTCAAGGTTACTCCACAAAGCGAATCGACACCACCAACAAGAACCGCGTCACAAATTCCAGCATTTATAAGCCGAGCAGCAGAACATAAAGCTTTACCGCTAGAAGAACAAGCCGTCGATAATGTGTACGCAGGCCCATCAATCCCCAGATAGAAGGCCGCAAATTCAGCAGGACTATTGGTTTCTTGCTGTTTATAGGAGAAGCCAGATGGCCATGTTTGCGTTTGATGATACTGTGCAAAAGCTTGTTGTCCTTCGAGCATCCCTGAGGTGCTTGTCCCCAGAATAATACCGACACGCGAAGAGCCAAAACGGGTTATCATCGCCTCGATAGTGTCTCGGATTTCATCTAAACCTAACCGCAACAAGCGATTGTTACGACTATCAAACTCATGAAATTTTGTCTCAAACGGTGTGTCCAAACCCGCAGGAACTGTTTGAACAACAACTGTTTTACCCGACAATAATTGTTCGTGTGATCGACGCAATTCAGGTGCATAAAAATTTAATTCTGATGACAATAAGTTTTGCACGACAGTTTTTTTACCAACGCCTAAAGAGCAGGCAATGCCTAAATCATTTAAATAAAGCGTCATCAGGCAACAACCGTTTCTATATCAAGACGATATTTTAAAATAGGGTTCTCAAGTTGAACATTCTGCCAGATTCCATCTTTAAAATGACGACGCGTAATTTTACGTAAGACCGTGTGGTCTGAAGCATAAAGGATTCGAACATCACCATTATCGACAACGTATGCCCCTACCAAATTCTGATTGAGCGTATGATGATCGAGATGAACCAACAAAAAGTCCCCGATAATATTTTCGGGAATCATCGTCTCCGGAATATGTTCAGAAGCATCCCATATTGTCTTATCTTGCGCCCAAATCAGGGCATATAAACGCCCAATAACATCGTTAAAAGCAACAAAATTAAGATGATCTGGCGTTTGAGTAATATGAACTGTCAGAACATTTTCTTGCCCCCCAACTGTCGCTTTTACACGTTGAAGAAAAGAACCGGATATTGATGTCAAGGGCCAAATTTTATCAACATTCAAATAGCCCCCTTGTGACAGTTGAATTGTCTGTGTACTAACTTTGTTATGGGATAAGTCTGTCAAATCACCCGTTGGTCCTTGAGAACATCCAACCAAAGCCATCAAAGCAACACTTGCTATCATTTTAGTCATAGTAAGATCCCCCAAGACCTAAGAAAACAGTTGTCAAAGTAAAGCATAAGACAATACCAACAAAAACACTGAGCCCAAAACTGCACACAGCCACTGTTTGACTAAACGCCAACAACCCAAAAGACAAAATTGTTGTTAAAGCTGACATAGCATTACACATCAAAAGAATATCACCTTTTTTATTCGGTTCAGGATTATGCCAATACAAGAACAGTGCATAGTCAATACCAATACTCATGGATAAAAGCAATCCAACAGCATGGAAAAAATTTAACGGCACAATCAGGCCTAAAAGACCGATCGTCCCTAAAATGGCTAAGATCAATGGGGTTAGAATTCGTACCGTACCAATTTTACCAACTCGACAGAGTAAAACACTGGTCAAGGCTATCAGAATTCCAACCATTAACCCTAAAACAAATTGTCGATACAGAGTAAAAAGGGCGGAATAGTCGTGGGCAGGATCGCAGTAATGGACAATAGGATTATCATTCAACTGTTCAATAAATTGCTGCAACTTTGATTCGTCTTCAACATCGGTTATCAAGAGCCGACCAATATAATCACCCGAATCCGTTTGATAGATCAATTCTTTTAATCCGATTGGCAAATCATTTAGATTTAAATGCACAAAATTGCTATCTGGCATGAAATCAGAAATTGAATAGGCCTGAGAATACCCTAAGGTCTTAAATAAACGATCAATAAGAGACGGCTGGTAACTTTGCGCTATTAACTGGCGATTTTCTTGTTGACGTCGTTCTGATGGAACTAGCGAAGCAAGGGCTTTAACTGTCACCCCTAAGTTCGCTAACTCAGGCATCAACGATTCCTCGGCCTGTAAAACATCTTGAAGCGTTTTGCCTTTTACTGCTAGAAATCGGGTTGCTTTTTCAAAGGACAACAGATCATTGATTTTGTTTTCTTGTTGCTTTAGATCTACATTCAGATTCTGAAAACTTTTTAGGTTGTCATCAAATCGAAGATTGAGACTACCAATAATCCCAACCCCGATAGCAAGCATCGCAAGAACTCTACGGTTCTTTAAAATAGCCCCCCATTGAGCCAAGTTCTTTAGAAGCAACTGAAAGTTATCTGCTACTCGAGTAAGGGGTTTTGACTGGTTTACCATCAAATACGGTCCCCATAAGAATACAGTTATCAGTGCTGCTAATAATCCTGTAGCTGATAAAATGCCAATCTGCTGGATCCCCGGAAAAGGAACAAAAACTAACAATGTAAAGCCGAACGCTGAGGTCAATGCACTCAACGGTAAAGCAGGCACTAATTTTCTGAAAACATCATAGGGGCTGACACCAGCTTGGTAACTTGCACCTATATAATGCAAAGCGTAATCAACCGTAATCCCAATCAACGAACAACCGATGACCAATGAAATAATGTGAATATGACCAAAAATCAGCAAACACGTTGCCAATCCAGTTATAATTGAAGTGCTAATGACAGTTATGGCAAACCAGAGTGACCGTAGATTGCAAAAAATCAACACCATTAAGAACAGCACACCAATCAAAGAAATAGAGCTAATCAAAGAAATCTCATACTGGGCTTGTTGCGCACCTGCTGCTGCATAAAACAATGCTCCTGTTTTCAGCGTTTCAACATTGAATTTCTTTTTGATACCATCAAGGATAGGTATTAGGTGATTATTGATCTTCTCTTGAACATCCATTGAAAAAGCAGAGTCATTCAATGACGCCAAATAAATATACCAAGTCTGCCCATCATCCCCATGGGTCAATAAATTGTTTTGCCCATCCACCTGAAAGGGACTCGACGGTGAATTATTTTTAACATACCGTGTAAAAAAACCATAGGGATCATGAGCTAAATTGACATGACCAAAGGGACTAACAATATCAACCATTGCTTTTTGAACCAGATAATCTGCATTCTTCTGCTTTAGAAAAAGATAGTCAGGATCCGTCAATAAATAAGATCGATGAGCAAACAACACGGTAAATAATTTTTTATACTCATCCGCTATTGCCGGAATATTGTCCTCAGTCAAAGACAGGCTCGCCTGACGCACATCCCGACGAAATAAATACAAAGCTTCTCGCGCTTGGTCTGGGTCTTGGTGGCCGAACAAAATCACAACACGCTGTGTCAATTTTGTGTCATCCATCATGCGGCGTACTGCACTAATCGATTGGGATTGACTGTTGGGCAACATATCCAAAATATCAACTTTGATTTGCCCCTGAACCATCAGAATATACCAACAAAACACAGCCATGGCCGAGACTACGCTCAGCCATATCCAGCTTGTAATTTTGTGAAGGTTAACCACGGTCTTAACCCCTAAGCAGAGAACTGATACTATTCGGAAGCTTTGGATCCAACTGATGATTCCTTAAAACAATCTGGTCTTTGTCCCCATTGACCCGAAAGACAGTGATCTGACGGACATAGGAATCGCCTTGAATATCGATTGTTTTAATGATCTTAGCAATTCCGCCTAAAGCAATTAGATTAAGACTCCATTTTTCAGAAGTTGATCCCTCTTTAACAGCAACGTTAAATTCCGTAATCCGGTTAAATTGCCCCTGCAACAGTTTTGATAAGATTGCCATAACCCCCTTGTCCTGATGCTGACCTTTTACCAGATTTTTTCGCTTCCCATTCTCAACTTGAAATATACCACTCTTAGAAAGGAGGAGCGTTGCCGGAAACGGTGTTTTTGTCTGCCAGACGATACCATGGCTTGAATCAACGGTCAGAGTACCTGTAGAGGTCAAAGGCATGGGAATTCCCTTGATTGTCTTAGTCTGGGTAAAATCAGAACTCAAGACCCCTTGTTGGGTCATGGCTGTACAAATGGAATCTAAAGAGACATTAGCGCTAACCACCGTTATCAAACAGTAAAAAGCTAAGATTGATTTTAACATGATTGGCTCTCCAGATACTGGCGCATACGACTGACAAAATCTTCAGGACATTCCATATCCATCGATGTATTACCAACTTTTACAGCAACCTGAGTTGTTGTGGCTTTCGTCAAAGTTTGCCCTGTTTTCTCATCCATAAAAACGTAGTCAACAACTAAACGATGCTCAAATTCTCTGACTGTTGCCTCAATAACCACAGCTTGCTGCAACAAAAGAGGGCGAATATATTTGATCCGCAAATCCACTATCGGCCACATATAACCAGAAGAATCCATTTCTGCATAGCCATAGCCAATCTGTGCAATCAAAGCAGTCCTTGCGGCTTCCATAAACCGTACATAATTACCATGCCATACCACATTCATGGGATCCACATCATAAAAATGGATCTGAATCGGATAGCGAATACTTAAACTATCAGGCATTATTTTCCCTCCGTCCCATACAAAATAAACTGTCGGGATTGAATAAGACTCAATAGAGTACGTAAACATCCATCCAACGGTTTATCTTCTTCAATAAAGCCCACATGATGGGCAACTTGATCAAGATAAGCTTGCACATCGTGGGAATAGTTATCCGATGATAATTCATTTTGACGTTCACGCAAACGTAAAGCTTGCAATGTTGCAATAATTTGCGCCGAGGCAACTTGTTCAGACAACTGTAAAACACGTAAAGCATCCCGTGCTGCAATGGTTCCCATACTAACCTTGTCTTGGTTATGGCTTTCTGTTGAGCGTGAGAACACACTCGCTGGCATTGTTTGCTTCAAAGCCTCGGCTGTCCAAGCAGATGCACCAATTTGCAGGGCTTTCAATCCATGATTAATTGATGCACGAACACCTTGAACACCAGAAAGATTTGCCGGCAGACCATTGTTGAACTTTGGATCAACCAGAACGGCCATCTGTCGATCTAATAAATCAGCTAAGTTGGCTACAAGGTTCTTGAGACTATCCATAGCAAAGGCAATGTGCCCGCCATAAAAATGCCCCCCGTGCATAATGTGTCGATCATGAATCAATGGGTTATCATTGGCTGAATTCATTTCAATTTCAATCATCTGACGAATAACAGGCAACATATCCTCTAATACACCAATAATATGCGGCGCACAGCGTGTGGAATAACGGTCTTGCAATCGCCCTTCGGGAAATGTAGCAGGCACATTCATCAAATCAGAACGAATTAAGGCTGCTGCTTTGACTTGTCCTGGATGCGGTTTTGCTGCAAACAAAACATCACTAAAGTGATGAGGGTTGCCCTTTAATGCCAAAGACGTGAGCGATGTTAGGCGTGTTGTCAATAAACTGAGATAGCTAGCACGCTTAAAAGCCTCGACAGCAAGGGCTGTCATAACAGAGGTACCATTCATAATCGCTAAAGCTTCTTTGGGGCGCATTTTATAAGCCGAGACACCTAATTCAGCATAAACATCAGCTGTAGGTCTTTTTTCGCCCTTGTACCAAACATCACGTTCCCCAATCAAAACAGCGGCAACATAGGATAAGGGTGTTAAATCGCCACTCGCTCCAACAGATCCCTCACTCGGAATAATAGGCAGAATATCGTTCTGCAAAAGAAATTCTAGATGTTTTAGTAGATCTAAACTGACTCCGGAGTAACCACGACACAATGTTGACAAGCGAACAGCTAAAACCATACGACTTTGCGGAATACTAAGCATTTCTCCCAAACCACAACCATGAAATCGAGACAAATGCAACGGCAATTCTTCGACGAGATTAACAGGGACAGCACGTTCACAGTTATCACCATATCCGGTTGTTACACCGTAAACAGCGCCTTCTTTATCAAACTGTTCACTTAAAAAATCAGCACCATCTTGAAGCAACCGACAAAAATCCGGATCGGATGAAATGCTTAATGATGCTTTTCGATGGGCAATTGCATCCACTTCATCAATACTTAATGTTCTTACTGAATCTAAGATAATATGAGCCATCGCTTATTCCCGTTTAAGATTTTATAGTTTTTATATAAGGATTATTTCCAAAAATTAAAGAAATTAAACCATTGATAAGGATAAGTTATTGCAAACCTTTCCAAGTTTTTTGCAAACAATTGAGCAAACTGATAAATCGAACCCTCTTTATTCGACCGGTCAAGGACAATACGATCAGCCATTTTTTCAATATGTACAGCAATATTATGTCCATCTCGTACAGCTGTACTCATATACACAGGACAATCGAGCAATGATCCCATAATATAGGGTCCTTGTGAAAACTTCGCTGGCTCGCCCATAAATGGAACCGTGACAACGCGACCTGTTTCTTTAACCGGGACACGGTCACCAGCCATGACAACCCAGTCCCCGTGATTAACCCGATCTTTCAAAAATAAAATTGTTCCTGGATCAACCTCGGTGACTTCAATAACATTAAGGTCAGATTGGGGGTTAAAGGCACGCAGCATTTGGCGATATCGTTGAGAATTTTTCCCATGCAACAAAATATGCAACCGTCGTTTATGGTCACCGTTTGCTGCGGCTCGGCAGAATTCCATATTACCAATATGTGAGACAAGTAACATGCCTCCCTTTTCTGCTGACATCAACGCATCAAAGGTTAAATCGGATTGATAAGCAATCTGGTCAAATTTCATCATTCCTGTCCAAGCAGCAAGTTTATCTAATGCCATTTCAAAGAACGAGAAAAAGTGACGCAATGAGTTTGGTCGATCGTGTCGTTTCCCAAGAGCAAACGCACGTCTCAGAAAATCTTGAGAGGCCTGACGTTGAGATCTATTCCGCCAATAGTAATACAGAATAACGGGGGCTCCGATCACCATACATAGTTTTTTACCCAATAATCGGCAGCAATACCCTAAGAAAAAGATACCCAAAATTGGCGCTCGTTCTGACAGAGATGCCCAGTGAGTGGCCTCCTGTGGTAAATCAAGCACCGAATAATTAGGACGATTGCTGAGAATTCTTGGTAAATTAAAGAGCATCGAAAAAAACAGCTTGGTGTGCATCTTGGTAATGCGCCAGTTATCTCTCAAGACATCAAAATTGGAGGTATTACCCTCGGGATAAATAACACGAATAGGGCTCATGATCACTGGCACACCCTGCCAGAACAAATGAACCATCAACTGCGTATCAAAATCCATACGAGTCCCAATAGACTTGGTTTGCATAATAGATAAACTGGATACGACAGGATAGATCCTGAATCCACACATACTATCTGTTATTCTAAAGGATAAGGTTTCAATCCAAACCCAAACATGGGTAAACCACCGTCCAATGCGCCGTGATCTCGGCATGGATCCATCATAAATTGGCTGACCACTGATCAAGGCTGTTGGATTTTTTTGGCATAAATCTAAAAATGCAGGTATCACATCTAAATCATGTTGACCGTCTGCATCAATTTGAAACGCATGACTATAGCCGTGTTCTTTTGCCCATTTAAACCCTTGATGAACAGCAGCCCCTTTACCTTGGTTAACATCAAGAGTAATAAGATTAACCGGATATTTTTTCTGGATATCAGCCAAAACAGCTTTTGTTTCAACTTGACTACCATCATCAACAACCAGAATATCGAGTCCCATGGTCAAAATACGGTTCACAATACGCTCTAGGACTCGATAGTGATTATGGGTTGGAATCAAGGCAAGAATTTTAATCATCATTCTGGTATACCTCGGCGCCTAATAATTAAAACAACCAGTAGCGTAATTTTTATCCCCATTGTCATAGCTATAGGAAATTAGGTGCTTATCAGTATCGTGATTCAAAGTCAGATACACAGCATCATTTGGTTGCATTAAATTACTAAACTTTACCTTCGATACATCTTTGACCCCCATAGGGAGATCAAAATACTGACGTGCAAAAACAATAGCCCAATGCAATTGAACCACACCGGCAACGATCGGAACGCCTGGAAAATGTCCATCAAGATAATATAAATCCCTCGGGATTTCTAAAAACAAAGAAACCTTATGGTCACTAACATCTTGCTTCTTGAGGATTGGGAAAACGACAGATTCACTCACGAACGACACCTTCAAATAAAGATTTTAATAAATAAGTCGGTCGCTTTCCTTGAGAATCCCGTGGGAATTCATCTACAAACCTCCAACGTCTTGGCAACAGGACACGCTCAAAATGAATCGATAAATCATTCCTCAGCAACCGACTGAATTTTTCCGTTCCCAACTCATTCAACTGATGACGCCCTAAGTCAGAAAGGATTGCAACCACACCAATTTCAGACCGTCCCTCATCGAAAACAACTGTTAGCGCTTGATCAATTGGTATCAAATCAGATAGCCGTTTTTCAAGATCCAATAAATCCACTCGCTTCCCTTCGATCTTGACAACCTTATCGGATCGCCCTAATAAAGTAAACTGCCCCGGCGCATGCAGATTAATCCGATCAGCAGATTCATAAGCATCTTCAGTCGGCAAATAGGGGGACCTAAGGACAAGATTACCTGTTACATTAACGGAAGCATCAACGCCTGAAAAAACTTGCCAATATTGGTTTGGTTGGGCTTGCTGACGATAGGCAATCCCACCAGTCTCAGTGCTTCCCAAAATTTCATAGGGTAAATGCCCAAAAACCTTGGCTGAAGTCTCAGCAGCCTCAAAACCCAGGGGAGATCCTGATGAAAAAACACGAGCACACAATAGGGATTCGACAGCCCCTAGACGACTCAAATGAGCAGGACTTGAGACAATATAGTCCGTGACACTGACACGATCTTCAATCTCTTCCCAAAAATTAACTGTCTGACTTTCTATTTGATATCCTGCACAAACAGGCCATAACAAAGAAAAAAGTAAACCATAGATATGATGGTGGGACACAGTTGCCCAAATTTTAGGACTTAAATTCTGGCCCCACAAGTTATGCAACACAGAAATCTCAGCTTGTAACTGGTGAATTGATTTTTGTATTTCTTTGGGTTGGCCAGTTGATCCTGATGTATACAAGGTAAGAGTTGCATTTATGATCGGGTGAAAGAAACAAGCTTCTTGATCTAAAGATAGGTCGATGTCATCATCCAAAACTAAGTCATCAGCACTACAAATATCAGCCAAAACACCAGGTGTTTTAAAATGAGGGAGAACAACCTGAACCCCAAGTTGAAAAGCAACCAATGTGCAGGCTAAAAACACAGCTCGATCAGATACAAGAACAATCACCCGCTTTGGATTGCGAACCTTTATATAATTTTGTAGGGATGTGCAATAGCGCAAAAAATCATGATCATTCCCAAAAATAAAGGCCCAGTCTGCTGGGGTTCGCTCAGCTAACACACGGCTCAAAGGAATAAATTTGGTCGTTTGCATCACTCTATCCGCAAAAGCTAAAGACGGTTCTGACGACGCAAATAACATCGCACACCATATTCACCAGCAAAAAGGATCCCCATTAAACAATAGGAGATAACCCCATTATAAATCGCCCATACTTGAATATTACCCGACACAGCCGTCAACAACGATGTCAACATATTCAGAACACAAAAGACAAACCATATTTTCGTCACTTGGCGTGTATAGGCTACCCCTCGCGCATCCAGATTTGGCTCACGAAGCCGCGCGATCCGTTCAATCAACGTTGGTGGATAAACCAAGCTTATGCCAAAGATAACGGCCATCATAAAATTCATACAAACAGGATAAAACAGAGGCCACGTTAGATCGAATTGGTTATCTCGACTATAGGTATAGATCATGAAGGGATAAGCCACAGATCCAAGGCTCAACAGTCCTCGCAGTTTACTTATTTTATTGAGGGTGGACAAGGCTATAAACCTTTTCAACAACATCACCAACGGTGCGAACTTGTTTAAATTCAGTTGGCGCAATCTTTTGGCCGGTTAATTCTTGCAACTTCACAATCAAATCAACAGCATCAATGCTATCCAAATCCAATTCTTCAAAAAGCTTAGCATCATTATGAATCTTTTCGAGTGGAATCTCGAAATATTCTTCTAAGTAAGTTGCGATCTTATTAAAAATTTCGTCCTTAGTCATTTTCATCTCTCATTGTTGATTTTGAACAAACTCAGCCAAAGTTCTGACTGAATAAAAGTGTTTTTTAATTTCATCATCTTGGACTTTGATTTTGATATCAAACTCTTTCTGCAAGGCAATTCCTAATTCCAAAGCATCAATGGAATCAAGGCCTAAGCCATCGACAAAAAGAGCTTCGTTGCTGTCGATATCATCAACAGTAACGTCTTCTAAGTTTAACGCATCAATAATTAGATGCTTAATTTTGGTTTCTAATTCATTCATATCCCAATATCCTGTTATAATAGCTTTGAATATCACGCATCAGTGCACGCACGCGAATCGACCGAGGTAATTCAGGATCATACGTCTCTAATGAGAAATATTCGCCAATCTTAAGCTCAATCGTCGTGGTTGTTGCCGGCGGTCTATACCATTTTTGTCCTTTAGTTAGAAAAACAGTATCACACAATAACGTTAATGCCTGAATATTTGCATTAGATGCTAAAGCTAAGTTCCCTAATCCTCGGACTAATTTAAGGGGTGTATGCGGTACAGACCGAGTCCCTTCCGGAAAAATAATAATATTTTCTCCACGGTGCAGCTGATTCTTAGATTCATCAAGAAAGACCTCAGGATCTGTATCATTCCGAAAATACCCAGCTGCTCGCACAACACTCCCCAGAAAAGGATTCGACCATAACTCCTTTTTAACCACACACTGCACATTCTTTAAATAGGCCATCAAAATCACAACATCAATTAATGTCGGATGATTACAAATGATAAATGTTCCTTTTAAATTATCTAATTTTGTCATCTCGGGAATAACGAGCTTGATCACCCCAAGACCTCTCAATACTCCTAAAAACCCACGAAACGTCCAACGAATTAGCGAACGCACCGCATAGCGGCGTCGGTCTTGATCGC
Organism: Candidatus Paracaedibacteraceae bacterium; assembly: GCA_019636055.1. Lineage (NCBI taxonomy): Bacteria > Pseudomonadati > Pseudomonadota > Alphaproteobacteria > Holosporales > Candidatus Paracaedibacteraceae > Candidatus Paracaedibacteraceae bacterium. Next base: position 20,099 of record JAHBYH010000005.1, read on the forward strand.
GGATAAACACCATCAACGCCGGGAATATCACTAACCCAAGCGTCAAGGCCCCTGTCCCAAAAACAGCAAATCCCAAACCAACGGCTGCAATTCTGCGTAAATACATCAGCTCACCCATAACGATGCTCCATTGTAAACGTCCCACCCGGCACTCGAAGTTGTATCTCTTGCTTGTCATTCTCCATAAAGTCAACAAACTCAAGAAAGCCTGATTGGGCAGCATCAGACAAAGGTTTATAGGATATATCTATTGATTCTTGAGAATTGGCCTCACCCGATAACAGCATCGCAATACAGACCTTTGGGACATCACACGCCAAAGCATATTGGGATGGCAATGGTTGATCATAATAAATATAACCCACGAGGTCGTTCGTCTCCTTCTGCAGAGCATAAGCCTCGAGCAATCCCAACTCAAAACTTTGCTCCCCCCCGGATAGGGCTGTTTGCATTTTCTTATTCCCGGTTGCAATAGCAAATTGAGCTGCAATCGCATTATGAACAGACAAACTAAAATCCGTTGGTGATAACGTCTCTCCAACTGCCAATTCAGTTAACAGTCTGTTCATACGCGTTGTATCGCCATGGCGACATGCGACAACCCAAGGCATATGTTGACCATCAACTTGTGCATTGAGCGCATAGAATCCGTTAAATGCCATTTTGCCTAAATCCGTAAGACGACGACGTAGCAAGGATGGAATTACGTGCTCCCCTACAGGTTCAGGCCAAGCCTTGACTGCATCCTCAATTTGCCAATAGCAACTCAGAATCTTCATACACACCTATTTTCTTACATTTTTAAGGTTTTGCTTAATAAACAAATCCATAATTGTCTTCTCAAGTTTTTTAACCCACACATTATGCCTATGAACAATCTTTTTGTGCAGATCTTCTGTATTTTCAGAAATTTGCGTTACAGAAAAATCTGTCTTTGTATAATCGACCCGAACTTTCAAATGGATATTACGACGATCTTGGGTACAAACTAAACTATTGGTTTTTAAATGCCCACAAACCCACCGACGCTGTGCCGCTGCCTGCACGATCATTTTTTCAACATCAGCATCACTCAAAGCTGTCGTTTGTGGAGGAAGCTCTCTTTTGGAGACATTGACGATGTCTTCTTTGCCAGAGCACCCAATTAAGGTTAACGCAACTGCGCCTAATGTCAAAATTGTCTTCATTGTCATTTCAAATCCCTTCTTTTAAACCAGAACAAGTTCTCGATTTTATATCTGGTCAATTAAATCGTCAAGATCATAGCCCACTTAATGTAAATAAAATTGTTTAAATTTATTTAGGCATTCGATACACTAGAGTCAAGATATTTTATAAAATACAATATGTTATCATGCTAAAAATACTAAACGTCCGATCCGATGACATAGTCAATCTAATTAAGAAACAAGGGGAAAACCTGACATCAGAGCAGCTCTCTCAGCCTCGTCCCTCTTTTGAGGTACGGCGCAAACTCAGCGGTATTTTGGTTAAATCATTGCTACCGGAGGTGCCCGATGTCTCTATTCGACGACACGAATCAGGACGTCCTTATTTAACCTCAACAACGACTGAGTTCCTGCCACACATCAGCATCAGCCATTCAGGATCCTGGATCGGCATCGTTTTATCCGCCCCTGATCAGTATACGACCCTTGACTTAGAAGACATGACCTTACCTCGATCGCATCAGAAAATTGCCAACAATTTCTTTACAGAGCATGAACAATTGTTTTTTAAAGAAGAGGGGCTTATTGGATTCTATAAAATCTGGACAGCCAAAGAAGCTCTAGCCAAGAATCTGGATCAAACAATATCAAGCTTACTCAGTGTCGATATTGGGCAACTCCTTATCAATCGCCCTTTAGATACCCCCTTTAATATCGATTACCTTGACCATCGTTTTACTCTAAACCAAAACATTCCTGAAAACACACAATCTCTTATGGTAACATTATGTGAACGGCATTGATGCCCCCCTTGACTTAGAAGTCCAAAAAACTACCTATTCAGCAGAAGGGAGGTTTGATGATGAAACATATTCTTTTTGCTCTTATTCTAGCATCAGTCACCATAGGACATGCAACTGATGTCCTTCCTCAAAACAAACACTGGACGCCGAAGTTTGATCGCTCTCCCAAGGAGTATATTCCCAAACCTCAGCTACCAGAAGATGCCCCTAAAATTTCTATACTTGCAACCAAAATAATCTTTAATCGATTAAATCTTGGGATTTATAACAGCATTGGCTTAACTCAAGAAACACTACCGATTGCCATCATTTTTGTGGAAAATTCAGATAAAATCGGAACCGCTTTAATTGCCATTGGAACGTCAATTGGAAATCCGACATTAATAACTGTAGGCACAGCTGCCTTGACTGTTTCCGGAAAAAAACAACCTATTCTTAAAGTTCTTGATTCACTAAAGAAGCGAATCAAGCTATAGTCTGGCTATAAATACACAGACCTGAAGCAGAATCATGAAAACGCTAGCAGATATATTTCTCCAAGCAGCCCAGTTTCATACAATCGTTATTATTTTATTGATTGGCATCTATTTTGTTGATCGCAAAAACTTCTTAAAAGTTCTTGCTTACATGCTTGGAAGTTCATTCATTAATGTTATTCTTAAAAGCCTATTTAAAATCCCCCTTAAATCACACATTGGCAAAGATTGGTATGCTTTTCCTAGTGGACATGCCCAATCATCAGCCACCTTTTATGGGACAATCATGACAACCATGAAAAACACACTGATATCTTTAATATGCTGTGTCGTGATTGCAGGTATTTGTTGGGCTCTTGTGGATCATAACTACCATGATTGGATTGATGTCATTGCTGCTGTTGGGGCTGCCATGGCCGTTATTATCCTATTTAACTGGGTTGACCGCGTTATCTTTAAAGATAATTTCATGCTCTTTGTCATCAGCCTGACTATTTTAAATATAACAATAAGTCACCTATACCCAATAATTGGCGCGCATACATGGTTATCTCAAGGTGCCTTGTTTGGGTTATCTGCCACAGCAATACTCGAGCGGTTCATTGGCTTTAAAAGCATTAATCCGATCATTGATTTCATCATCGCCTTAGCCGGAATTTTTGCAATCATTGGACTATTTGCAAAAATTGGATCACCAACCTATTTTGTGGTAGTATCCAAGTATGCTTTGGTCGCCTTTTGGGGAACCTATAGCCCTAGTTTATTTGCAAGCCTAAGAAGATAAAATGGTTCATATTCCTGAAATTAAACGCCATCAGACCCATGCCGTCATGGTTGGAAACATCCAAGTTGGCGGTGGAGCCCCCGTTGTTGTGCAATCCATGACCAACACAGACACAGCTGACATTAACTCAAGTGTTAAACAAGTTAAACAATTAGCTGATGCCGGCTCTGAGATTGTTCGCCTCACAGTCAATACAGAAGAAGCCGCAAAAGCGATTCCTGCAATTAAAAATCAGTTATTAAAAGATGGCTATACAACTCCGCTGGCAGGCTGTTTTCACTATAATGGGCACAAGCTTTTGATAGATGTCGCGGATTGCGCAGCTGCTCTCGATAAATATCGCATTAACCCTGGAAATGTGGGATTTGGCACCAAACGATCTCAACAATTCGAGATGATGATCGAACAAGCTATTCAGCACAATAAAGCTGTCCGCATCGGTGTTAACTGGGGTAGCCTTGATCAAGATCTCTCTGCGCGACTGATGGATGAAAATGCTAAACTGTCAAATCCACGACCAACTGATGATGTGCTACGCGAGGCTCTGATTACATCTGCTTTAGAAAATGCAAAATTAGCAGAGTCTATCGGACTTTCGGCAGATAAGATTATCCTATCCTGCAAAGTCAGTCGTCCCCAAGATCTCATTGCTGTCTATACAGAACTAGCACGTCGCAGTGCTTATGCCCTCCATTTGGGGCTAACAGAAGCAGGCATCGGATCAAAAGGAATTGTTGCCACAACGTCTGCCTTGGCTGTGTTGTTACAAAACGGTATTGGTGATACCATTCGAGCATCCCTGACACCACGTCCGGGAGAACCGCGAACCATGGAAGTTCAGGTTTGTTGTGAAATTTTGCAATCGCTAGACTTAAGGTCATTTGCCCCTCAAGTAACTGCTTGCCCAGGGTGCGGTCGAACCACCAGCACTTATTTCCAAGCCTTGGCTGATAAAATTCAAACCTACCTACAACAACAAATGCCTATCTGGAAAACATCCTATCCTGGCGTTGAATCCATGAAAGTGGCAGTCATGGGCTGCATCGTCAATGGCCCCGGTGAAAGTAAGCATGCCGACATCGGCATTAGCCTGCCTGGTACTGGCGAATCCCCTGTAGCCCCTGTCTTTATTGACGGAGAGAAAGCCCATACCTTGCGCGGGGATTACATTGCCGAAGAATTCATGGAATTGCTAAATACTTATGTCCATACAAGATACGGTAATGCTGCATGACCCAAATAACTTATGATGAGTTCGAAAAAGTTGATCTACGCTCTGGCACAATTATTAAAGCCGAGATCAACCAAAAAGCAAAAAAACCCGCTTACAAAATCTGGGTTGATTTTGGAGAAACCATTGGCATTAAACAAACATCAGCTCAGGTCACCCACCACTACACCCTTGAAAATCTGGTCGGAAAATCAGTGTTAGGCTGCGTTAATTTAGGGACTCGAAATATTGCTGGTTTTGTGTCAGAATTCCTATTGGTAGGGTTTAGTGATCCCGATGGTCATATCATCCTTGCCACCACAGATAGCACGATTCCCAACGGACAAAAACTTCACTAGAGGATAAAATGATTTTTGATTGGTCAGCGTTTTTTAATGGCTTTGGCACCGGCGCGGGTTTAATCATTGCTATTGGTGCTCAGAATGCTTTTATTTTAAAACAAGCCATTTTGCGCAATCATGTTTTGACAATTGCCATCGTTTGTTCGATTGTCGACACAGTTTTGATTTTATGTGGTGTTTTTGGTTTTGCAACACTCCTAGAATCGAGCCCTATTTTAATTCAAATCGCAAAGTGGGGTGGTTTTATTTTCTTAGGAATTTATGGATTACGGTCCTTTCTGGCCATGCGAAAAAGTCATGCTATAGAACTCGACAAATCAAAGAAGAAACCATCTTGGCGGAAAATTATTGCGTTAACACTCGCTTTTAGCTTACTTAATCCCCATGTGTATTTGGATGCGGTTGTTTTACTCGGCAGCATTAGCTCACAATTCCCAGATGCAGAACAACCGTCATTCGCTGTTGGGGCTTGCCTTGCCTCCATTACATGGTTTTTCTCATTATGCTATGGGGCGCAATATCTTGCCCCATTTTTCACCAACCCGAAGTCATGGAAAATCCTAGATTTTCTGGTTGGGGTTATCATGTGGGCTATTGCTGCAGCAATTTTGATGTAAAATATATAAGAAAACCTGTTATTAACCGTTATCACGAATAAAATCAGCTACCTTTACTCCCTTATTTCTTTCCCAATCACGCAGAAAATTCTCAAAAAGGGTAAAGTTTTGATGAGCAATAGTATCCGCACCAGCCCTTTCAAATAGAAGAGGCATACGCTGCATTGCATGATACACAGCCGCAACTTCTTCTATATGGAAATTTGCTACTAGGTCGTCATGATTAAGTGGCTGTGTCTCATAATAAGATATATTGAACCCAGATAAATGTCCCAATAAATCATTATATTCTTGTAAATCAAAATTGACCCTTGCTTCTACATCACCATGATTTCTACTATTAGAAGAACTCGCTGCATGGTCATCTTGAGAAAAAGATGCCCCGCATAAACAACTATATAAGAGTACTGTATTTAAAAACTTCATATCAACCTCTATTAAATAAAACCAATCGCCTCTTGTACACATAAAATTTTGAAAAAATAGGATAGATCAATCGTTAAAATACTAAGCGATAATATCGTATAATACATTAATTAATAATTAACTTACAATAACATCAGTTCGACATAAGAAGGTCTATCCAGCAATAGAATCCGTCATCCTCGACTAGAAATTATAAGTTTTCGTTAGAAAACGCTAAGGATTTCTTGATCGGGGATGACGAACCTGTCTGATCTTTCTTATATCGAACTCACGTTAGATTAAGCAGCCTCGATAACTTCTTTTACTTTCACTGCTAAATCCTTTAAGGTATAGGGTTTTGGTAAGAAATGAATATCGGCATCATCATCCAAATTTTTTCGGAATGTATCTTCGGTGTAACCTGAGATAAAAATTGTTTTGGCTGTCGGATAAATATCACGAATTCTCTTATTCAACGTCGGACCATCCATTTTAGGCATAACAACGTCGGTAATTAAAACGTCAAATTTCTCGCCATTCTCAACCATCGTCAATGCTGAGTCACCATTATTAGCCTCAATCACAGTATAGCCTTTTTCACGCAAAGCTCGCGCACTAAACATACGGACAGCATCTTCATCTTCAACTAATAAAACACGCCCACCACCTGTTAAATCCTGTGCACTGACCTCCGTTTTAAAGGATTCGACTTCAACAACACCATTATGTCGTGGTAATAAAATTTTAAATATTGTTCCGTGATCTATTTTACTCTCTACTTGAACAAAACCGCCTGTTTGCTTAACAATCCCGTAAACAGTTGAAAGGCCCAACCCTGTTCCCTCTCCAACTTCTTTTGTTGAGAAAAAGGGCTCAAAAATTAACTCTAAATGCTCAGGATCAATACCCGTCCCCGTATCAATTACCTCAATTGCAACATAATCCCCTTTAGGAATGACATCATGGCCATAGCGTTGTTGTTTTGCAAAATGAACATTCGATGTTCTGAGCGTTAAGACACCGCCGGATTTCATCGCATCACGGGCATTAACAACAAGGTTAATAATCACCTGTTCCAACTGCCCAATATCAGCTTTGACAAACCACAAATCCCGAGCATGAACCATTTTCAACTCAATACCAGCCCCAATTAAGCGACGAAGCAAGGTTGATAACTCAACCAAATTGTCGGTAATATTGGTCACCTTAGGTTGCAACGTTTGCTGACGAGAGAACGCTAATAATTGGCGAACCAGGTTTGCGGCTCGGTTGGCATTTTGTTTAATTTGCACAATATCGTTATATGAGGGGTCATTGGGCAAGTAACGCTGCAACAACAAATCACAATAGCCAATCATAGCCGTCAATAGATTATTAAAATCATGGGCGACCCCACCAGCCAATTGACCAACAGCTTGCATTTTTTGAGATTGAATAAATTGCCCCTGCAACCGCTTTTGTTCAGAAATATCGATAAATTGCAGCATAATCTCAGCAATACCATTTCTGGAAATCGAACGCGATGGATAAGCTGTTGTCTGAATCCGATCACCTTCAAACCGAACCTCAAAAGGTGATATCATGGTTTTCTGTTCAAAGGCTTTGGTCAATCGCTCAATAATATCATTCCGTTGAGCAGGAACGACAAGATCACAAAATTTACCGCGTGGGTTAAGTTCACCCAACATCGTTGTAAACGCAGGGTTTGACGAAGCAATATCACCATATTGATTAATCATAACTGCCGGTATGGCTGCGTCTAAATAGCTGGAATCTTGGATTAACTCACCTGCAGTTAATCCAACCGCATTATCTAGCCGACAAAGAATAGATGGGCTTACCTTATTTTGCCCCCCTTCTTCCGGTTTAAATAAAAGTGCCTTAAAACCTGGACCGCCTTTATTAAAGACTCGGACCATCCCGCGGTACGAATCTGCATCCTTGATTAAGTCGCTGACAGGCCTGCCAATTATTTCATCACGTGACAGATCAAGCCATTTGCTAAGTGTTGAGTTCACCCCAAGAATTTTACCTTGCTTACTTGAATAAAAAATCCCAAAAGGAGCCTGATCAACGAAGAGTTGTAATTGATCAAACTGCTGACGTAATTGGTTATAAGAATCAAAATGGACTGTTAAGTCTCGCAGAACAGTAACAAAGCTGTTTTTTTCAAACGGGGATAAACTGAAAAGAATCCAACGTTGATCTGCCCCTAACCCATTACCGCCCGTATTAAATAAAACCTCACCACGTTGACGATTCTCAATCATTGATTTTATTTTTTCTGCCAGCCCGGGATCTGCAATTTTCATCATCAGTTTTCGAATATATTCGGTCAAAGATGGATAAGCATTTAAGTGTGTTGACCAAATAACTTTATTCTGCCCATCAAAAGCAACTGATTCAATATGGGGTGCCAAAGCACTAACAGCACCCTGTAAATGATTCATGGTTAGTGAAAGACCTCGGCTAATATATACCGCACGAATCCAATAGATCAAAGCAACAAACGTAATGCCACCTATAGTTAAAAGACTAGCGGCCTCGTACCAATCCTGAACATAATAAGCCAAATAACCAAATGCCATAGCCCAGCATGTTACAGCAATCACGGCAACTAATGAGATCAATAATCGTCCCATGTTTTCCTCTAACCAATAAATTCCCTCTCTATTTAATGGTACCTGACCCCCTTGTTTTTGCAATACAAAAAAGGCCCTGACATGTCAGAGCCTTTTAAAAAAACAGCTTATTATACAATTAAGCGGTATGTTTTTTCGCACCTAAGTTGAACAAGACATAAGCAAAACCGGCAAATGCAATGGTTCCTAAGATTGTAGCTGTCTGTACAAAGTCTTCACCAACAAGCGCAAAAACACTTGTGCTTTGGTACGCTGCAAATGGAATAGCCAAAACAATTCCAATCAAAGCATCACCAGCGATCATACCAGCACTGAATAGCAATCCCTTACGTTCTGATGCTAAATATGCTTTCTCTTGAGTCTCAGGTGTTTCGGACGCAACTTTTTTCTTAAGGCTACGTCGTGCCATAAAGCTGACAACACCACCGATAATCAACGGCAAAGTTACGTCCATGGGCAAATAAATACCCAATGCAATCGCGAGAACAGATAGGCGATATTCCGCATTACGAGGGGCAAGAATCAGACGGTCAACTAACATAACCGCAACACCAATTCCAACACCAATCATAACCAGTGCCCAATCTAATTTCTGCTCAAAAATACCCTGAGCAACGCTCGCCATAAGAGTTGCTTGTGGTGCAGCTAAAGCCTTTGATGGATCCATCCCTTCACGAGGGAACACACCAGCCATCCCATAAGCATCAAATAAGAGTTGTAGGATCGGAGCAACAACAGCCGCCCCAGCAACAACACCAACAATCAGAGTTAACTGTTGTTTCCATGGCGTTGCACCAACCAATTGACCAGACTTCAGATCTTGCAAGTTATCGCAACTTAGAGATGCAGCAGCAGCGACAACACCACCAATAAAGATAACAACGGCAGCCAACGAGAGAACTTCTTTAGAAGCAACACCGAATGTGACTTCATTCCCAAGAATAGCAATCAACGCAAAACTAACGAGTAAAATAGCACCAATCGTGATCCCGGATAGCGGATTTGCTGAAGATCCGACAATACCGGCCATGTAGCCACCAATGGAAGCACAAATAAAACCAATAACCAAAGATGCAACCGTCAAAAAACCTAATGTTGCTGCATAAGCAATGCTTGAGATCGGCAAATTTGCACCGGCCATAACATGATTAAATAGCATAGCAATTGGAATTGACAAAAGCAAAGTTCCGCCAATAACCCAAGTCATGGGAATATCATATTCAGTTCTAACCGGTTTTTGAGAAACGCCTTGACGAGCCATCTTCATAGCTGCAAACGAAGAACTAACTGCTTCTTTAATTGGTTTTATCAAATTAGCAATGGCATATAAACCACCAAAAACCATGGTTCCAACACCAATATAACGAATTTTTGCCCCTTTAATTGCCATCGCAAAATCGATAGCAGAAGCATCAGCGGTTAACCCAAAAGCTTCAGGCCCACCAAAAAACGCATAAAGAGGAACAATAACCAACCAAGCCAAAGCTGTACCGACCAACAAGTTAATCGCGACCTTAAGTCCAACAATAAAACCAGCACCGATCATTGCAAGCGATAAACCACTGCTGAAACCAACAACGGTTCCGCCAATCTTAACCCAACCGGCAACAGATTCAGACATCACTTGGAACCCGCTTTGCAGAAATTTCATGATACTCGCGCCAACCGCACCACCAACAAGTAACCCGGCACCAGAACCAGATTCGTCTGAATCATTGGATGCACCAGCTTTTAAAACTTCAGCCGTTGCAACACCTTCAGGAAACTTAAGCCCCCCTTCAACGATCAATGCACGACGCAGCGGTACCGAGAATAAAACACCCAAAACGCCACCAATAACAGCAATCAATGTAATTTGTGTATAGTCTAGTGTTTGCCAGTACTGCAAAACAAGCAATGCCGGAATAGTAAAGATTGTACTCGCGGCAATAACTTCACCAGCAGAAGCAATTGTTTGGACGATATTGTTTTCAAGGATAGTCGAGTTTCTAAAAAGGCGCAAAACAGCCATTGAAATAACAGCCGCCGGAATAGATGCAGAGATCGTCTGCCCCATCTTCAAGCCCAAGTACGCATTCGAGCCGGCTAAGACAATAGCTAATATAATACCAAGAATAATCGCCTTGATTGTTGTTTCTGGAATGTTGTCTGAGGCTTTTATAAACGGGATCACCGATCCCGATTGTTGTTGTGATTCCATGGTCTCACTCTTTCTTGCAAGATTGGTTTTTGACATGAATTAACCCTTTCTTTACGCATCGTTAATTCTAAATTAACCGATTAAACTCAACCAGCCTAACAAATATTTTAACTTTAACCAAGATTAATTGTCATATATTTTCAATACTTAGCCATTTTCTTTTTAAATCGACCCCCCAAGCAAACCCACCTATTGCTTGATTTTTAGCTAAAATTCTATGACATGGTATTAAAATACCAACAGGGTTGGCGCCCACTGCTTGCCCCACGGCTCGGTACGCTTTTGGCCGCCCAATAGCTGTGGCAACATCGCTATAACTGCAAGTCTCTCCTTGTTTTACTGATAGCAAATATTGCCAAACCTCTGCCTGAAAATCCGTACCTGACGCTACTATTTTTTGAAAAATCGGCATTGGCGGACAGTCTTGATCGGCAGCAGGAGCAAGACGATGAAGAACATCATCCGTATAGTGGATTTCGACTACACCATATAATCCAAAGGAAAACAGGCCCTTTTTTTGTTCCGCATAGGTTACATCAAATTTTTTTTTAGGAATTACGTTCAAAATCATAAGAATAAATTTTACCAAAATTGTTTTTTTTGCTAAGGTGAGCTCAAGTTGAGAAAACTTAACAACGGTTCTGTATGAGTCATAACACAAATCGCCCAAAACAACCAGTGGCTTCTCTCGCCCTGAGAGCGGGAACTGAATTTATTTCCGGCCTTATTGTCGGTGTTATCTTTGGTCTTGGCATTGATCACTTTTTTAATACAAAGCCGTTTGGGCTTATTGTTATGATTTTGTTAGGTGCAGCCGCAGGCTTTCGAAACATATTTAGACTTGTTAGCTATAGCTCATCCGATGTAAAATCAGATGAGCAGAATAAATCGGATACTTGAATTTCGGAGATACAATAATGATCGATCCACTGCACCAATTTATGATCACCCCTTTGATTCAGTTATCACTGGTTGGGTATGACGTTTCTTTCACAAATTCATCCTTATTTATGGTCTTAGCAACACTCAGTTCGATCTTATTAATGGCAGTCGCCACCCGTTCTCCTCAATTAATTCCTGGTCGTATACAATTTATTGGTGAGTCCCTGCATCGTTTTGTCGGGCAAATGATTAAAGACAACATTGGGGAAGAAGGTATGCCGTACCTTCCCTATGTAATGAGCTTATTCCTATTTATTCTTATGGGGAATGCGTTGGGCATGATCCCTTATGGCTTTACGTTCACCAGCCACATTATCGTCACATTTGCACTAGCGATGATTGTCTTTGTGAGCGTAACAATCCTAGGCTTCATTAAACACGGCACACACTTCTTACGCCTATTCTGTCCCGAGGGAACACCTTTTTATATTGTCCCTCTGTTGGTTCCCGTAGAAATCATGTCTTACTTCACACGTCCGGTCAGCCTGAGCGTCCGTCTGTTTGCCAATATGATGGCAGGTCATGCGATGCTCAAGATCTTTGCCGGATTTGTGATCATTTTGGCGGGAACAAGTTTGTTCCCTGTCGCAGCCCTACCCTTTGTCGTGAACCTAGCGGTGGTGGGCTTTGAGTTCCTGGTGGCATTCCTCCAGGCCTATGTGTTCACGGTATTAACCTGTATATATCTAAACGATGCAATTCATTTGCATTAATTCAAAAAGGAGAGAGGATCCATGGATTTAGCAGCAGCAAAAATGATCGGTGCCGGTATGGCTGTTATCGCCCTACTCGGTGTTGGAATTGGTTTGGGAAATATTTTTTCTAACTTGATCACATCTATCGCGCGCAACCCATCAGCAAAAAGCGACGTTATGCCTGTTGGTTTATTAGGATTCGCATTGACAGAATCTATCGCATTGATGGCATTCGTCACAGCAATGATGATCTTATTTAGCTAAACTAATACATCACTATCTAGGATGGTTGTTTGCCTTACAGGCAACACAACTGCCAAGATGCAATCAGATGTTAAGTCGGCTATAAATAACGTGAAGCAAAGCACATAAATAACGCGCGAGCAGCATTGTTTTTTATAGTCGACTTATAAAGAATCGGCTATAACAGAAATCGATAACGACTAAAACATCGCATCGTTTAAGATTAAGTCAAGATTAGATGCATGATACACAATTAGAGTGCGTGAATCTAAAAGCGTGAGGATAAAATGCCCCAACTCGATATGTCAACCTTTCCATCTCAGATTTTCTGGCTTGTGATTTGCTTTGGAATTTTATGTTTTGCTATGGTAGCGATTCTGATCCCTCGGATGAGTAAAATCATGGAATCACGAGCGCACGAACTTGAGCTACTAAAAACAAAAGCGAATAAATTAGCTGCCGAAGCTGATGCTTTATCCGCTAAAAACACACACGATTTTGACAAGGCAAAACATCAGGTTCATGCTCAAATATCACACATGATGAGTGACCTTAATAAAATGCGGGACGAGAAAATCCATGCCTTTGAAGAGCACGTCCATCAACAAACCCACATCTTAAGTGAGCAACTAACAAAAGATCGTCACGAAATCGAAGAAAAATCAAAGGATATACTTAAGCATTTGGTTCAGGACATTATCTCTAAACTAACAGAATCATCCCAAGCATCAACTTCTATAAAAGGATAAAGACCATGCACGAAACATCTTTTTTTGACGCTAGTTTTGTTGTTCTCATTGGATTCCTTGTTTTTATGGGAACGGTTTTAAAGTTTGGTTATCGCAAAGCGATTCAAGGAATTGATGCCCAGATCAAAGAGGTATCGCTTACGTTAGAAGAAGCCCAGACCCTTTTACAGATTGCTCAAGATCGCAAACAAACAGAGCTGCAATTAGAAAAACAATTGTCAAAAGAAATTGATGCAATGAAAAAGGCAGCAGACAAACAAATTGAAGAACTACAGCGAACGATGCATGCTAATATCGAAGCAATCCTCGAACGTAAACAGCTTGCGGCAGATTCAACCCTTGACCTCATGCGCAACAGTACAGTTCGACAACTGCAAGAAACATTAACACACGAAGCGGTTACTATTGTACAGCAGTCCATTAAGGCTTTTGATTCAGAGCAAGCACAAAAACTAAATGATTTAGCTATACAAGAACTTAAAGTGTTGCTAACGAATACAGGGGCAAATAATAACGGTGGATCTAAAAAAAAAGCAATTGCATAGAACACCATAAATGGAACAGTCTTTCCTAAAAAACAACTGAGCCTACCTCTATGCTTGAGTTGATTTATGAAGAATCGGTTACATATTAATGCTTAAAACCCGGTGATTATTAGTTGGTTAGCGACCCGCGCTACTCCGTCATTCCTAAGCAAGATTAACAAACGAATTATTGATCGTCATTTTTTGCCCCTCCCCCGCTCTTCGAGCGACCTCTCCCCAAGGTAGAGGAGACGTTAGGGCCTTATAACGACACGGATTAATTATAATTTGATAGGAAGTTTTTTACTTTCTTACATCGAATTCACGTTAACTAAATGCTCTCTGAGCCTCAGCCTTTATATCTGCCTTCTCAAACTTCAAAATCAAGAGGGTTAAAGCAAAAGCAACGATCATAATACCTAGAATAATTAACGCAACATTATACGCTGTACCATTATAAAAGTATCCCATTAAGGCAATGCTTAAAGAAATCAGCAATGAGCGAAAACTCATAATAAGGGAGGATGCTGCGCCTCGAATATTAGGGAATATTTCTAATGATGACGCAAAAATTAGAGGATAAACAATCGCAGCGCCAGAAGCGAACAAGACCATAGATAAGGTTGTCGCAAATGCCTCACATTCCCCTAGAAGACTTAAGGTCAGCATAAGCAATGCCCCGCCAATGCCCATTGCTCCGCCAATCATTAAACTCCTGTGACGCCCCATACGAGAGGAGAAATTGGATGAAAAAGAACTAACCAGTGAAAAGGCACCAACAATGATACCTTGATGCAAAGAATATTCGACAATATTAACCTGATAGGTTTGTTGGTATAAAAATGCAGCACACGCAATAAACGCGAAATAAGCAGCACCGCACGTACTTGGGACAATTGCATAAACCATAAATCGACCACTGGACAACAGTTGCTTAAAATCAGCAGTAATTTTACGGACTGAAATGATGTCTCGTTCTTGACGCGTCTCAGGTAAATACAAAACCAAGAGCACCCAAGAAACCACCGTCACTAAGGCTACAACGCCATAATTCCCACGCCAACCAATAGCTTCATTAATGAAACCACCCAAGACAGGAGCCAAGGCCATCGCTGTTGTTAAAAAGGAATTCATAACCCCAATAAGACGAGCTGATTTTTCACCTTGATAAGCATCGGCAATCATTGCAAAGACGATAACAGCAGAGGCAGAAGCCCCTACCCCCTGAAAAAATCGCGCCAGCAACAAAAGAGGCAAGTCAGGTGCGAGAACACACCCAACAGCCCCCAATACCATAATCAAGTTCCCAATAACCATCAAGGGACGACGACCATAAGCTTCGGACAAAGGCCCATAAACAAGGGCCGCCAAACAAAATCCGGCAAAATTTACAGCAACCGTGAGTTGAATCTCACCTTCACCAACAGCAAAATACCGTGCCATATCAGGAAATCCGGGCACAGAAATATCAACCTCAATACAACAAGCAACGAGGGATAAAACAAGTAATGGAAAAAACAGACGCGACATGATCGTACTCCTGATCAGGTTTAAACATCAATTATAATGGAAATAGGGATAAAAAGCTAAAAAGTCTATATAATTAGATCCGATAATTTTCCAACAAGATACAAAGAGCAAAACGTACAATTAAGTTCATAAGCAACGATATAATACTGCCGGAGAATCAAATGGAATGACTATACGTATTGGATACATAGACAACTCTTTTGTATACCAATATCACAGTCCCCGTCAAGACAAACAAACCACTAGCCATCCCCTAGCACCTATGCCATAATTCAATGAATCATATTGTGGAGGATTTTTCATGACAACAACAGATAAAGGAAAAGCGTTAGACGCCGCTCTATCCCAGATTGAACGCGCTTTTGGCAAAGGATCCGTCATGCGTCTTGGTCAACGCGAAACCGTTGAAATTGATGCGGTCTCTTCAGGCTCATTGGGGCTTGATATTGCTTTGGGTATCGGCGGGTTCCCGCGTGGTCGTATCATCGAAATTTATGGCCCTGAATCATCCGGTAAGACAACATTGGCTCTACATGCTGTTGCCGAAGCACAAAAAACTGGAGGCACTTGTGCATTCGTTGACGCAGAACATGCCCTTGATCCATCCTATGCCAGGAAATTAGGTGTCAATATTGATAATCTAATTATTTCCCAGCCGGATACAGGGGAACAAGCTTTAGAAATTGCAGACACTCTTGTCCGCAGTGGCGCCATCGATGTTTTGATCGTTGACTCGGTTGCAGCATTGGTTCCAAAAGCTGAACTCGAAGGTGACATGGGTGATTCTCATATGGGGCTACAAGCTCGTTTGATGAGCCAAGCCTTGCGTAAGTTAACAGGATCTATTCACAAAACCAACTGTATGGTTATTTTCATCAACCAGATTCGCCAAAAAATTGGTGTGATGTTTGGTAACCCCGAAACCACAACTGGTGGTAATGCGTTGAAATTTTATGCCTCTGTTCGCCTCGACATTCGTCGTATTGGATCCATTAAAGACAAAGATCAGGTTGTTGGTAACCAAACCCGTGTCAAAGTTGTTAAAAACAAAATGGCCCCTCCTTTTAAAGTGGTTGATTTTGACATCATGTACGGCGAAGGAGTTTCCAAAACCGGTGAGCTCATTGACCTCGGCGTTTCTGCTGGCGTTGTTGACAAGGCCGGATCTTGGTATTCCATGGGATCCCAACGTATTGGTCAAGGCAAAGAGTCTGCGCGTCAATTCTTAAAGGATAACCCGGACATTGCCACCCAAATCGAAACAGCGATCCGTGGTAATGCCGGTCTTTTAGCCGATGGCATGATGCGTGGTCCTGATGGGGAAACTGCGGGTGAAGCCGAGGCAGATGCTGCGTAAATATTGAGAATCCTACCCCTCTCTAAAGAGAGGGGTAGGAAAACTCTCTACCAGATTCAACAAGCTGCATATTATCTCACCAAATACCCTAAGAAAACCAATAGACCAACCCACTGGTTGACAACAAAGAAATCTCGACATTGGTCAACATTTTTCAAATCCAAAACCTGTAATTTTTTCAAAATATAGGCAATAGCCCCGGCAAAAAATACATATGGTAAAAAGCTAGAATGTGCTAAATAGCAAGATAGACTTAATAACATACCCATCCCTAAATAGAGAATTGTAATAATAGTTTTGGGGGCTTTTTCAAAAACCAAAGCAGTTGATCCGATATCTAAATGGCGATCATCCTCAATATCCTGAAAAGCATAAACCGTATCATAAGCAACCGTCCATAAAATCCCCGCAACATAACCAAAAACAACGCCCATATGGAAAATATTTGGCGTAAAAATTGCAACAGCCATGGGAAAACCGATATTAAAGGCCAAACCCAACACAACTTGCGGATAATTCGTAAATCTTTTGGCTAAGGGATAGACCATGAATAATATTGTGGCAACAACGCCAATCACCCAACATCGAACAGGAAACTGAATCAGAACCAATAAACCAATGGCGCACAGTGTCAAGAAGAAGCAAAAAGCAGCCTTAAGACTCACTTCACCAGAGACCAAGGGTCTCAGTTTTGTGCGCGCGACGCGTTGATCCACGTCACGATCAAAATAATCATTAACAATACAGCCTGCTGCACGCATAGCAGTTGCTCCTAGAGCAAACAGAGCCATCAATTTTAAATCGATAGCAAATCCTTGAATATAGGCAAGCCCCCACCAACAGGGAAATAAAATTAAAGCAATCCCGATGGGTTTATCAAATCGCCCTAAACGCAACAATGAATTTAACATGAGAATTGATCGACCCGTGTTTGATGACGACCACCGTCAAAGGAAAAGGATACAAACGCATCAACAATGTGTTTCGCCAGTTCATCCCCCAAGACTCGCCCCCCCAAACAGAGAACATTAGCATTGTTATGCTGACGCGCTAGTTGGGCATCCAGCCCTGTCGAACATCGAGCAGCTCTGATATGTTGGTGACGATTCACAGCCATACACATCCCAAGTCCCGTTCCACAAATCAAAATCCCCAACGCGTCAGGATCTGTTTTAAGAGCATCTGCTAATTTCTGGGCATAATCCGGATAGTTGACAGACTCCAATGACTTTGTTCCCAAGTCAATAACGGTATGACTTGTTAAATAACCTTTTAAGATTGCTTTAAGAGCAAATCCCCCATGATCAGCTGCAATATAAATTTTTGACATACTCTATTCTTTCTTTTATATAGTCGTTTCAGTTGATTCTCCGACGAAGGAAAAGAAACGACGTGTCCAATGAAAAGCACGAACGAAGATATAATACCAAGTCTCAGATTAAATTATACGAATGGATTTCAGAGTGAGGCTGCGCAAGTGTACAAAAGCACATGCGCAAAGCCGAATCTCGCAAAATTCGTTTGGAGAATTTAGAAATGAGATTTGGTATAACAACCTTCCAGTCACAAATCAAATAACTATAGACCAATTATTTTTAATAATATCACTGAATTAATAAGATCGACAAGTTCTCATCATGACTTTATCTCTATTGAATGTTCTTGAGTCTCAAGATCGTTCTCTCAGTCAATTTCATTAAATCACACCTTGGCACTGGAAACATATTTGATACGGCCTCCTTAAAAATTCTTAGGTTTTCGATCGTAAATTCGCCGGGCTGTAATAACTTTCGATGCAATGCCGTTGCCTCAAGATTGGGTTCTTCATGATCTTTATAAAACCATATCCAATAATCCAAATCACGCTGATCAATATTTGCCCGTTGAATCAAGTGATAATCCAGCGTTGGGACAACCACAGGGACTAAAGAATGCACAGGCAGTCTTGGACGTTCAGATACCTCTTGCGGCACAAACTGTACTTTATAAAAGAAGTCAAACTTGATATGATTTAACGTATCGGATTCATCATAAGCATTCAAAAAACTAAAGAGCAACATTAAAACATGAAGCATTTACACCTCCTGATGTATCTATATTTATGATATGATGTTAAAGTTACTAATTCGTGAAACCGGATGTGTAAAACTCGACAGTGTCCTCAATTTTCGGTAAAGTTAGTGCAATGTTGTTGGTTGCTAAGGAAATAAAATGGGCGGTCTACCCTATGTTGGTCAGGGGCTTTTACTGGTCACAGCCCTCTTAATGAGCCTATCAACTCGATTTTCAAAACTAAGCTTAGTCAGTCTTATCATGTTGCTCAGCTGTTTCGGCTTGCTTATCTATGCCCATGTTACATCGGATTTTTCCTTTGTTCACGTTGTTCAATATTCCCATACAACCAAACCACTCCTCTATAAAATTTCTGGTGTCTGGGGAAATCACGAGGGATCAATGTTATTATGGCTTGTGCTTTTTTATAGCATGGGCATCTTGGCTACTCGTTCTTATCCTAAGGCATTAGCTTGGCTAAATTATATTGCACTTTCGATCGTTCTATTCCTCATTATGGCATGCGATCCTTTCAAGAGCATGGCAATGTCTGTGGATAACGGACAGGACTTGAATCCGTTACTTCAAGATCCGCTTTTGGCAATCCACCCACCGATTCTATATCTGGGTATTGTCACCAGTTTTATTCCTGTTTTGCTGGCGATCAGTGGCGGGATATCTCAGTTATCTCGATTTTGGATAACTGTTTCATGGACTTTTATGGCTATTGGCATTTCACTCGGTAGTTTTTGGGCTTATTATGAATTGGGTTGGGGTGGCTGGTGGTTTTGGGATCCTGTTGAAAACGCAGCCCTTGTTCCATGGCTCCTCCAAACAGCCGCTTTGCACAGCTCAATCAAGACCCAATCACGCTCAGCCCTGTCTTTTTGTTTCATGAGTATGGCCAGCAGTTTAATCGGCACCTTTATTATCCGATCAGGCCTTGTCACTTCAGTCCATAGTTTTGCTATTGATCCTGAACGCGGTCTTTTCTTGGCACTTGTTTGCTGTGTTATTCTGATCCCCCTTGCTTGGCAAGTCTGGAAAACCACGCCTCAACTCAACAAAATGAATACCGTGGTAACCCCTCTTAGTATCGGGATTTTTCTTATGGGCTTTGCTGCCCTTGTTGTTACATTTGGCACCGTGTATCCCATTATCCTCAGTTGGTTCGGCCACCTAATTACGGTGGGTGCTCCTTACTTCAATAAAACAATCATTCCTGTTTTCCTTAGTATCATCGTTTTAATGGCTGTTGATCCTTGGGAAAAATCCTATAATGCAGGCAGCCCATCTCTTTTAATTGCAGCCATTAGTGCCTTGATTTTATGGGACTATGGCCATCAGAAAAGCATCCCCGTCTTATTTGGCTTTGCCCTGGGGATGGGACTTTGTAGTAGTATGGTTCTTGGAATCATTTATCGGCACTGGGCAAAAACAAAAATCCCTATGGTTCTTGCTCATTTTGCTGTGGGGTTATCTGCTATCGGAATTGCCCTTAGTTCCGGATACGAAGAAGATAAGTTGGTCGCCCTCAAGGTTCATGAGACCACAACCATTCACAATATTCCGATCACATTTTCCGAATTAAAGGGTGAACGGGGTGATAATTTCATGGCTCAAACAGCTGTCCTGACCACAGACAAAGGCCACCTTAAACCTGAAAAGAGATTCTTTATCACACAAAAAATTATCCACCCCGAATCAGCTATTCAATCACGAGGTCTCGATCATCTTTATGTAACATTAGGCGATCGTTATGATGATGACAGTTGGGGATTTCGTCTAAGCTACAAGCCTTGGATTAATTTAATGTGGCTTGGTTTTGCTCTCCTGGGTCTTGCGGGGTTCTTATCCATCACTAAACGCTGGTGGTTGTATCTCCTATTCCCCCTATTTCTTATCGATGGCCAAGCTATTGAGGTTCACGAACAACTTCCGGACCCAAGCCAAGAGCGACGTGCCGTTTATCTGGGATCACAACTTTTATGTCCAACCTGTAATGGGCAACATCTCAATGAATCCGCCGTTGATGAAGCAGAACTTCTTCGCAAAATTATCCGACGACAAATTGAAACAGGCTATACCGACCAACAAATCATTGACTGGTTCGTGGACCGATACGGAGACCGCGTTCTGATCTCCCCTCCCCTTGGGTGGGCAACCTTATTATTATGGATCTTACCTTGGGTCATTTTAGGCATCGGAATGTGGACAAGATTTCGCCATAAATCCCCCTAAAAAACTAAAGTTTTACAAATATTTATCACAACGGACGTAATGACTTTTAGGGG